>JAZRSH010000023.1:0-48516 GCA_045651405.1 Christensenellaceae bacterium | reverse complement strand
GTCAAGATACCGCCGTTATCTTAGTGCATACCGACGAAGGTATTACCGGTATTGGTGAAGTTGATAGCTCACCCGAGGTTGTAAAGGCAATCGTTGAAACGCCCGCATCACACGACCAATGCAGAGGACTTAAGGAAATCCTTATCGGTGAAGATCCTACAAACGTTGAATATCTCTGGCACAAAATGTACTATTATAGCTACTATTACACCAGAAGAAGCGTTGGTATCCACGCAATGAGCGGTATTGATATTGCACTTTGGGATATTACTGGTAAAAAATACGGTCTTCCCGTTTCAAAACTCATCAGTGGTAAATTTAGAGATAAAATCCCTGCATACTGCTCAGTTTTAATGCCTGGAACTAAACAAGAAATAGACGAGCTTGTTGCTCACCACAAAGCAGACTGCAACTATCACGGATATAAGTTCGGCTGGGGTGCACTTGGTGAAAGTGAAGAAAAGGATATTAAACTCGTTGAATACTGCCGTGAAGCAGTTGGCGACAACCGTCTTATGATAGATATTGGCATGAGATGGACCGACTATAAATATGCTCTCCGTGTATCAAAGGAATATGAAAAGCAAAAGATTTATTGGCTTGAAGAACCTTTTGCTCCAGATAGAACGCCCGACTTTGGCAGACTTGCTGATAATATCAACATTTCACTTGCTTCTGGTGAAGAATTCGGTACAATGTATGAATTCCACGATATGTTGGAAAATGGCAAAGTTGACATCGTTCAACCTGATATGAGCCGTTGTGGTGGTATTACTATGGCTAAGAAGATTGCCGATATGGCACAACTTCGCGGTAAAAAACTTATCCCACACGCATTTAAAACTGGTATCTTAATCGGTGCAACTCTTCAACTTATCGCCGCTATCCCTAATGCCGATATCTTAGAATATTGCGCACAAGAAACAGTTTTAAGTAAAACTTTAATCAAAAATCACTTCAAGTTAGATAAAGACGGTTACGTTCATATTCCTAACACTCCAGGTATAGGTGTAGAACTTAACATGGAAGTTCTTGATAAGTACCGCAAAATTTAAAAGGCTATATACGTCGAATAACTTTGTTTCTATAAAAAACAGCGGGCGCAAATGACCGACAAGGTCTATTTGCACCCGCTTTTTTTATGAGCCTCGTTCTTCTCGTATCTAGCCTTTTAAATAGGTACATTATTTAAGTTGGGTGGATTTAGTGCTTTTCATAATAATAAATAATAAAATCCGCAACTCGCAAATGCAATTTGCGAATATCGTGCAAAACTTGTTTTGCATATCGTGCAACTTTAGTTGCATATCACTCATTGCAACACAATGAATATCGTTGCAAGACACTTGCTATGCGAGCCTTGAAATACTCGTTTCTACACTTTTAAATACGCGCTTTATTAAACTTAATAAAATTTAAAGGCAGGTTGTTAGTACCTGCCTTTTTCTTGTGCCTTGCCTAACTTGTATCTATCGCTTTAAATAGGTGCATCATTAAACTTAATAAAATTTAAAAAAGCAGGTTGCAAAGCGACCTGTTTTTTGTGTGTTTTTACAATTTTTGCTAAAAAATCAGTCTAAAATCAAAAATATCTTAATAATTATTATTAAAATGGCAAAATTTTTTTTAAATATTTGTTGCTTTTCTTTTTTTTAGGTGTTATAATAAATTCGTATAATAAAATGCGAAGGAGGCAATTATGAAAAATTTACTTAAACTTTTAACTGTAATTTTAGCTTTAACTTTAAGTTTAGGTATTTTTGCTGCATGCGGACACACTCATGATTTTGCGACTTTGAAGTATGATGCTACAGGTCACTGGTATGAATGTTCTTGCGGTGAAAAGACAAGCAATGACGCTCATAAAGGCGGAACTGCAACCGAAACTGCTAAAGCAGTATGTCAAGTTTGTAACCAAGAATATGGCGAACTTGGCGCTCATGCTCACGACTTTAGCGAACAAGTAGTAAGCGAATTATACTTAAAGGAAGAAGCAAAATGTGAAAGTAAAGCAATTTACTATTTCTCATGTGCTTGCGGCGAAAAAGGAACTAAAACCTTTGAAGACGGTGAGGCGTTAGGTCACTCTTATACGGCCGTTGTTACTGCACCTAAGTGTGAAGTAAGGGGTTACACTACTTACGTTTGTGAATGTGGTAACTCTTACGTTGACGATTACGTTGACGCTATCGGTCATGACTTTGTTGAAATCGTTTCTAATGGTGATGGTACTCATAGCAAAGTTTGTGCAAACGATGAAAATCACGTATATACAGAAAACTGTACAGGTGGTATTGCTGTTTGTGAAGACCAAGCTATCTGTGAAGTGTGTGAATCTACATACGGCAACGTACCTGGTCACGATTACACAAGGGTAGTTACACCTGCAACTTGTTCAGATAAAGGTTACACTACTTATATTTGTAGCTGTGGTGAATCTTACGTTGGTAACTACGTAGATGCTACTGGCCACGTATACGTTCCATACATCGAACCTGCAACTTGTTTATATGATGGTTACGTATATCACATCTGTGCTTGTGGCGAATCTGCACCAACAGATGTTATCCCTATGTTACCTCACGAATATACAGATTGGGAAGATATCGGTTACGGTTACGCAGCAAAATACTGTGTTAACGGTTGTAACGATACTATTATCGCTAAATTAATTAGTGAAAAAGTATTATACTCAGCTGCTGATAAATCATTTGATTTAGATTCATTAAAAGCAGGTCTTAAAGAAATCGGTGTTGTAATTAACAGCCTTGATGATATTGATTCATACGTAATTAACGGTGAAGAAGTTCAAGAATTAGACCTTGACGTTATCATTAACAAAAATGGTACTGCAAGAGGCGATGATGACTTTGCTGAAGCTCAAACTGTATTATTCTATATTGATGGCGAATTATACTGCTGTTTAGACGTTTATGCTTACACAAAACTCATCGATGAAGCAAGCGACCTTGATTACTTTAGATTTGATTATGCAAATGCAGGTCTTCCTCATCACAATGGTTACTACTTAGTAACTAAAAACATTGATGCGAGCGCATACGTTATGAAAGACCACGTATTTGCATCTGGTGTAATTTACCCTGGCAGTGATGATAAAGGTGCTGGTTTCGAAGGTGTATTCGATGGTAACGGTTACGTTATTTCTAACGTTACTACTGTAAGAAACGGTATCTTCGGTTGGATTAACGAAGGCGCAACTATTAAAAACATCGCGTTCACTAACGTAGCAATCAAAGGCTCAAGCTATCCTACGTTATTTGCTCACGGCTTAGATTCTGAAACAAGAAATGGTATTAATAAACCTACAACTTTATCTAATATCTACGTTTCAGTTGATAGCATGGCAAGTGAATCAGGCGTACTTATCAACAACGGTGTTTCTATTCACGGTACTCAATATCATAATATTATTGTAGAATGGACTAACTTTGGCGATAAAGAACTTGGTTGGATTAACACTTCTGGTGGTAGATTTGGTACTATCGTTGACTTTACTGTAACTGGTGGCGCTTATGCTAACATGTTCAACAACGTTTACACTATCACTTCATCTCCTGTAGTTGCATTCAGAAGTGCTACTATTCTTACTGTAGCAAGCAACCTTGTAACTGCTAACCCAGATGGTTCTTACACTGCACTTGATGCTAACTTACAAGCACTTGTTAACTCTTACAATATCAAATTAACTGACAAAATGGTTGCTGAAGGTATTAAATCTTATTATACTGAAGCAGACATGATAGCTGACTATAAAGCAAATGCTGCATCTTACGCAACTTTCAATGATTGTTGGGTTGTTAAAGGCGGTATGGTTTACTGGAAAGAAGTTTACTACAACAGCTTTGACCTTAAAGTTACTAAAGGTAACGACGTTGTTGAAGGCGATATCGTTTTAAGTGATAAAGATACAACGTTATCATTTGATATCGTAGATATCGGTGGCAACGTAATCCCATCTACAATCACTGTTAATAGCGATGCTATTATCCTTGCAGGCAACACTATCAAACTTGCTGAAAAACCTTTCAAAAACGCAAGTTATGAAGTAACTATTTCTGCTAACATTGACGGTGTAGAAATCGTTGAAACTGTTACAATCGCAGTTATCCCTAAGGGTATTGACGTTAACTCAGTTGTTAATTACTCTGCAGCTGATAAAACTTTAGACTTTGATGCAATCAATGATGAACTTGGCACTCAATTCTCTGCTGAAGACGTAGTTTACTACACTCTTGGCAACGCAACTGAAGAAAAAGTTGGCGCTTTCGAACTCCCTGTACTTATTTCAGGTATCGGTAGAACAAGAGCAATTGAACCTCAAGTTGTAAGATTATTAATCGAAGATGAAATTTACGTTCTTAATAACGTAATGGCTTACACTCAAGTTATCGATGAAGCAGAAGACCTTAAATTATTTACTTTAACTGGCGCTACTACTGATAACCCATATAACGCAGTTGACGGTTACTATATCCTTGCTAACGATATCGATGCAAGTGCTTTAGTTCTTAACGACCACGTATTTATGTCTGGCGCACAATATCCAGGTAACGGTTTTAGTGCTGACCAAGGCTTTATCGGTGTATTAGACGGTCAAGGTTATATCATTGACGGTTTAGCTGTTAAGAACGCAGGTTTATTCGGTAATACGAACGCACCTATCATTAAAAATATCGCGTTTACAAATGCTACACTTTCTGGTTACTATCCAACCTTATTTGCACAAACTATTACAAGGTCTAAAACACCTGAAAACCAATTTACTGGTCACGATGCATTACTTCAAAATATTTACATTTCTATTAAATCAGCAACTGCTGGTGGTTGTAAACGTGTTGGTGTATTAGCAAGCCAAACTTTAGCAGCGGTTGTTAAATTACAAAACGTAGTTGTTGAATATGCAAATGTTTCTGCAGAAATTCAAGCACAATATGAAGCTGGTAACGACTTCTATATGCTTGGTACAAGTCAAAACTCAATGGCAGCTTCAACTACAATGTATGAAAACTGTTATGCAATTTCTACTGCACCAGTATTACAAAGAAAGGCAATGCCAGGTTTTGCACAAAACCAAGTTGAATACACTTTAACTGGTTCTAAAGTAACAGCTGTAGGCGCAGTTATTGACCCACAAGTTACTGAAGTATTAAATAGATGCGGTAAAACTTTAGCAGTTGACCACGTTCTCGTTGGCTTAAAAGCTTATGCTGATTACAGCGCAATGGCTGCTGCAAACAACGACCTTACTTCATTTGATAGCAAATACTGGACTGTATCTAACGGTGTTGTTTACTGGAATGGTACATACGCTAACCAAGTTAAAGCAGTTTTAAGAGATGCTGAAGGTAACAAAGTTTCTAACGTTGTTTTAGATAGCGCTGATACAAAACTTACTTATGGCTTTGAAGATGCTACTCATACACTTGCAGGTGCAACAATCACTGCTCCTGAAGGCATAAAAGTAGAAGGTAACGTTATTAGCTTAGCAAGCGCACCTGCTGGCAAAGGCGAATACGAAGTTTCTATTTCTATCGTTGTTGAAGGTAGAACTCTTACTGATACAATCACTATTGCTTACACTAACGAAAAAGTTATTGCTGGTAAAGTATTATACTCAGCTGCTGATAAAGCACTTGATTTAACTTCACTTAACGCTGCAGGCGTAGAAATCGAATCACTTGCTGATATCGATGGTTACGTTGTAGAAGATGAAGCTGCTGAAGAATTAGAACTTGAAGTTGTTGTAACTGGCGAAGGTCGTAAGAGAGTAGTTGATACTGCCCAAATCGTTAAACTTAGCATTGGTGATAAAGTTTACGTTTTATCTAACGTTTACGCTTACACTAAAGTTATCGACGAAGCAGAAGACCTTAAAGTATTCACTTTAACGGGCGCTACTACTGAAAACCCTTACAACATGGTTGACGGTTACTACGTTCTTGCTAAAAACATTGATGCAAGCGAATTAGTTCTTGCTGAACACACATTTATCTCTGGTGCTGTTTACCCAGGTAATGGTTATAGCGCAGATAACGGTTTTGAAGGCGTACTTGACGGTCAAGGTTATACTATTGACGGTTTAGCACTTAAATCAAACGGTTTATTCGGTCAAACACAACACTCTGTTATCAAAAATATCGCGTTCACTAACGTTTCACTTTCTGGTAACTATAAAACTGTATTTGCTCATAACATCAATAGGGGTAAACTTCCAGGCAATTCGTTCAGTGGTAAAGATGAAGTATTATTTGAAAACGTATACATTTCAGTTGCTTCGGTTGCTACTGGTACAGCTCGTGTTGGTATCTTAGCTAACAACAATATGTATACTGGTACAACTCTTAAAAACGTAGTTGTTGAATACTTAGCATACGAAGAACACGTTCAAGCAAACATTGCTGCAGGTAGAGCGTTCTATATGTTAGGTTGTCCTAATAAAGATAACGCTGCAACTTCAGCCGTAGCTGGTACTGCTGAATACACTGACGTTTACACGATTTCTAAAGCTCCAGTACTTGCACACAAACTTCGTCCAGGTATTGCTATTAACCAAATCGAATGTATTTATACAAGCAATAAGATTACTGCAGTAGGCAATATTACTGACGCTGATACTGCTGATTATGTAGAATTACTTAATGTTTCTGTTGATTTAAATAACCTTATGTATGGCGTTAAAGCATACGACGATTACTCAGCAATGGCGGCTGATACAGCAAATGATTACACATCATTCAGCGCTGATTACTGGACTATCTCTAACGGTGTTCCTACATGGAAAAACCTTTAATTTAAAAGCCTATAAGCGTCGTTATGCATCGTTTCTGTAAAGATTATTCGACCTTGGTGACCACAAAGGTCTACCAAGTCCGATAACCTTTACGAGCCTTGCCTAACTTGCTTCTACACTTTTAAATACGTATGTTATTTAAACTATGTTTAAAACAAACAAAACTAAATAAAAAAGAAGGATTATGGTTTTCCATAATCCTTTTTTATTTTATAAAGTTATTTTTAAGCATAAAAAAATCGCTCCCAAACGGGAGCGATTTAGTTTTATCTATCAATTTCAAATAATTCAAGTGGGTAGTGGGTTAAGTTTTCACAGCCGTCTTTAGTTATTCTAACAACGTCTTCAATTCTTATACCGCGTTTTGTGTCGTGGTTGCCAAGGAAAAGGTCTGAACAGAAGGTCATATTTTCTTGAAGTAAGTAATCAGAAGTTGTTTCTACCCAAGGTGCCTCGCCTTCCATAAGGCCGTTACCGTGGAATGGTCCGTATAAGTAATGGTCTTCGTATCCATATTCTTTAACTTTTTGTAAGTGGAATAAAGCAACGTCTTTAGCAGGTACGCCTTCTTTAACCATTGCTAAAATTTCCCTTTGAAGCCTATAGCCTGTTTCGATAAGACGTTTTTGTTCTTCTGTAGCCTTGCCGAATACTACAGGTCTACCGATTGTTGATGCGTAGCCTTCGTATCTTGCACCGATTTGAAGGAAGGTTAAATCGCCTTTTTGAATAACTTTTTGTCTTGGTCTACTAATTGCTTGGTCACTACCGTCACCAGTTAATACCCAAAGTGGATAGCTTTCTCTTTCAGCGCCAAGTTCGTGCATTTTGCCAAGTGCTAAGCCAACTACTTGAGTTTCAGTCATACCAACTTTGATATTTGCTAAAACGTAATCCATAGTTTCTCTTGTAATTTCAGCGGCTTTACGCATACATGCAAGTTCGTTTTCAGTTTTAATCATTCTAAGTTTAGCAACCATTGCATCGGCTTTTTCGATTTTTACGTCGCCAAACGGTTTTAAACAT
This sequence comes from Christensenellaceae bacterium, assembly GCA_045651405.1. Classification (GTDB taxonomy): domain Bacteria; phylum Bacillota; class Clostridia; order Christensenellales; family Borkfalkiaceae; genus HGM11412. The sequence continues at coordinate 40,679 of JAZRSH010000023.1, read as the reverse complement.
TCTGCTAAGTCGTTATAAATACCAACTGTTAAAAGTGGAAGACCTGCAACACCCATTTTCTTGATAGAAGTAATACCGCATTCAGCAAATACGCTTGTAAAAGTATCAAGTGGCTTTCCTGGGTATTCTGGTTCAGAAGATTCTCTAAATGCCTTTACAAGCCTGATATCAGGGATTCTTGAACGGTCTGCAGCATAAGTGTAACTTTCAGGACCGATTAAAAGTTTAGCATCGCCTTCTTGTGGGATTAATACGCCTGCCGTTTCAAAAGATGGCCAGTAGTCACTATAATAACGCACGTATTGTGGTTCTGCCTCGTTGCCGTAACATAAAAGAACGTCATAGCCGTATTCTTTCATAAGTTCTTGAGTTTTTAATACTCTTTGTTTAAATTCGCTATCAGGAATTCTAATCATTTTTATTCTCCTTTATCGTTATCTAACCAGTTTTGTGGGTTGTTTTTAAGCATTATATCAATTTGTTCGTGAGTAATGCCTTCGTCTTCCATCATAGGAATAATGTTTGTTAAAAGGTGGTCGTAGCCGTAGCCACCGTAAGTTCTTAAGCAAGTTTTAAGACAAACGTCACAACTAAGTAAAATTTGATTTAAGTAACCTTTGTCTATTAAAAGTTTTATAAGTTTAACTCTTTCGGTATCGGTTACGAATAAACCGTAGCCGTCGTTTCTAACTTCTCTATCAACGTAGTATTCTTTACCAAAATTATCAAACTCTACGTAAACGCCGTATTCTAAAAGTTTTAAGATGTACTCAAGCCTATTTTCAACGTCGATATGCGAAATGGCAATGCGCTTAGGGTCAACGCCTTTAGAAAGTAAAATTTCAACGCTTTCAAGACCGTTAGTAGTCCAAGGGTTAATGTGTACGAGAATACCTACCCCCGTTTCCTTATGTGCGATAGCTGCCGCCCTTAAAACACGTCTTTCTTCTTCGTTGAAGATTTCGCTAATACCAATTTCGCCTATAACACCGGCTTTAACGCCAGTTCCTTCCGCGCCTTCGCGAATTTCCTTAATCATAAGGTTTGCTATTTCTTCTTCAGTCATCTTTTTAAGTTCTTCTGGGTGAGAAGAGTATACGTAAAAGCCTGTACCCATAATTACGTTAAGGCCTGTGTCTTCTTCAATTCTTCTTAAAAGTTCAGGATATCTACCAATGCCAGGCATCGTTGCGTCAACCACAGTTTGACCGCCCGCTCTTTTAAAACGTAAAATTTCTTTCTTTTGCGTTTCGTAATCCATCATTATAAGATTATCTTTAAGTGCGTAAGGGTCACGGTTTAAAATACCCAAAACGTCCATAGTAACGGGGCGAGTAGAAGGGTCTTCAACGTCTTTAACAGGGTGTTCGGTAAAGAAGTTTGTAAGTTCTATAAAGATATGTTCGTGTGGGGTTACTAACCCTAATTCTTCTTTTTTAACTACTTTAGTTGTTGTTTGAATAGACATAATTTTCTCCTTTTAATTATTATAATCTAAAACTAAGTAAAAATCAATACCTAAATTAAGAATAATTACTAATAATTTAGCATAAATAGTTATATGGAAATAAATTATAACGACCTTAAAAAGAAAGTTGTGGTAGATATATCAAACGGTAAAAATTTAGGTAAAATAAACGACCTTGTTATTGACGGCGATAGCGGTAGAATATTAAAAATCGTAGTTCCCGGCAAGAAATGTTTTTTAAACTGTGAAGAGTATTTTATCGACTATGATTGCATAGTAAAAATTGGTGACGACGCCATTTTATATAAAAAGGGTAAGCCTAAAGTGGATTGCCCACCTCCCAAATGTGAAAACGATGGTTTTTTTCCGCCTCACCGTGATTTTGATGACGAATAGCCTTTAAGTATTAAGCTTAAGGCTTTTTTTATTGCTTAGATACTTGAAAAATTAAGCATTTTATAGTAAAATATAATTATGAACGAAAATACCTTAAATTCTAAATCTGCAAAAAGGATATTCGATTACGTTTTAATATCCCAATTAGCAGTATATTTAATATATGCCTTATTCATTTCCTTTGTAAAAAACGATATTGCAAAAACCGTTCTTTCATATATTTGCTCGCCTATTTACATAGTGCTTGGCGTATATGCTTATTCCGTTAAATACAAGGAAAACACTCTTTCTGTTTTGAAGGTGGACAAGGTTAGTTTAAAGGTGGTTTTTGCAACCCTTTTAATAACTTTTGGTATGATTTTTGGGCTTGGCGAATTAAATAACTTATTCGTTAAGTTTTTAGGTTATTTTGGTTACAATCCAACGCCAATAGCCTTGCCTGAAAGGAATATTTTAAACGTAACCTTAGTTATAATTTTTATCTGTTTTACCCCTGCGGTTTTAGAAGAGTTTTTAATGCGTGGGCTTTTAGTTAAAGGGCTTTCAAAGGGTGGTAAAGTTTTTGATATTTTAGTGTCGGCAACCTTATTTTCTATTTATCACATGTCTCCACAACAAACCCTTTATCAGTTTGCAGTAGGCGTGCTTTACGCGTTAATAGTGGTAAACGGCGGTAATTTTTACTTGACCTTTGCATCACACTTTATAAACAACTTGTTTATCGTTTTAAACGAGTATTTCTTTAAACTCACTTTTACGGTAGAATTAGAGATAATTTTAACTATTTTAGGGCTTGTTGCATTAGCCGTTGGTGTATTTTTACTTTTATTTAAGGTAGAAAAACAACAAAAAACGGCGGAAATGATTAGTGATAGAAAGGGTTTTATAAAAGGCTTACCAATAGGCGTAATAATTTGCCTTACTTTTTGGGTAGTTGAATTAATAGTGTAATTATGTTAAAAGTAAATATCGTTGCAGTAGGAAAAATTAAAGAAAAATACTTTCAAGAGGCCGTTTTAGAATATCAAAAACGCCTTTCTAAGTTTTGTAACTTTAAAATTATAGAAGTAAAGGAAGAAAATTTCGTAACCGAGCCTAACGAGGCGGAAAAACTTGCCATCTTAAAAAGGGAAGGTGCGCTTATTTCTAAAGAACTTAAAGGCTACGTTATCGCAATGGCGATTGAAGGCAAAAAATACTCGTCGGTTGACTTTTCTTCACTAATAGACAAAATTAAAAACCAAGAAGGCGAAATAACCTTTGTTATCGGCGGTTCTTACGGTATAGACGAGGAAGTTAAGCAAAAATCCAAACTTAAATTTTCTTTTTCGGATATGACTTTTCCGCATACTTTAGCAAGGGTAATGCTTGTTGAACAGTTATATCGCGCCTTTACAATTTCAGTAGACGGGAAGTATCACAAATGATAGATAATAAAGTAAAATTTATGAAAATGGCTTACAAGTTAGCCCTTAAAGCCTACGATATAGGCGAAGTGCCAATCGGTGCTGTTATCGTAAAGGAGGGTAAGGTTATAGCAAAGGCCTATAACAAGCGCAACTTTAAAAGGCTTGCTACTGCCCACGCGGAAATATTAGCCATTGAAAAGGCTTGCAAAAAACTCAACGATTGGCGACTTGACGGTTGTGATATGTACGTTACCTTAGAGCCTTGCCCTATGTGTGCGGGCGCAATATTAAATTCACGCATCAATAAACTGTATTTTGGCGCGTACGAAAGGAAAAGTGGAAGCGTTTTATCTAACTATCAAATACTCTTTAAAGGTGGGTTAAATCATACGGCTCAGGCAGAAGGTGGAATTTTAGAAGAAGAATGTTCTAACCTTTTAAAAAACTTTTTTAAAAGCAAGCGAAATAATTGAGTTTTAACCCTTTATTTCGTTGACTAATTTCGCAGGATTTACTAAAATATATATATAATTATACTATACGGAGGCGCTACTATGATTACACATAGCACGGAGATTAAACTTTTTTGTGGCAATTCAAACAGAAAACTTGCCGAAGCCATTGCTAAAGAACTTAATATCGAATTAAGTAAAGCAGAAGTTAGCAGATTTAGTGACGGTGAAATAAACGTTCACATCGGCGAATCGGTTAGAGGTAGGGACGTATTCGTTATTCAATCTACAGGACAACCTGTTAACGAAAACCTTATGGAACTTCTCGTTATGATTGACGCGTTAAAAAGAGCGTCTGCTGGTAGAATTACCGCAGTTATGCCTTACTTTGGCTATGCAAGACAAGATAGAAAGGCTCGCCCACGTGACCCTATCACTGCAAGGCTTATTGCAGATATTCTTCAAACTGCAGGTGCGGATAGAATCTTAACTATGGATTTACACGCTCAACAAATTCAAGGTTTCTTTGATATCCCTGTTGACCACCTTATCGGCGGACCTTTACTTTACAAATCATTTAAAAATCTTGTTGATGACGACTTCGTTGTTGTATCGCCTGACGTTGGCTCAGTTTCAAGGGCAAGAAGTGTTGCTGCTAAACTTGGTTGCAACATGGCTATTATCGATAAACGCCGTCCTAAAGCAAACCAACTTGAAGTTATGAATATCATTGGCGATATCAAAGGTAAAAAATGCCTTATGGTTGACGATATGATTGACACCGCAGGTACTATCGTTCAAGGTGCCGAGGCTTTATGGAACAACGGTGCTACTGCAATTTATGCTTGCTGTACACACGCAGTATTCTCAGGCCCTGCTATTGATAGAATTAAAAACTCACACATCACTAAACTTGTAGTTTTAGATACTATTGATTTACCTGAAGAAAAAAGACTTGATAAAATTGAAATTATCACAGCATCTAAATTGTTTGCTCGTGCTATTGAAAATATCTATAAAGACAATGCAATGTCTGATATCTCTGTAGACTAAGAGTAAGTTGTTAAACTACAATAAAACACTTTTCGCAATACTGCGGAAAGTGTTTTTTATTTTTTATAAAAAATATATATAAAAATAGTTGACAATAGTGGCTATGGTTTATATAATAATCTTGTTTAGTTTTATTAAACAAAAAGTTTAGGCTTTCTAATCTTAAAATAAAAGAAGGTGTAAAATGATTTTAGGGGATAAAATTAAAGAATTAAGGCTTGGTTGCGATTTAACGCAAGAAGAACTTGCCAATCGTTGTGAACTCACAAAAGGGTATATTTCGCAACTTGAAAACGACTTAACAAGTCCGTCAATAGCAACGCTTATCGATATACTTTCAGCATTAGGAACTTCACTTAAAGAATTCTTTGCTGAAGAAGAAGAGAAGAAGATAGTATTTTCTGAAAATGACTTTATCGAAAAGAAGGTTGACGGTATAACTTGTAATTGGCTTGTTCCTAATGCTCAGAAAAACGAGATGGAGCCAATGCTAATTGAACTTGAAAAGAACTTTTCTACTGAAGAAGACGTTCCGCATGAAGGCGAAGAATTCGGTTACGTTTTAGAAGGGGAAATCGTTATTCATATAGGTAAGAAGAAACACGTTGCCCATAAGGGCGAAAGTTTTTATTATGAGGCGGATAAATCGCATTATATTATAAATATAAAAGATAAAGTGGCGAAGTTTTTATGGATTTCATCGCCACCAACTTTTTAGGTAGTTATTACCACTATAAACTCTAATAAAGGAGAGACTTATGAAAAATTTAGAAAAAAATAAAATTATCGAACTTGTTGACGTTTGCAAGGATTACGACGATACCCCTGCCGTTAACAACGTTAACTTATACGTTAAAAAAGGTGAGTTTATTACCTTTTTAGGTCCATCGGGTTGTGGTAAAACTACCACCCTTCGTATGATTGCGGGTTTTGAAAAACCAACCAGCGGTAAAATCTTTTTAAACGGAAGGGATATTACGGAACTTCCACCACACAAAAGACCGGTTAACACAGTTTTCCAAAGATATGCGTTATTCCCACACCTTAACGTTTACGATAATATCGCATACGGTTTAAAACTTACTAAACTTAAAGTTACCTACGAAACTCCACAAGGTCAACAATATACAAGAATTGAAAAGTATACTAAAGAAGAAATTAACGAAAAGGTTAAAAAAGCCTTAAAAATGGTAGACCTTGAAGGTTTTGAAACTCGTAGCGTATCAACTTTATCTGGTGGTCAACAACAACGTATTGCCATTGCAAGGGCGATTGTTAACGAGCCTGAAATCTTACTTTTAGATGAACCACTTGGCGCGTTAGACCTTAAAATGCGTAAAGATATGCAACTTGAACTTAAAGATATGCACAAAAAACTTGGCATAACTTTCATTTACGTTACCCACGACCAAGAAGAGGCATTAACTATGAGTGATACCGTTGTTGTTATGAAGGACGGTAAAATTCAACAAATAGGCACCCCGCAAGATATTTACAACGAACCTAAAAACACTTTCGTTGCCGACTTTATCGGTGAAAGCAATATTTTAAGCGGTACCGTTGTAGGGGATAAAAAAGTTAGATTTATCAATAAAGTTTTCAGTTGTATCGACGAGTTTGAACTCAATGAAAAAGTTGACGTAGTAGTTCGCCCTGAAGATATTGAAATAGTACCTTTAGGCGAAGGTATGGCGTCTGGCGTGATTGACTCTTGCATATTTAAAGGTATGCATTATCAAATGGTGCTTTTAGTTGGTAGAACGGAACTTATTATTCAAAGCACTAAAGGCTACGAAAAGGGCGAAAAGGTTAGCGTTAATATCGAACCAAGCAATATTCACTTAATGCACAAAGAATTCGTTTCTAACGTATTTGACGGCTATATTACTAAAGACAACACAGTTTGCTTTGGCGGTGGCGAGTTTGCTTGTGACGTAACTCAATTATATCCAGGTTCTCATCTTACTGAAGACGGCTATCTTTTAACTAAAGATGGTAAAGAACTTGATTTAACCGACGTTGACGTTAAAGTTGAAGTTGGTCTTAAAGACATTGAAATTAGCGACGATGAAAATGCAGGTGGCGCTGTAGGTAACATTATATCTATTATTTATAAAGGCGACCACTATCAACTTATCGTGCGTGTAGAAGGCGATGAATACGAAGAAGATTTCGTATTTGATACCGTTGATACTTGGAACGAAAACGACAGGGTAAGCGTTAATATTTCAAGGGATAAAATTAAACTTACACTTAAACAGGAGAATAAAAAGAGATGAAAGAAGGTAGGATTGTAAAAAAACAACCGTTACAACCTATCGTTGAAGGAAAAAAGAGGTTATTTAACTTTTCAAGAAAACAACTTTGTATTCCTTACGGCTTGTTTTTAATATTTTTCGTTATATTTCCGTTATTGTTAATCATTTACTATGCGTTTACTAACGGTACGGGCGAATTTACTTTTAATAACTTTATTTCATTTTTTCAAGATACTACCAAGATTAGTACCCTTATTATAAGTATATTCGTAAGTTTATTAGTAACTATTTTATGCTTGCTTATAGCATATCCCGTTGCTTACGTTTTATCGCGTATGAACGGTAAAACTGCCTTTATATTATTGCTTTTGTTTATCCTTCCTACTTGGCTTAACTTCGTATTAAGGGCAATGGCAATGAAGGAAGTATTGTCACTTATCGGTATACCGCTTGGTAATGGTGCAAGTATTATCGGTTTAGTTTATGACTTTTTACCGTTTATGATAATGCCACTTTACTCAACCCTTGTTAAACTTGATAAAAGTTTAGAAGAGGCGGCTGCCGACCTTGGCGCAAACAAAACCAAAGTATTTTTAAACGTAACTCTTCCGCTTTCTATACCCGGTATTATAAGCGGTGCAATGATGGTATTTTTACCTGTTATGAGTTGTTACGTTATTACCGACACCTTTAGCGGTGGTAGCGGATTCTCGCTTGTAGGTAAACTTGTAGCAATCTGTTTCCTTGGCGTAGGCGGTGCGCCTATCCAAATCAACGACGGTGCTGCTTTAGCACTTGTAATGCTTGTTATTATGGTTATCACTATGATAGCTACAGGCGGATTTAAAAATTCTGAAAATACGAGGGGGACTAATTTATGATTAAGAAGTTCTTTTCAAGGGGATACGTGTTTTTAGTTCTTGCGTTTATCTATATCCCTATTTTCATTTTAATTTTATACAGTTTTAACTCTGGTAAAACTATCGGTACTTGGCAAGGTTTTAGTTTGCATTGGTATACTAAACTTGGCGAAGTTAAAGACGTTGTTATAAATACCGTAGTGTTAGCCCTTGTTGCGGCAACTATCGCTACCATTTTAGGTACGTTAGGTGCAATTGGTATATTCTACAGCAAAGGCAAGTTAGGTAAATCAGTTAACTTGTTTTCTCAAATTCCTGTAGTTAACTCTGAAGTAGTTACCGCTTGTGCACTTGTAATGCTTTTAATGTTATTGGGCTTTTCTAATAGGTCGATTTTCGGTTTATACGTAGGTCATATTATCTTAATTACTCCTTTCGTAGTACTTTCGGTAATGCCTAAACTTAAACAAATGGACCCATCGTTATACGAAGCGGCTTTAGACCTTGGCGACACTCCTTTCCAAGCACTTTGGAAGGTCGTTATCCCTGAAATTTTACCGGGTGTATTCGCAGGCTTTATGCTTGCCGTTACTTTATCACTTGACGATTACATTATCACGGCAACCCTTGCTCCGCTTGACTTTGATACTATTAGTACCGCAGTTTATAAAGCAATTGCTTTAAGCACTAAGCAAGCAAGCGAAAAAGTACCTATTTACCGTGCTTTAACTACTATTATCTTCTTACTTACAGTACTTTTCGTAGTGATAGCAAACTTAAACGCAAACAAAAAAGCAAAAAGGAGATAACGAATAATGAAAAATTTAGTCATTAAATTATTTACTTGCTTTTTTGCTATCGTAGTTGCTTTTTCTACCTTTAGTTATAACCCTCAAACGGTAAAAGGTGCGGAAAAAGAAATCACGGTATTCAGTTGGGATGACTATATGGAAGTTGGCGAAGAGGGGGATATTTCTGAAGATACCGACCTTATTTATAAGTTTGAACAAGAATCGGGTATAAAAGTTAATTACATTACCTTTGCTACTAACGAAGATATGTATAACGAACTTATTAAAAACCCTAACGCTTGCGACCTTATTTGCCCTTCGGAATATATGATAATGAAAATGAAAGACGAAGGCTTAATTAAACCTTATTCTTTCCCTGAAAACTGGCTTACTTACGGTTCTCCGTATATTCAAAAAACCTTTGAAAAACTCGGCTTTAACGTAGGCGAAGATAAAACTTATGCAATCGGTTATATGTGGGGTACAATGGGCTTTATCTACAATATGGATAAAGTAAATGCCGAAGACCTTAAACATTGGAGTTCTATTTGGAACGAAAAATTTAAAAATAAAGTAACCATAAAAGACAGTATTAGGGATACCTATATTATGGCTGTTGGTATGCTTTATGAAGACAAACTTTTAGAGTTAAAAGAAGCCTATGAAAAAGGCTTGAATGGCGAAGAAGGCGGAATATCCGAAGAATACTATTCAAACGAAGTTTTTAAAATTTTCAATCAAACTGATGAATACACTCTTGTAAACGTTGAAAGAAATTTAAAAGAATTAAAATCAAACCTTTACGGTTTTGAAGTTGATAGCGGTAAAAACGATATTATCGATGGCAAAATCAACGTAAACTTCGCTTGGAGTGGCGATGCCGTTTTCGCTATGGACGAGGCTGATAAAGCAGGTGTAAACCTTGGTTATATCGTTCCTGAAGAAGGTTCTAACGTTTGGTTTGACGGTTGGGTAATGCCAACTAACGCCAACGAAGAGTTAGCGCTTGAGTTTTTAAACTTTATCTCAACTCCAGAGGCTGCTATTAGAAATATGGATTATATCGGCTATACAAGTTGTATCGCAGGTAAAGACGTTTTTGATAGGGCAGTAGAAAACTACGAAGTTGAAGATGGTGAATACACTATCGACCTTAACTATTTCTTTGGTGAGGAAGACGGTGGTGAGTACGTTATTAAAACTGATAGTTTATACCGCCAATTCGCAACGCAATATCCGTCTAAAGAAATCATTGTTAGATGCGCCGTTATGGATATGTTTAAAGACAAAACTCTTGAAGACATTAACACCATGTGGAATAACGTTAAATTTATAACCTTCCCAACCTATATTATTTGGATAGTGGTAGGTGCCGTACTTTTAGCCATTGCTCTTTTTGTTATCTATAAATTTAAAGATAGAATAGTAATCTTTAAAAAGCGCAAAAAAGGTGGAAAGATTATAAAAATCGAAAAAATCTAATTTTAAAAGTCTATATACTGCGCAATACTGTGTTTCTGCAAAATAATTTTGACTTTGATGACCAAAAAGGTCTATCAAATCCAAAATCATTTGCGAGCCTTGTCTTGCTTGTATCTATCCTTTTAAAAGGGTGCTTTATTAAACTTAATAAAAATGGTAGGCATAGCGTCTGCCATTTTTTTATTTTGAAGAATTGTCAAGTCATTGCGACAAAATTGTTATAAAAAAGTATTTGACAATTTTTATAAAATTGCATATAATAATTGTAGAATTCAGTTCAGCCCCAAAGGCAATACATTGTGGCAACACATCTCGGAACTGAATTCTTTTTTATTTAAATTTTTTATTACCTTCCTTTTATTTTTCATAACCACCCTTTAAAAAAATTTAGTTGACTTTTTTTAAAAAATAGAATATAATATTCATAATGAATTGCATTGGACTTGTTTACACAAGTTATAGCGGAAAGCGCGAGATTGCAATTCTTTTTTATTTGTAATTATTTTTGTCATATCGGTCTTTTAAATGGGTGAATTATTAAACTTAATAAAAATGCGTTTCGGGATTTTCCGAAACGCTTAATTTTTTAAACTTTAAGTTTTAATTTGTTAAGTAAGGTTTTGTCTTCTACAAGTTTGCCAGCACCGATAATAGAGGATAAATCGGGTTCGTCTACTACTTGAACTTTGTAGCCTAAAATAGGTGCTAAATAGTCGGCTAAGCCGTAAAGTTTACTACCGCCACCCGTTAAAAGAACGCCGTTCTTTTGAATTTCTAAAATGCTTTCGCTTGGCACTTTATTAAATACCATATTGCTAATTTCTATGATTTTATCTAAAAACTCTTTAACGGCAGGTAAGATTTGTGATGCAGAAACGTTTATAGAACGGTTTTTGCCCGTCATAGTATCTTTACCGCTAACTACAACTTTAGTGTCATCGTCGCTTGCTAAACTTGCAACGCTTTTTTTCAAGTATTCTACTTGGGTGTCGGGAAGGGAAACGTTTAAAGTTTCTTCAACGTGCTTTGCTATCATTTTATTTAAAGTATTACCGCCAATTCCCGCTGAAACACCTGAAATTACACCGTTTGCCGTAAGCACGCAAATAGTTGTTTGGCCACCGCCAAAATCAATAAGTGCGTTGCAAGAGTTTTCACTTATAGATAAGTCTGCACCAAGCACCGAAAGTATAGATGTTTCCGCAGTTTCTACACCGTAAACGCCAACGTTGTTAAGTGCTTTTTCAAACTTACCGATAATCTCTCTATCAGTACCGCAACCAACGGTAAAAAGCACGTCTGAAATTTTTTCGTAAGGTTTTCTTATCTTGTTTATAAAACCGCTTACCATTGCCGAGTATGCTTTGACGTCTACAATTTCAGTATGGTTTACAGGGTATATTATTTTAACCCCGTCTTGCGCTTTACCTATAAGATTATATGCTTCGTCACCGATTGCTACGGGTTTTTTATAATTGCCGTTTCTTATAGCGATTACCGATGGCTCGTATAAAACCACGTCCGTACGTGATTTGTAAATTTTGGTATATGAAGTTCCCGTTTCTATTGCTATTTTAGGTCTCATAATAACTCTTTTAAAATCCCCTTTATTTTACTTATTGGTAAGCCTACCACGTTTTGATAGTCACCTTTGATTTCTTTCACGAGTGGGTATCCGTCCTGAATACCGTAACTTCCCGCTTTATCCATACAAAGTCCGCTATTTACGTAATCGTTGATAATTTCATCAGTTAAACTATTAAAAGTAACGAAAGTTTTTTCGTTTGCTATGATTTTTTTATCTTTACTTATAATAGCAAAGCCGGTGCAAACTATATGTGTTTTACCCGATAATAATTTTAAGGTATCAACTGCGTTTTGTTTATCTTTTGGCTTGCCTAAAATAATTCCGTCAAGGTAAACGATGGTGTCCGCACCTAAAACGACGTTGCCGTTTTTACTGTAAACGTCGGTCGCTTTTAATTCGGCTAAAAACTCCGCATATCTATCAGGCGCCATATCTACGTTTTTAGGCTCGTCTACGTTTGACGGGACAACTGTAAAATTAAAACCGTTTTCCGTTAATATTTGCCTGCGCCTTGGCGAATTACTTGCTAAAATAAGTTCCATACATAAATTATATAACGATATTAAACTTTTGTAAAGTTAAAAGTTGCCCTTTTTTAAGGGCAACTATCTACTAATTGTTAAGTTTTGATTTTGCAAGGTCGCGAATTTCTTCGGTTGCAAGCGAAACTTTAGTTAAAATATCCTTGCGGTTAGTTGGGTGCATCCATATGCTATCGCCAGGGATAGAAAAGTCTAACATATCGCCACAGTCTTTATACTTATACTCAACGTGAACGCTTTCAAGTTCCGTTCCAAGATATTCGATAACCTTGTCTTCGCCGTAAAGGTTAACTTTAAGCACGGTTTTATCAGGTGTTTGAATAAGTTTACCCTTGCCTTGACTAACGAATCCTTTAGAGCTTGGTAAAGTGTATACGTCGCAATCCGCTTCCATTTTGTACCTGCCACCAAACACTTCGTCGTGTACGTTTTGTTTTTGCCATTTAAACCAATCAGGCACGTGTGAAAATTCCGTTTCGCCCGCCGTAGCAGTAAGGCTACCATCCGTAGCCATTTCCCACGATTTTCTACAAGCATTACACTTAAGTGTAATTCCGCTACCTTCCATTTCAAATTCTTTTTTACAGTTAGGGCATTGATAGAGTATTGCGTTAAGGTTAGTGGCTCTATTTTTATACGTCAATTTAACACCGCTTTCTTTAAGCCATTTCCAATCGTCGTACTCAAAGGCCTTTTTAATTCTTTGGTTGATTTCATCAACGGATAAAGTTGCAACTTCTTCAGCCGTTAGTATTTCTTCAACGTACGCCTCCATAGGCATACGGTTTTGTTTGTATTTGTTCCATTGTGGGTCGCTAATGTAACTACCTTTTAAGTTAATTACGGTAACGGGTATTCCTAAGAATTTAGCAAGTTTACCAAGTGACGGTGGTAAATAACTTGTAGTACCGTCTAACGAATATCTTGCCTCGGGGTAAATTACTACGTTGTTTTTAAGTTCTTCAACGGAATACTTAAGGTTTTTCATTAAAGATAAGTCTTGAATAAACTTTCTTTTACAAATAGCACCGATGTTATCCATTAAGAAAGAACCGATATCGTTAAAAGCGTCAATTGCTACAACGTAGTTGATTTTAGGGCTGTTATAAATTTTAAAAAGCATATAAAAATCGTTAAACGCTGCGTGGGTGCCAAGTACAAGCGACGGTCTTTTTGACTTTTTAGTAACGTAATGTACTTTCGTTTTTCTTCCTAAGCGTTTAAAAGCACAAGCAATTTGAACAATCCACATTAGTAGCCAAGGCGTTCTTGGTTTTTTAGAAAAATCGTATTTTTCTATTTTTTTATTTTTAAGCATTTTCATAACGTAACGTTCTACCTATTTTAAAAAAATTTTTTCTTATTATATCAAAAAAATATCTATTAGTCAAATATTGTTAAACTTTATGAAAATGTTGTTGTCAAATGTCAATAATAGTGTTAAAATATAAATATTAGGAGAATAATTATGATAGACAATAGATTATCACAACTTGCTAAAGGTTTAATTAACTATTCTGTAAGACTTCAAAAGGGTGAAAAACTTTTAATCGAGGCTAAAGACGTTGATTATATGCTTGTAAACGAACTTATAAAAGAGGCGTATAAGGTAGGCGGTTATCCTTTTGTTGAAATGTTTGATAGTAGGGTTTCTCGCGAACTTTTAATGGGTGAAACGGAAGAGTATGCTAAGTTAAAAGCAAAATATGCAGGGTATAGAATGGCGGATATGGACGCATACATTGCTATTCGCGGCGGAAATAACTCCAACGAAACGTCTGACGTTCCTGTAAGGAATATGCAAATTGAAAGTGAGTTTTACTCAAGACCAGTTCATCACGAATTAAGGGTAAAAAAGACTAAATGGGTAGTTTTAAGATATCCAAATCCTGGTATGGCTCAAGCAGCGGGTATGAGTACGGACGGATTTGAGGATTTCTACTTTAAAGTGTGCAACCTTGATTATTCTAAGATGGATAGGGCAATGGACGCTTTAAAAGCAAGGCTTGACAATGCAGATAAAGTTCGTATCATTGCAAAAGATACCGATATCAGTTTTTCTATCAAGGGCATAGGTAGTAAGAAATGTTCAGGTCGTTGTAATATTCCTGACGGCGAAATTTACACCGCACCCGTTAAAGATAGTGTAAACGGTGTTATTACTTACAACACTCCGTCAGTTGAACAAGGCTTTAAGTTTGAAAACGTATCTTTAACTTTTAAAGATGGTAAGATTATAAAGGCTACTGGCAACAACCAAGAAAAACTTGATTCTATCTTCAATACCGATGAAGGTGCAAGGTACGTTGGTGAGTTTGCCTTTGGTGTAAACCCTTATATCACAACCCCTATGGGCGATATTTTATTCGATGAAAAAATTTCGGGTTCTATTCACTTTACACCGGGTTCTTGTTATGATGATTGCTATAACGGAAACGAATCGGCAATCCATTGGGATTTAGTTCAAATTCAAACAAAAGAGTATGGTGGCGGGGAAATTTATCTTGACGGAGAACTTATAAGAAAAGACGGTTTATTCGTAGTAGACGATTTAAAATGTTTAAACCCCGAAAATTTAAAATAATTATCGAAATTTGTTTGACTTAAATTATAAAAACATTGTATAATGTAAAATGTTGGGAATTCCCACGTCAATATGTAAAATTTTTAACGAAATGTTAATTTAGGAGGACACTAATATGTCAAATGTAAAAGTTGCTATTAACGGTTTTGGTCGTATCGGCCGTCTTGCTTTCAGACAAATGTTTGATGCTCCAGGTTATGACGTTGTTGCTATCAACGACCTTACAAGCCCAAAAATGCTTGCTCACCTTCTTAAATACGACACTGCTCAAGGCGGTTTCGCAGGTAAGTTTGGCGAAGGCAAACACACTGTAGAAGCTACTGATAATTCTATTATCGTAGACGGAAAAGAAATTATTATTTACGCAAAAGCAAACGCTGCTGAACTTCCTTGGGGTGAAATCGGCGTTGACGTTGTTTTAGAATGTACTGGTTTCTATACTTCTAAAGACAAAGCTATGGCACACGTAACTGCTGGTGCTAAAAAAGTTGTTATCTCTGCTCCTGCAGGTAACGACCTTCCTACAATCGTTTACAACGTAAACCACAACACTTTAACTGCTGATGACAAAGTTATTTCTGCTGCATCTTGCACAACTAACTGTCTTGCACCTATGGCTAAAGCACTTAACGATTACGCTCCTATCGTTTCTGGTATCATGACTACTGTTCACGCTTACACTGGTGACCAAATGATTCTTGACGGTCCACAAAGAAAGGGTGACCTTAGAAGATCAAGAGCAGGCGCTATGAACATCGTTCCTAACTCTACTGGTGCTGCTAAAGCTATCGGCCTTGTTATTCCTGAACTCAACGGTAAACTTATCGGTGCTGCTCAAAGAATTCCTACTGCTACAGGTTCTACTACTATCCTTATCGCAGTTGTTAAAGGTAAAGACGTTACTAAAGAAGGCATCAATGCTGCTATGAAAGCACAAGCTACTGAATCTTTCGGTTACACTGAAGACGAAATCGTATCTTCTGACGTTATCGGTATGAAGTTCGGTTCACTTTTCGATGCTACTCAAACTATGGTTTCTAAGATTGATGATGATACTTACCAAGTACAAGTTGTTTCTTGGTATGATAACGAAAACTCTTACACTTCACAAATGGTAAGAACTATCAAATACTTCGCTGAAATCTAATTATTTAAAAATTTTCGCCTACCGTACGGTGGGCGATTTTTTTATGAATTTAGTTTTATTTATTTATCTTGACAAAACTATTTACTTGTAGTAAAATAAAGATGTATATAATAAAAAGGTGAATTTATGAAAAAACTTATAAGTTTATTATTAATGGTTTTAACTTGCTTTGCAATCGTTAGCGGTTGTAGTTCAAGCCAGTCTAAATCTTATACTGTTAATTTCGATGCAAGCGGTGGTACGGTTAGCGTTGAAAGTATAACTGTAAAAGTAGGTGAGGCTTATGAACTTCCAACCCCTGAAAAACAAGGTTACGTGTTTAAAACTTGGATGCTTAACACTTCTAAAATTGCATCTAAAGGTGTTTGGTCTATTGAAAGTGACGTAAACTTAGTAGCCGTGTACGAAGGTGTTGATTACAACGTTGACATTGTTGACGCGTTAGACCTTCCTTTAATGAATTGTACTGTTGCTTATGGCGAACCTTACGAATTCAAGTTCGATAGTTCTGTAAAAAATATAATTGCAGGCTTAAGATTAAAGGATAACGAAGAAGAAACAGTTCCACTTAAAGGTGATTTTTGGCCTTATAGTGAAGACGTTGTTCTTGTTGCAGAATTTAAGAAAATTACGGTAGTTTTCAATCTTAACGGCGGTACTGCTGACTTTACTACCGAAGTATTAGTTGAATACGGTAAGATATTTGACGTTAAATTGTATACCCCAACTAAACCAGGTGCATTGTTTACTGGTTGGAACTACGGAAATATTATTTTCTCTGATTTAGAACCAAGGGCTTGGGATATCGCTAAAGAAAGGGTAGAGTTAAAGGCTAAATGGCAAACTCATACAGGTAACCACTAAAAAAAATAAGTAGCATTGCTAAAAAAAGCAATGCTACCTTTTTTATTTTGTTAAGGCTTTTCAATTTCGCCTAATTAAATCTTGGCGGTAAAAACACAGCGCAATACTTCGTTAAACCACTTGGAAAGATGTAAACTCTTACCTTCGTGGTTTGCCTTGTCTTGCTTGCGTTTACGATTTATTTTACACGCCAATTTTTTATTTATTCTCAATTTCAAAGCCTGCTTTTTAATTAATAATAAATTATTCTCAATTTCAAAGCCTGCTTTTCAATTTCGCCTAATTAAATTGGTGTAAACGTTAAGCAAGTTTAACAACAGAAATACCGCTATTTTCAAGCGCTAAAGCACCCGTGCCAGAATTTAAAAGGCTAAGCGTTGTGCCTTCGGTTGCGTTTAATATAACGGTTTTTGATAACGTTTGTAAGGTTGTAACGTCACTTTCAAGCGAAAACTCTTGTGTTCCGTTAACTACAAGCGTTACGTCGTAATCTAGGCTACTTCCCGTAGCGTAAAAAGTCACTAAATAGTAACCTTGCGAAAGGGTTATTATATTGTCCACTAAAGAACTGGTGCTTGTAGGAGTTTGTGTCGATAAAGTAAGCGGAATTGTACTGCCAACCGCTATCGTGCCTACATTAGATTCAGCAAACAATGCGTCGGATAGCCCTGCAGGACCTTGTTCACCTTGCGGACCTTGTGGACCAGTAGCACCTACGGGACCTTGAGGACCTTGTGGACCAGTAGCGCCTACGGGACCTTGCGGACCTACGGCACCAGTAGCACCTACGGGACCTTGAGGACCTACGGCACCCGTTGCACCAGTCGCACCTACAGGGCCTTGTTCACCTTGAATACCTTGAGGGCCTTGCGGACCGATAGGACCTTGCGGACCTACTGCACCCGTCGCACCCGTAGCACCTACGGGGCCTTGTTCACCTTGAACACCTTGAGGACCTTGTGGACCTGTAGGGCCAACCGGACCACGCGGACCAACCGGACCTTGTGGACCGATAATCACCCTTGGTCTATTTTGACAATTGTTTTGGTTATTTGAGCAAAAATTAAAACACATTAAGAATTTCCTTTGGCTCAATAAAATCTCTAAAAAATTTTTGGTTAAAAGCGCCGAAAAATCTTTTATTTTCAAGCCAGTTTATTTATTAGCCATACGGCTATAATAGTATATGTTTACGTAAAAAATTAAGTGAATAATTTTAAAATTACTCTTTACATTATTAAAATAATGTATTATAATTGTAACGTATCAAAAATTTGGGGGACACTATGGATAAGGTAAAAATTATATCTATCGGCTGTGGGCAAAGGGGATATGGTCAATCAATTCTACTTGCTAAAATTGAAGAGTATGATTTAGTTGCTCTTTGCGATAAACATTTAGATAAAGCCGAATTACTTGCAAAGGTTATTGAAGAAAAAACGGGCAAAAAAGTTCCTGTATTTACCGATTATAATCAAGCAATCAAACAGTTCAATCCCGATGCGGCTCTTGTGTCAGTTGACTGGCAATATCACGTAGAACTTGCGTGCGATTTAATGGAAAAAAATATTGCCGTTGCATTAGAAGTTGGCGGAACTTATAGTGAAGAAGAAACTTGGCGTTTGGTTGACACTTATGAAAAAACTCAAACACCGTTTATGTTTTTAGAAAACGTATGCTATAACAAAGAAGAATTACTTGCAACTGCGGTTGCAAAAGCAGGGCTTCTTGGTGAAATAGTGCATTGCCACGGCGCGTACGGTCACGATTTAAGAAGTGAAGTTGCTAATGGCAAAAAGAATAGACATTACCGTTTAGAAGAATATAAAAATCGTAATTGTGAAAACTACCCAACGCACGAACTTGGACCTATTGCTAAAATTTTAAATATAAATAGGGGAAATAGAATGTTGTCACTTGTGTCAAGGGCGTCTAAATCACGCGGGATACAAGAATTCGTTAAAGGCAAAGAAGAATATGAGTTTTTATGGAATACCGATTTTAAGCAAGGCGACGTAGTAGAAACGATTATCACTTGTGAAAATGGTGAACTTATAACTTTAAAACTTGACACTTCGCTTCCTCGTTTCTATTCAAGGGAATTCCAAATTCACGGCACAAATGGTTTTGCCGATATGGACCATAACATGATTTGCTTGGATAGTGATAATTTTGAAGATATGATAGTCCCACACGAATTTTACGCGAAATATCTTAACAACGCAGAAAAGTATTACGATAAATACCTTCCTAAAATGTGGAAAGAGGTAACGAAGGAAACGCTTGAAGCTGGTCACGGCGGTATTGACTATTTTGAACTTAAAGCCTTTGCCGAACATCTTTTAAAGGGCGAAGAAATGCCTATCGACGTATACGACGCTGCATCTTGGGGTGCTATAAGTTACTTAAGTGAAATATCTATAGCGAATAACGGTATGCCTGTTGATATCCCTGACTTTACAAGGGGTAAATATAAAACTCGCAAACCTTTAGACGTTATAAAATTTAATTAATAATAATGGAGAAATAACAATGGAAAAATATTTAGTAGACGCACTTTCTAATTTTAAAATTGAAGGCAAACTCGTTTCAGTTGAACCTTACGGATTTGGTCATATTAACCGTACTTTTTTAGCAATCTATGAAGTTAACGGTCAAGCTAAACGTTATATTTTACAACAAATCAACTCTAAACTTTTCAACCCTGTTGAACATCTTATGAGTAATATTGAACTCGTAACCGAATTCAATAGAAAAAGAATTGCAGAAAGGGGTGGTGACCCTGATAGAGAAAGTTTAACAATCGTTAGAACTAACGATAATAAAACTTTCTATAAAGATGCTGAAGATAACTACTTTAGGGTATACATTTTCATTGAAAGAACGGTTGCTTATCAAACTGTTGCTAATCCAAAAGATTTCTACTATAGCGCAATTGCTTTTGGTAACTTTGCAAACCTTCTTGCAGAGTTTGACGCATCACAACTTTACGAAACTATCCCTCTTTTCCACAACACCGTAAACAGATTTAAAAACTTTAAAGAAGCAGTTGAAAAAGACGCTTTCGGTAGAGCTAAAGACTGCCAAGAAGAAATTAAATTCATTATGGATAGAGAGCATTACTACGGCAAAATCGTTGGTATGCTTGAAAGTGGCGAAATGCCTTTAAGGGTTA
Organism: Christensenellaceae bacterium; assembly: GCA_045651405.1. GTDB lineage: Bacteria > Bacillota > Clostridia > Christensenellales > Borkfalkiaceae > HGM11412. The sequence continues at coordinate 20,610 of JAZRSH010000023.1, read as the reverse complement.
CTCACAACGATACAAAACTCAACAACGTTCTTCTTGATGATAAGTCAGGCGAACCTGTTGCCGTTATCGACCTTGATACTATGATGCCAGGCTCACTTTGCTATGACTTTGGCGATAGTATTAGATTTGGTTGCAACCCTTGTGAAGAAGACGAAAAAGATTTATCTAAAGTAAACTTCCGCTTCGACCTTTACAAAACTTATTTAGACGGTTATTTAACTGCACTTGGCGATAGCATTACTCAAATTGAAAAGGATAATTTAGCACTTGGCTCGATTATGATGACTATCGAATGTGGTATGAGATTCTTAACCGACTATTTATCTGGCGACACTTACTTTAGAACTCACCGTGAAGGACAAAACCTTGATAGATGTAGAACTCAACTTAAACTCGTTGCCGATATGGAATCAATCATTGATGAAATGAACGCTTTAGTTAAGTAAGGTTTCGTTATACAAAAATCAAATATCTTCAATAACTCAACCTAAAATATATAAAGGTAAATTATTATGGAAAAATTAAAAGTTGCATTTTGTGGCTGTGGTAACCGCGGTACTTGGCTTTCTAAAACTGCTATTTCTACTGGCGAATTTGAAGTTGTTGCCGTTTGCGACCCGCTTTTCGATAGGGCGGAAAAACTTGCTGACGAATTAAACGAAAAACAAGGTTCAAAACCACTTGCTTTTGCAGACTTTGAAGAAATGTTTGAAATAGCAAAACCTTACTGCGTAGTTATCGCGTGCAGTTGGGAAGACCACGTTAAAATTGCCGTTAATGCTATGAAAAGGGGCATTTTAGTTGGTATGGAAGTAGGTGGCGCTTACAATGAACAAGAATGTTGGGACTTAGTTGATACGTACGAGGCAACTAAAACTCCGTTTATGTTCCTTGAAAACGTTTGCTTTAACAAAGAAGAACTTCTCGCTACCAATATGATAAGAAAGGGTAAACTTGGTACTATTATGTACTGTACTGGTACTTACGGCCACGATTTAAGGCACGAAATCGCAGGTGGCGTAACTTCTCACCACTACAGACTTCGCAACTACATCAACCGTAACTGCGAAAACTACCCAACTCACGAACTTGGCCCTATTGCTAAAATTTTAAATATCAACCGTGGTAATAAGTTTGCAACACTCGTATCTCGTTCATCTAAGGCTATTTCAATGCATGAATATATCAATGAAAACTTAGATAAATACGAGGCAATTAAAGACGTTGAGTTTAAACAAGGTGACGTTTTCACTACAATGATAACAACCGAAAACGGCGAACTTATCGATATTAAACTTGATACAACAACTCCTCGTATCGCTTGCCGTGATACAATGTTTGTTGGTACTAAAGGTAGATTCGTTTGTAACGACTATATGGTACTTGAAGACGGTAAATTCTCTATCTTCCACGCTGATTATAAAAACCATATAGAAAACGCTAAAGAATACGAAGAAGAATTTATGCCAAAAATGTGGAAGGACGTTACTAAAGAAATTTTAGATGCTGGCCACGGCGGTATGGATTACTTCGAACTTGTTGAATGGGCTAAAGCAATGAAGGAAGGCAAAGAAATGCCTTGTGACGTTTATGACGCAGCCGCTTGGATGTGTATTACTTACTTATCTGAAATTTCTATTAACGAAAATCGTATCGTAGATATTCCAGACTTCACCCGCGGTAAATACAAAGATAGACCTAAACGTGACGTTATCGACTTTGATTAATATTAAACTCACTTCTAAGCGGCGCATTTTTATCTCGCGTGTAAATAAAGTTACAATAAAAAATATTTAAAAGGTAAAGCATCTGCTTTACCTTTTTTGATGTAATTGAGAATATAAAACTTGAAGTAAAAATTTGTGGACGAAAATATACATAAAAAATAATATTTTGTATGTACTTAATTTTTAATTAGTGTAAAATAGAGTTATCAAACTATTAAGGAGTTTTAAAATGAGTAAAATTAAACTTGCACTTTGTGGCGCAGGTGGTCGTGGTAGAACACTTTGTAAAACTGCTATCAAAACTAAACAATATGAAGTAATTGCTATAAGCGACCCATATTTACCAAATGCTGAAAAAACTATAAAAGAACTTGAAGAATTACAAGGCTATAAGCCTGCACTTTACACCGACTTTAACGAAATGTACGATAAGGCTAAACCTGAAGCTGTTATCGTTGCTTGCAGTTGGGATGCACACGTTGTAGCAACTGTTGCTGCAATGGAAAAGGGTATTCCTGTTGCGATGGAAGTAGGTGGTGCTTATAACGAACAAGAATGTTGGGATTTAGTTGATGCTTACGAAAGAACTAAAACTCCGTTTATGTTCCTTGAAAACGCTTGCTTTAACAGAGATGAACTTTTAGCAACTAATATGATAAGAAAGGGCAAACTTGGTACCGTTATGTGCATTACTGGTGCATACGGCCACGATTTAAGGCATATTTTAGCAAGTAGTGTTAAAAATCATCACTACCGCCTTAACGAATATATTGAAAGAAACTGCGAAAACTATCCAACGCACGAACTTGGTCCTATCGCAAAAATCTTCAATATTACACGTGGTAATAAGTTTACAAAACTTATCTCTTGTTCATCAAAACCTGTTTCTTTAAAAGAATATATTAAAGAACGCCCTGAAGAATTCCCTGAAGTACAAGACGTTGAAATTAAGCAAGGGGATATATTCTCTACAATGATTAAAACTGAAAACGGTGAACTTATCGAAATTAAACTTGATACAACTACACCTCGTATTCACCAAAGGGATATGATTTTCGTTGGCTCTAAGGGTAGATTCCAAGCAAATGAATACACAGTTTTAGAAGAAGGTAAGTTTGACGGTTGGAAAGAAGCATATCCTCAATACATCGGCAATGCTAAAGACTATGAAGAAGAATTTTTACCTAAAATGTGGAAAAATCCAAGCGAAGAAGTTATCGAAGCAGGCCACGGTGGTATTGACTGGTTTGAACTTGTTGCTTGGGCAGACGCTCTTAAAAACGGCAAAGAAATGCCTATTGACGTGTACGAAGCAGCCGCTTTAATGTGCGTTACTTACTTAAGCGAAATTTCAATAAAAGAAGAACGTTTTGTTGACGTGCCTGACTTCACACGCGGTAAGTACAAAGATAGAAAACCTAAAGACGTAATTGATTTTGATTAAGGCTCAGTCACAATGACGGTTGAAAAAGTCCTTATGAAACACTGCGTAATGCTATGTTAGAACCACTTGATTAGTTTGTTAGACTAAAAACGCTTGAAACTTTCAAGCGTTTTTCTATTGATTATTTTATCTATATATTATATAATAAATTTATGAAACACGTACTTGTAACGGGCGCATACGGTGGTATGGGTTCAAAGTTTATAGCAGAGTTAATAAATAGCGGTTATAAGGTTATAGCCCTTGATTATAAGCAAGGGGATATCGAAGGCGCTATCTCTATACAAACGGATATAACAAGCGAAGAAAGTGTAAATAACGCTTTTTTAAAGGTAAAAGAAATAACTGATAATTTGTATGCTATAGTACACTTTGCAGGCGTTTATATGCTTGATTCTTTAGTGGAAATATCACCTGAAAACTTTGAAAAGATTTTTAAAATCAATCTATACGGCGCTTATTTGATAAATAAAGCCTTTGTGCCACTTCTTAAAAAGGGTAGTAAAATTTTAATAACAACAAGTGAACTTGCACCCCTTGACCCACTTCCGTTTACGGGAATTTACGGTATAAGTAAAACAGCACTTGATAAATACGCTTATTCACTTCGCATGGAATTGCAACTTTTAGGCGTTTCGGTATCGGTACTTCGCGCGGGGGCTGTAGATACTGGTATGCTTGGTGTTTCAACGACGGCGCTTGATGAGTTTATAAATAATACTAAACTTTACAGTTGCAATGCAAAAAGGTTTAAAAACATCGTTGAAGGGGTAGAGGCAAAGAAGATAAAGCCAGAAAAAATTGCAAAAAAAGCCTTAAAAATTATAGAGAGCAAAAAACCTAAATTTGCTTATTCTATAAATAGAAATCCGCTACTTTTACTACTTAATTTAATGCCAAAATCATTTCAATTTTTTATAATAAAACAAATTTTAAAATAGGGGATAGTTATGGAATTTACAAAACTTATAGCCGAAAGATATTCGGTAAGAAAATTCAAACCCGAAAAATTACAAAAAGAAGTTATTGATAAAATTTTAGCGTGCGGTCATTTAGCGCCTACCGGTTGCAACTTTCAACCGCAAAGAATTTTAGTTTTAAGCAATGAAGAGTCGCTTGAAAAACTTAAAAAATGTACAAAATGCCACTTTGACGCACCAAACGCTATGATAATTTGCTACAACAAAGACGAATCTTGGGTACGCCGTAGACACGACGGTGCTTTATCCGCACCCGTTGACGCGTCTATCGTTACAACCTATATGATGCTTGGTGCTTGGGATTTAGGCGTTGGCAGTTGTTGGGTTATGAGTTTTGACCCTGAGGCCGTTAAAACCGAGTTTAATATCCCTGATAATATTATTCCACTTGCAATTCTCGTTATGGGCTATCCAAGTGAAGATAGTACGCCTATTGATATGCACTATGCTTACCGCCCGATTGAAGAAGTTGTAAGTTGCGAAAAATTCTAATTAAAAAAACTATTTATTTTCTTTTTAATAAATTTATAGGAGTTAAAAAATGGATTATGTATTGCAAGCCGTAGGGCTTACTAAAAGTTACCGTAAAAACAAAGTGTTAAACGGTGTTAATATGAATATCCACCGTGGTGACATTTATGGTTTTGTTGGCGAAAATGGTTCGGGTAAAACTACCGTTATTCGTTTAATTACAGGTCTTATCTATGCTGATAGCGGTGAATATTCCTTATTCGGTGTGAAAAATACCGATAAACAAATTTACAAAGCACTTTCACGCGTTGGGGCGATAGTTGAATCTCCTTCAATCTACCTCAATTTATCCGCTAAAGAGAACTTATTTATGCAAAGTGGCATTTTAGGTATTAAAAATGAAACAAAATGCAAAGAAACGCTTGAGATTGTAGGCTTGGGCGATTTATGGTCAAGCAAGAAACACGCGGGGGATTTTTCTCTTGGTATGCGTCAACGTCTTGGTATAGCAATGGCTCTTATAGGTGACCCTGAATTTATTATTCTTGACGAACCTATGAACGGGTTAGACCCTGTAGGTATCGTTGAAATAAGAGAGTTAATTTTGCGTTTAAATCGTGAAAAGGGTATAACTTTTTTAATATCTTCGCACATCTTAACGGAACTTGCCCTTGTTGCAACCCGTTACGGCATAATTTCGCGCGGTAAAATTTTACAAGAAATTTCCGCAGAAGACCTTGAAAAAGTATGTCTTCATACTACAACAATTAAAACGCCTAACGTTGACGGACTTATAAGTATACTTTCTTCTCTTGAAGAAGGGGTTGACGTTACCGCTATCGACGGCGGTGTTTGTATTAAGGGGGATATCAACTTAAACGACGTTTTAGGTAAGGTTATTTCGGCTGGTATTCAAATTACCGACGTAAACACACACCGTTCAAGTATAGAAGAGTATTATCTTTCAATGACGGGAGGTTCTAACAATGCGTAATTTATATATTACAGACTTAAAAAGAATTTTTAAAGACAAATTATTTTTAGTTACTTGCATTTTAGCCACCGTATTTGCACTTATAAATCCGTTGCTTAATAAAGCGATTTTTGAATTGTTAGGCATAAACGATTTATTAGGTAGTATAGCAAATTCAAAATCAATGTTATTTACTGCGTTTGCACCAGGGGATAACCTTGGGCTTATATTACCTATATTAATTTGTATTATAGTGTGTAAAGATTTTAGCCAAGGTACGGTACGCAATAAAATTATAAGCGGTAAACCAAGGTTAGTTATCTATGTATCCCACTTGCTTGCATCTGCTACAATTGTGTGCGGAATAATGCTTTTACACGGCTTGTTAACGCTTGGTGTTGCGCTTATGTTTTTCCCTTACCAAGAAACAGCGTTTACCTTTGGCGATTTTGGGTATTTAATGCTTTCGCTTTTATTTGAAATGTTTACCTATTTTGCTGTTTCGGCAATAGTTACTTTTATTGCAACAAACTCTAAAAACATGGGTGTTTGCATAGTGTTATACCTTGCCGTTTGTATGGGATTTAGTATTGTTGGTGCAATTTTCCAAGTGTCGATATTCCTTGTTGAATATGAAAGCACCGCTTATAAGGTATTAGAGTTTATAAATGCGCTTAACCTTTATACTTCTAACTTTATAGGTCAAGGCACTACTTACAACTTAAAACAAGTTTTATACATTTTAATGTCCCCTGCGATTATGATTGCAGGTAGCACCTTACTTGGTATAAAAATGTTTTTACGTAAAAATTTAAAATAAATATTAAAAGCACCCAGTTGGGTGCTTTTTTATTAAAGTACTTTAACGATGTACGATGCAATAGTTTTAGCAAACTCAACAAGTTCATCGCAACTGATAAATTCGTTAGGTTGGTGTGGACCACCAGGGAGAGAGAAATCTTTACCTGCGCCGTAAGCAAAAGCACATTTTCCGCCAAACTTACCAATTACTGATAAATCTGAAAGACATGACCCGCAAACGTTAGGGCGTTTACCTATTGCCTCTTGCATACTGTCGCAAAACTCTAAAATTTCAGGAGCATCAGGCTCGGCGTAGGTGTAGTGGAAAAACCTTGTGTGCGGTTTAAATCCGTCGCTAACAAGCCCAAGCGGTTCAAGGTGTTTTGCAATAATTTTTTCCAATGCAGGGAATTCTTCGCCGTAAATATATTCTTTAGTTTTATCGGTGTAATAAGTAAAGTGAATTTCGCCACTTCCAAGGTCGTTACCGGCATTGCCCGCTTTAACACCCATGTATCTAAAGGATGTTTCAGGGATAGTGGTGCCTTGATAGAAAGGGTTTTTAGACAATTCTTTTTGGCGTGCCTTTTTAAACTTTTGCATAACCTTAATAAAAACGGCTATGCCTTTTGCCGTAACTTCCGCACTATTTGTAGTGCCGTTGTAATGGAATAAAAACTTAGCGTCTTGTCCGCCTGATGCACAATGCCAAATTTGGTTAAGTCTACCATCCATGTTGACAACGCGGTTACAAGGATATTTAAGTGAAGATGCAAGCGCCCCGTGTGAACCGCCAATTTCTTCATCGCAATACGCGGTAAAAAGCAAGTTCCTTTTAGGTTTAAAGCCGTTATCTTTTAAAAGTTTGATGATAAATAGGGCGGTTGCTAATGCGTACTTATCATCACACGCACCGCGACCCCAAATCTTTCCATCACTAATCTCGCCTGAAAGTGGGGGCTTATCCCAACTTTTTTCATCGCCGATAGGAACGGTGTCGCTATGACCCATTATCATAAGTTCATCAATATCTTCTTCCCCTTTAAAACGAGCCGTTACGTTATACCTGTTTTCAAGTCCGCGACCTTCAACGTAGTCGGGGTGGTTTTTAAAGTTAGGTAAATCAAGTGGAGAATAAATTTCACTTTCAAGGCCTAAATCTAAACACAACTTATAAATATACTCGGCAATTTCCTTTTCGTTGCCGTGTGTTGTGTAGTTTTCAGAATTAATTTTTACAAGACTACTTAAAAGTTCAAAAAGTTCCTTTTTATTTTCATCTATAAGATTACATACACTTTTAATATCCATAAAGTCTCCTTTATATATCCATTATATAATACATAAAACTTTTTTTAAAGTCATTTTATTATTTTTTTTGTATAAATTTGAACACAAAACTATTGAAAATAAAAAGTTTTAATGCTAAAATAAATTAAAATTAAAAAAAGGGGTAAGCGTAATGCTTTGGATTACTTCTGCAATATTTTCCGCGGTGTTTGCAGGGTTAACTTCAATCTTAGCAAAATGCGGTATTAAAAAAACCGATTCCGACTTAGCAACTGCACTTCGCACGATAGTAGTATTGATATTTTCGTGGATAATGGTGTTTATAGTCGGCTCGCAAGAGACTATTAAAGACGTTTCTATAACTTCGCTTGTATTTTTGATTTTATCAGGGCTTGCTACGGGCGCATCGTGGATATGTTATTTTAAAGCGCTGTCAATAGGGGATATAAACAAGGTTGTACCTATTGATAAATCAAGCACGATTTTAACGGTACTACTTGCCATTATTTGCTTTTCGGAAACTTCAAACTTGTGGGTTAAACTTATTGCAACCTTAATACTTGGCGTTGGCATATTTTTAATGGTAGAAAAAAAGAAGGTAGAAACAAAAGTTCAAGGCAAGTCTTGGTTTATATACGCCGTGCTTTCGGCGGTGTTTGCAGCACTTACTTCTATCTTGGCAAAAGTAGGTATATCGGGTGTAGAATCAAACTTAGGTACGGCTATAAGAACGGGCGTGGTATTGATTTTGTCGTGGATAATAGTTTTTGCTAAGGGTAAACATAAATCACTTAAAAACCTTGATAAAAAGGAACTTATATTTATAGCCTTATCAGGTTTAGCAACGGGTGCATCGTGGCTTTGTTACTACTATGCTATCCAAGAAGGTATTGTAAGCGTTGTTGTTCCTATTGATAAATTAAGCATTATCGTTACCGTAGCATTTTCTTTCTTTGTATTTAAAGAAAAACTATCAAAAAAAGCCTTTCTTGGCTTAATACTTATGGTGGCGGGTACGTTACTTATGGCGTTTTTCAAGTAAATAAAAATTCGCAACAATCCGTTGCGAATTTTTTTATTTATTAGGTCTAAAGAATTTTTCAAGTTTAGGAAAGACTGCAGTAGGCTCAAAAATCTTATCAATTAAATTACTGCATCCGTTAATAAGTGGGGAATTAATGATTGTTGTAATAATAGTTCCAAGCCCAATGCTATGGAAACTTTTGTAGTATATTGTAGACCAGTCAAAAGTTGTAACGTCGCCAAACAAAGTAAATGCTAAAACTATTGATATCACAAATAGCGATTTATCAAAAATACTTTTCATTTTGCCAATTTTAATTTTAAACGCATAAGCCGATGCTGCAACGAAAAGTTCGTATACTTGAAGTGGCAAATAAGTTTTAAAAAAGCACGCCACGCCAAACGCGGTAATTACGTCGCCCACTAAAAGCATAACGTATCTAAGCCAAACTTCGTTAAAGGAAATACTGCTAAAAATCCATAAAAAGAAGTTTAGTGTATAACCGTAAATAACCGCAACCACAAACGCTAATAAAAATCGCCAATTAAACTTGCGAATTATAACACATAAAATTATTAAAAGTATGCCTTGAATAATATACTCAACCATACCAACGCTAAACCCACCCCAAAGGCTTGAAAGCGCCTCGTAAACAACAAACGCAGGTGCGGCAATCATAGAAACGCCAAGGTCTGCTTTACTGCATATAGCAACCCCAAGCGCCACAAATACTGTGCCAAACACCCATAAAAGTTCCGAACTCTTTTGTAATTTTTTCATAAAGTTCTCCCTAAAACCAAATTCCCAAATATAATAGCATAAATAAAATAGAATTACAAGTAAAAACACCACGCAAGGTGGTGTTACAGTTGCTTTTTTATAGGTCTAAATTTATTTTACCTTTTGCAAGGTTTATTACTGCAAAAGTGAAAATCACGCCTTCCGCTAAGCAAAAAGGACACCTTGTTAAAAGCGGGATTTGCTCCGCTCCTTATTTAAGTTGCAACTCATAAAAGACAAATGGTTTCGTTCCTCACTCAACGCATTTACAACTTGTTATAAGATTTCGTTTGCAGTCGCTATCACGCCTGGGGCTAAAAATATGCGGAGCAACGCATATTTTTTAAACGCCCCGTTCAAATCCCGCCACAACTATTCAACGCAACAAAAAAAGGATGCACACGGCATCCTTATTTTGTTGGCGGGACAGTGGTGATTGCGTTTGAACCTTTTGACTTGATAATAGGTCTTCTTCAAAATCATCAATTTCAATCAGTTCAAGTTCTTTATTTGTAGGTTTTATGCAGAAAAACGTAGTTGTTACGTCATCTGAAACGAAGACTTGCCATACTAAATAATCTATAACTTTTCTTTGATATTCTTTGTCGGTAACGTCGCCGTCAAGGAATTCTTTTATAAATTCTTCAAGGTCTTCACGGGATAATTTATAGCCACGTTCTAATTCAAGTTGTGCCTCTTGATATTTCAAATCGTTCAGAAGAATTTCATACTCGTTCATCTTCTTTTCAATGGCGTTTCTAAGCAATTCGTTTTTTGCTTTTATAAAGGCAGAAGTTTGTTCGTCTATCTCTTTTTCTACGTTAGCAATTTTAGTTTGTATTGATTTTAAGTTCTTTTCATCAGTTCGGGTGTCGTAATATTTCAAAACGTCTTTTAATGCTTTATCAAGGTTGTCGGGGTCATTTAAGAAATCAACAACGGCTTGCGTAACTGCTAATTCAATAACGTTTTTAACTTCACGCTTTTTGTCGCACTTTTTCTTCCGTCTGCCTTTACACATATAATAGTTATGCTGTTTTCCAGTATGGCTTGTGCCACCATCTGCAACTAATTCAGCATTACACTTTCCACAAAATAATTTACCCGTTAGAAGATAAGGCTCTCTTGCAGTTTCAACGCCACCTAAAAAGTATCTATTCTTGCTAAGTTTCTCTTGAACAATGTCAAACAGTTCTTTTGATATAATCGGTGGATACATATTATTACAAGGTCTGCCACCAAATTCAAATTCGCCCGTGTATTTTTGGTTTTGTAAATATCTATCAAAACTTTTGCCAGAAAATGGCTTGCCCTTAAATCTATAACCTTTTGCGTTAAGGTCTTCTGCAATCTGCTTTTTAGTAATACCTTTAGCGTATTGTTCAAAAGCATATCTTAAAATATACGCCTCTTCTTCGCAAATTACAACCTTTTTAATAAACTTATTCGGCTTACCGATAATAGGCTCGTTTTCAATTCTATATCCATATATTAAAGTGCCACCACAAAACGTTCCGTTAGCAACACTTGTATCAAGTCCATCTCTAACACGTTTAGAAAGACGCTTACTATATTTTTCAGCGTTCCAGTCCAAAAACATTTCATAAAATTCGCCACCTTCATCTTCGGCAATAGGTTCTAACGCAGATAAAACTCTTACACCGTATTTTTCTTTAAGCATTTCTTTATACATAATGCTATCTCTACGATTACGAGCAAATCTATCAAACATATAAACAATAATATATTTGAAAGCACCACTCTGGGCATCTTTTATCATACGCTGAAAACCGGGGCGAGCATCATTCGTTCCCGTTCTTGCTTTATCACTATATATATTTATGGTTTTTAGTCCTTTACCCGTAGCGAACTCTTTGCAGATACGAATTTGAGCCTCAATACTTTGTTCATTTTGACCGTGAGAACTAAATCTTGCGTAAATTACACAACTTTCCATAGTTTTGCTCCTTATTATTTTGTTAAATTGTCTTTGCAACCCTTCCTTCTCACCATTAGAACACATTGTCAAGGAAAAAGACAAGGGCTTATGCTTAACGAGGGATAACCCTTGTCCCTTTACAATGGGGGCTAATGGTGATACCTACATAAGCAAAGACAATTGACTAAATGATATTTTTTTAATAAATTTCCATTTAATACCAAAAATCACTTGACTTCTGTATCTATTATAACTAAAATATAATTATAACGCAACAAAAATTGCGTAATAAATTACAAATAGGAAAAAATTTTTTTATGAAAGTAATGAACGAAGATAATTTTAGTGCAATAATCGCCTTTATAGACGAATATTACAACACTAATGGCAAAGTTCCTACTCAACAAGAAATTGCTGACGCTGTTGGCTTAAACAAAAGTAACGTTAGCAGAAACTTAAAAGTAATGAAAGAACGTGGCTTAATTGATTTAGACGGTGGCTGGGGTGGAATAAAAACATCCAAGATTCAAAAGCGTAATATTGAATTAAATTACGTGCCTGTTGTCGGAACTATTGCTTGTGGAACGCCTATGCTGGCAGAACAAAACATTGAAAGGTATATACCTATATCTAAAGAACTGATAGGTAACGGAAATTTCTTTGCCCTACACGCAAGTGGTAACAGTATGATTAACGCAAATATAGAAGATGGCGACTTTGTTATTGTAAGACAACAAAACCACGCTAATGAAGGCGAAATAATCGTTGCTCTCATTGATGACGAAACTACTCTCAAACGATATTACCTAGATAGAAAAAAACATAAAGTTAGATTGCACCCTGAAAACGATGATATGGAAGATATGTATTTTGATAGTATCAATATTCAAGGCGTTGCAGTTAAAGTTCTTAAGGACTTAATATAATAATGTTTATATATAAGGGTCAATATCGTGGCTGACTATGTAGGTGGAGTCCCTAACCCCTACAATATAGTTTGTCAAATCCAACCGAGAAGTGACTAAAGGGAAAGGAGGATAAAAAATGTATAAATACATCACTTGTCCTCAATGTGGGAAACGCTTATGCAGAGCCGAACTTGGTAGTAAGGTAGAAATTGCCTGCTCCAACTGCAAACAAGGATATGTTTCTACCGTTGACGAAAACGGTGGCGTTCACACATTGCCGCTTGATGAAAAAGTTATACCTAAAACTAAAAAGGTATAGTCAAGCGTAAAATATAGGAAAAAATTTACAACTTAATATTATTGAGAATATCAAAGAACTAAATCTGACGTATGCGCAGAGATTACACTTTGTTTTTCAAAAATTGTTGTCGTCTATCTATATATAATGGTAGATACAAGAGCGTCCATATTTGGCTAGTCAATTAAGACTTCAAAAGCGACCATCAGAGGGCCTAACAATGGTTAAATCACTTTTAGTAAAGTGGTTTTCTATTGTTGGGTCTTTTTTTATGCCCAAAATTAAATAGTAACCCCCGATAAACGTGATTTAGCCCACGATTGTCGGGCTTTTTCATATCTGCCTTCGGCAATCGTTCCAAAAAACGAAAATCAAAAACCGGAGGTTTATTATGAAAAAATTAACAACTACTGTAACCAAAAACAACGTTACGAAAACTATCTACGCCATCGTAGATGACAAAACGGCTAAATTCCTTGAGAGTTTAGACGAGCAAACACGCCACGATTATATCGTTAGCGAACACGAGATTTATTTAAGCGAACTGAAAGAAACAAGACGCCATCAGTCTTTAGAACTTTCTTTAGAGAACGGGCACGAATTTATAAGTGAAGAACCTACACCAGATGAAAAGTGTATTGAAGAAGAAACTTATAAGGCTTTACATAAGGCAATTTCTACTCTTTCAGAAGACCAACAGTGGCTTGTAAAAGAAGTTTATTTCAAAGGTCGCACTTTGGTAGATATTGCTGCCGAATTAGACGTTACTCATGTTGCAATAATCAATCGTTTGAAAAAAATTCATAACAAAATAAAAAAAATTTTAATTTAGGGGGTTACAATTTGCCTTTTTCGTGCCTTTTAAGTGAAGGGGTTAAAACTTCTTCAAAAAAATGTAAGGAGAAACGCCTATGAGTGAGACGTATCAAAAAGTTGCATATATCGGTTTGCGTAAGGAAGACGGTTCTGTTCTTATAGGCGTTCCCATTTATATCAAATTGAAAGACGTGCAAGGTAAAACGACTTTGAAAAGTCAAGACGAAATTATCAGTTGTATTACTGAAGAAATGATGAAAAGGTATCAACAGCAATTTGGTGAGTTTATTGAAAAGAAGAAAAAAGAAAAAACTGAATTGTTGAAGAAAAAATCTAAAACCAAAAAAGGAGGCAAAAACAATGACGACTGTTGATTACATGATGGAGGCTGACAATGTTTATCGCACCAAGAATTACATTGTATGTCAAAAAGTTTCTCTTTGTAGAAGTGGCGAAGGTAACACCTTGATTTTAAGTCAAGATACATATCTTCTTCGCACCTATAAAAGAGATGCTGAATACGAACTTGTTTATAAAGTTCGTGGCAAGAAAATCAACGGAAAGCGTATGCGTTCAGGCACTTATACACGCAAATACGTTGACTAACTAAATAATAGTTGTGCCGGCGACAGAGAATTATCGGTTGACTGTGGTTTACGTAAGTAAAGATGGCCATCTACCACTACATATCGCAGGAAACGGGTTGTTTCAGTAAAAGCCAACACATTTATTATAAATCACAACTTAATAGCCCAAAAGTAAAGGCTTAAACCCTTGAAAAAGTAAGCAAAATGCTGTGCTATCGGCATATCGGGCAAATATCAACATAAGGAGAACATTCTATGGCAAAAAAAGAAAGACGTTGGCTTAGTCCTAACACCAGAGCCAAACGTTATTCAGAAGAACTTAAAAATAAAGTTCACATGTATGGCCCAAAAGAAGGACAGCCTTTAACCGACAAAGAGGCTTGTGTAAGAATTGGTGCTTTGCAAATGAAAAATGACCACATTGGCATTTACAAGTACAAGAAGGCTTTGGACGAAGGTAAAACTAAGGCTGAAGCAAAGAAAATTTCCAAAACCATTGGTAAAAAGTAAAAATTAACATTTTCGGAGGAATTAAAAATTATGGCAAAAGAACAAAAATTCAATATTAAGGTAGAACGTGAACTATACACTTCTAAGAAAACCGGCAAGAGCAACTACACCTACTTTATTAAGGGTGTTATTCGTGGCAAAGACGTAAAAATCGCCGTTACGCCCCCTGATTTCGGTGGTTATACCGTTCTTGACATTGTGTTTAACGATGCAATGCAAGCAGATTTGGTTGTAAAGCCTTTTGAAATGAAAGACGATGCTGGTAATGTTATCGCAGGCAACACTTATTCAGTAATTTCCATTGATGCTGATGGTAAAGTTTACGAGTGTAAAATTAAGCCTTTCCGTTCTTCTGACAAGCAACTTTTGACTATGCTACTTGGCTAATAGTCTGTAAAAAACATGGTTTTCTACGGCTTGCGACAATAGTCGTAAGTCGTAGTTTTCTAATTTAAGGAGGTATTTTATGGCAACTGCAACTGCTAAAAAATCGGGTTTTAAGGAATCCGTTAAAAACACAGGAACTAAGGTCAAAAACTATGCAAATGAAAAATATCAGTCGGCTAAAAAGAGCGTAAATCGCTATAAGACTGATATTAGAACTGCATACGATATTGGCTATTCAAGAGGTTGGGATGATGCTTACGACATCCCTAAACGTTTTGGTGCTAAAACGGCTGCTGCTTATGGTTATAAAAAAGGTATAAAGCAACGCTATAAGACGGATAAGTACACAAAACAGTATCAAAGAAAAGGTAAGCAAAATTAAGGAGGCAAACTATATATGAAAAATGAATTACAACAACACAAAAAGTCCGATAAAGTCAAATGGATAATAGTGTTTATATCTTTGATTGTATTGTTCGTAGGTGTTTTTGCTCCACTTATTAGTTCTTGTATAAGTGAAAATCAAAAACAGGAAGAAAATCCTATTACGCCTACTGAACAAATGGGAAGTATGAATACTTCGTCTAATGATTTTATTGGTGAAGTAAACAATAGTCCATATGTAAAACTCGCTATGAGCCGAACTACTACATACTCGCAAACAAATAATTCAGCAAGTAAGACATTAACGGCAACAGTTTTACCTACAAGTGCGGCTAACCAAAAGGTAAATTGGTCTGTTGAGTGGGGCGATTCTTCTAATACGTCAAACGTAAACGACTATATTACAGTTACGCCTACCTCTGCTGGTTCAAACATTGCAACTGTAACTTGTTATCAAAAGTTTAGTGGAAATATTATTGTTACTGCTACGACTCAAGAAAACGGTTATAGTGCAAGTTGTATTGTTACATTCGCAGGACAACCTAGTGATATTGCTATCAGTGGCAATATTTCGCCTACTTCTGGAGAATATAGAGTTGGTGTAGGTCAAGCCTATACTTTTGACGTTACGTTGTCTAACGTATTTAATCAAGTCGGAAGTCAATTCAATCAAGTAGTTTGCACTGTAGAAGGCGTTGGAACGGTAAAACTTGGTAATATGGAATATTACAACCAAACAGGTACGCACAAATGGTGGGAACAAACGTTAAATGATGTTGCTTTAGATACGTTAAAAGATAACTTTATAAATGTTTCTTACGCTAACGGAAAATTGACAGTAAATACTCTTAAAACTATAGAAAGTTATTTTGAGTCTTCACAAAGAATGGACGGTGGCAGAACTACCGGTTATACTAACAAATTCTATTCTTTTGTAGATGACTGTTACTTTAAGGTTTGGGTAGAAGAAACTGTGTCTGGTTATAAAGAGGCGTTTGTCTTTCGTTTTGACGAATCAGTAGTTACGGGTATTACGGTTGATAATACTGAAATGCAATTTTAAGGAGGGATAATTTATGAATAATGAATTAAATAAACACAAATCTTCTGACAAAATTAAGTGGGTTTTAACACTTATAGCATTTCTTCTAGTAGGTGCTACGCTTGCAGGGATTTTACTAGGATTTTTAACACCTAAAGTAAGAACAGAAGAACCTATTAAACAAGAGCAAGAAGCAAGTGTAAGCAATGGTGGTTATGAAACTGAGTTTGTGAATACTGAATTTGTAAAATTATATTCTGCAAGCCCTATGATGTATTCTAGACAAACGGCTACGGCGACTAAAAAAGTTTATGCTACTGTAATGCCAGAAACTGCAACTAATAAAAAAGTTTCTTGGTCTGCAAAATGGGCTACTGAAAATGATGAACCTGTTTCTAATTACGTTACGGTTGCACCTGAAACTGAAGGTAGTGCTACGGCTGACATTACTTGTTATAGTCCATTTGAGGGTGACGTTATTATTACTGTTACTACTCAAGAAGGTGGTTATACTGCAGATTGTATCGTAAGATATGTTGGTTTACCTACTGAAATCTCAATAGAAACCACTGTTTCTAATGATGGTGAAACTTATAAACTAGGTCTTGGTGGAAATTACACTATGAACGTAGCACCGATTAACCCTTTTAATCAATTAGGTGATGATTATCAAAATCTTGAAGTAACCCTTTTTGGTAGTGGAACTTTAACTCTTGGAACTTATAATTTTAATTATGGTACAGGACAAACTGAAGGCACTTGGGATTGGGAAAACGTTCAAACTGTTTCTTTAGATTCTATCTTGGATAAGTTTATAACTATGTCTTATGAAAACGGTGTTGTTACACTTTCTACGGGTAGTAAAGAATTAAACGAAGAATACTATGAAAAATACACCTCAACTGATGGTGGAAGAACTAAGTATTATACAAACAAGGTAAAAGAAATTAACACTGATTGTTCTTTTGGGTTGACTATTAAAGAGCCAACTTCTGGACTTGTGAAAGTTATCAAACTTGAACTAGATAAGACTATTGTTGCATCAGTAAACACAAACGAAATGGTATTGTTTTAAGAGGTGACTTATGGCAAAGAAACAAGGAAAAATCGGTAAAGTAATAGCGTATATTTTAATTCTGCTTATTGTCGTCGGTGCAATCGGTTTCCTTGCTTATAATACGGGAGGTTTTACTAGTGGTTTTAAGACTTTTTCCGTTGAGTGCGACGGCAAAGAAGTTTCAACTAGTGCTAGTGGATTTGAAACAACTGCTGATAAACCACTTGTTGTCAACGTTAAGTATAACTTTGATAGTAAAGCAAGTGGTTATTCAGTAAAAGTTGTTCCTAACGCCTTGGCAGGTAAAGACTTTGACTTCACCCTAGATGGCGAAATCTATTCTTTCCAAGCAGAAAGGGATTTAACTGATGGTTTTAACATTGAATATGAAGAAAATTCGTTCACGTTAACGCCTAAGGGAAATCTTACTGAAATAATGCAGGCTAATTATCCTAATAAGGTTGTTGAGGACTGCGTTCAGTATGGCTATAAGGATATGTTTACGCTAGTAATAACTTCATATAACGGGGAATCTACTGTTTACCTTAACTTCTCTGTTCCAGAGAAAGTAGTTGGTATAGAACTTAATCCGGAGGTGATTGTATTTTGATTTATGCAAAGAGAAATAAATTTCTCTTTTGCATAGTGGCGTTAGTGATGGTGGTTTGTACTCTTTTTACAACGCTACATTCCACCGTTGCTTTTGCTGCAGAAAGAGAAATTAACTTTGATAATACTGACGTATTAGAAGATTTGACATCTTCCACAGTAAATGGCGAACCATTTGACATAAAGAATTATCCGTTTGATGAAAGCAAGGATGCACAGATTATAAGTTTTGTAGAATACTGCTATTCGTATAGAGCAAATAAGCGTGATAACTACGGTTTGTATTTATACATTTACAACCCTAAAGGACTTAACCTTTCTACCAGCGATAAAGACAATAAAGTGCAAATGGCTGTTTCGTATAACAGTGAAGGTCGCCCAGACAACTTTGAAAAATTTTCACTACAATTTTGTAGCAAGGTTGAAAGTGGTAATTATAAGAACTTGTTTTATAAGTTCAAAGTAATAGACCACAAAGTTGACGGAAAGTATTTTGTTGACCGTGTTAATAGTATTGAAAGACGTTACGATATTTCGGGTATAGAGTTAGTTACTTACGGCAGTAATGTTCCAAAAGAATATGGCGTTGGTGGTAGTTATTTGTTCACAGGCTATGTTAAAGGCTATGGACCAGATGAAAACGCTGAAAGTAATCTTAGTGTTAAGATTAACCAACTTGAAACGGTTACGTTAGACGTCCATAGCACCTACTATAGAACGGGCGAATATGAAAGAAATCATAGGCACGATTTAACTAGTGTTTACTTCGCAGTTCCTAATAGATTTTTTGAAGATTATGGAAAACTGCAACGTATTAAAGCCGAGTGGTATGAGTATGTTACAACGCCTATTTGCGTAACAAGTAATGACACCGTTTATAACTTACTTTATCCATATTTAGGCACGTTCACAAACGAAGTTTCGGGTCAATCTATTCAGTTATATACAGGCTATCAAGAAATGGTTGGTGGCAGTGGGCATTACGATAAATACGATTGGGCGTATAACTGCGATTATACTTCTGCTATTAACGAATCGTGTAAACGTATTTCGTATTTGTTCTCAACTAACGGCGCAAGTATAGGCAATTATGTTTTGTCTAACGAAAGAATCCAAGAATACATAGAGGCTTATGACAAATCTTTTACTGACGGATACTTAGATGTTCCGGGCAAAACACACATAAGCCACGACTTGTTTGAAAAAGGTTTATCGGCAGATAGACAAGCAGTAAGTTATGTTGGCGACGATATTCACCACAAGTTGATGGACTTTGATGCTGACGATACTTTTGATATGCTAAGTTATGACGAAACTCACGATGGCTGGTATAAGTTTTTTGCAGGTTTATTTGGCTTAGGTCCTAACGACGTTGACGTTAGTTATAAAGGCATTTCACCTATAAAAATTGTAACCGAAGAAGATATGGCAAGAGATAACCTCTCTTCTACGTTATTGATAGATGGTTCTGAAGATGCTCTACAAGAGTTTAAGGATTTCTACAACAAGTCTAAAGAAGAAGATAAAACAGTTGTTTTATTTAGGTTCGCACAGACCGATTACGTTAATTTGCCCGTTATGGCTTATGACAGTTATAAAGGTAAAAATTTAAGTGGTCAATATGGTAAAGATACGTTTATTATTCAAGAAAGCGTATTTATGAACTTTGATATCATTCAATTAACCTTCAACAAAGAAGGCGTTTACACGGTAATACCTGTTGTTAGCGACCCGATTGATATTTATAACGACATAACCATTCCAGACGTAGTAGGTTTAGCGTGGTGGCAAATACTTCTCGCCATATTGCTTATTATTCTTTTGGTAATTATTCTATGGCCGATTATGCCTTATATTGTTAGGTTTATTTGGTGGCTAATTTGCTTGCCTTTCAAACTTATTACATGGCTTATTCAAAGCATTAGCAAAAGCGTTAAAAAACGCAAAGAAAAAAAGAAACAAAAACAACTAAACAAGGAGGAATAAAATGAAAACGGTAAAAAGGATTATCGCTGTATTCCTTCTTATCGTTACGGTGGCGCTGGTTGGCTATCTAATATTTACGGGTAGCCAACTATCTACTACCGATACAGGAGGTATATATGAAACGATTAAGAGTATTTAACATAACTCTTACGGTTCTATTATCTTTGTTATTTATAGCACTTGGCATATTCCATTTTAGTTCTTCGTATTTACGTTTATTTGAAAGTTTAGGCGATTTGTGGCAGTCAATAAGATATTTTGTTTGTAGAATTTTTGGACTGAATTACAACGTTATTCCAACAGTAAACAACTATTCACAAGTTCTGAAATGGGATATTTTTTTAGCAGAAGATTTTGAAGGTTTTAAGGCACAAGCATCCTCTTACTTTTCATTACTTTTTAGCAAAGAAAACTTGGTCGCATACGGCAATTTAATAGTAAATATTCTTGTCAATTTAGCGAAGATTTTGGCTGTTGCAATACCGTGTGTTTTAATACTCGTTTTGGCTCTAAAAAGGATATACAAAAGCAACAACAATAAGCACAATAAAGATACTATTCCGTTAAGGGTTTTTAAGTGGTTATCTAAGATAATTT
>JAZRSH010000022.1:0-30856 GCA_045651405.1 Christensenellaceae bacterium | reverse complement strand
ACAATTGTTTTAAGTTTTGCTTTTTATATTCCTGTTGTTTTATGGGCAGATTCAGTGCCTGCAATTGGATTCTTAATGATGCCTAAAACATGTGCTTATGTGTGGACAGTCTTAATAGGGTTTATATCTATGCGAAAGAGTCTTAGATAAAATAAATATTCTCTCTATAAAGTTTTCATCATTCACACCTACAAATTCTTATTTATCGGTTAGTTTATTATACCACAAGTTAATATTTAATTTAACTTGTTTGCGTGGCAAAAAAAACTCGACTTATCAAAAGTCGAGTTTTCTAAATTGTTCAATTAAAATCCCTAATGGAACAGCGCTTTAAGGGTGTTTTTTGTTTAAAGTATAACTTCGTGGCCCGTTTTTGCTGATAAATAAATAGCGTCGATAATTTTCATAAGTTCAAGCCCGCTTTCGCTATCCCCTTTAAAGTTACCGCCCGCTACAATGCTATCAACAAAGCCGTCGATTTGTGCGTAATAACTTTCCGTTTCAAACTTAACAGGTTGCGGGAAGGTAAGGTCAACCATATAATTTTCAAGCTCGGTGTAAACTTTAAGTTCAGGCGAGAATTTTAAACCGCCTTTAGTACCGAATATTTCAACAGCACCGTCGTCCTTTTCAGTATTTAAAGAGAAACTTGTTTCTACACTTAAAACTAAGCCGTTTTCAAAGCGGATAAGCGCCGTTGCTAAATCTTCTACGTTAAATACGTCAGGGGAGGTGTTAACTTGGTCGCTACCAAGGAAAATTCTTGGGCTTTTAATATTAGGGCGGTTTTTAAGTTTGTTAAACGTACAGCCGTAAACTGAAACGACCTTTGGCGTGCCACATAAATATCTAACCAAGTCGATAACGTGTACGCCTAAATCGATAAGTGGACCGCCACCCGATTTAGCGTAATCGCCAAACCATCTACCTGGTGCTCCGTTTCTTCTTATATAACTTGCTTTTGCGTAGTAAACTTCTCCAAGTCTACCATTGTCGATTAACTCTTTGGCAAGTTCTGCATCTTTGCCGTAACGCCTAACAAAGCCTACGCCAAGGTTTTTACCACTTTCCTTTTGTGCTTTTACCATAGCAAGCGCTTCTTCGTAAGTTCTTGCCATAGGTTTTTCGCAAAGTACGTGTTTGCCCCTTTCAAGAGCCATAATCGTGCATTTAGAGTGTGCGTCGTTAGAAGTACAAATGCTAACCGCGTCGATTTCAGGAAGTTCATCAAGCATTTTTTCCGCATCGGTATAAAGCCTTGTAATTCCGTACTTTTCACCTTTAGCCTTTAAGGTGTTTTCGTTTATATCGCAAAAAGCGTAAAGTTCTACGTTAGGATTTTTTAAATATGGTTCAATATGTAAAAAAGAAATTCCGCCTACGCCTATTACGGCTACTTTAATTTTATTCATAATAACTCCTTTAAGAATGTAGTTGCAGTTAAAATATCTGTTTCAGGGTTGTCTCCAACTTCACGTTCAACTGTCAAATAACCGTCGTAACCGATATCTTTAAGTGCCGAGATATATTCCTTCCACTTAACGTTACCCGTGCCAAGCGGTACTTCTTTAAATAAGCCTTCGCTACTTAGTCCTTCTAAGCCGTAGTGTTTAGCAGAATAAAGTGCCCTTGTATCGAAAGGCTTAAACTGAACGCCGTCTTTAGCGTGTGTGTGGTAAATGTAATCTTTAAGGGTGTACACCGCTTGAACGGGGTCGTCGCCCGCACACATTACAAGGTTAGCAGGGTCAAGGTTAACGCCAACGCCACCGCCAACTTCATCTAAAAATTCCTTGAGTAAAATTGCCTTTTCAGGTCCAGTTTCCACCGCGAATTTAGAGCCGATTGAAGTTGCAAATATCGATAACTCTTTACAAACTTTAAGTTGGGTTTTGTACTGCAAACAAGTTTTATCTTGCGAAACTGCACCGATGTGGGTGGTTACGATATCAACGCCCAAGCGCTTTGCGTTTTCCATAATGGCTTTTTGCTTGTCGATAAGTTCGCGGTTTTCAGTAAAGAACATTTCATCGCCAATATCACCGCAAACGGCTGAAAACTCAAGCCCCTCGCCTTGCATTATAGATAAAATTTCCTTAATTTCGCTATCCGGCATACCCGGGTAAATTACTTTAGCCGCACCGTGAATTTGCATACCGCTTGCACCTACTTTTTTGGCAAGGCTTGCGCTTAAAGCAAATTCTTCCTTTTGGTATTTTCTAAAACTTTCGCTTATAACACCTATTTTCACGATTGTTTCTCCTTTGTCATTTTCTATATCATAACATTAAAAAAAGCGGTTGTAAATACCGCTTTTTAGTATTTTATTGTCAAAATTTAAGATTTTAACTGTTCTTGTTTATTTTTAGCACGGTAGTAAGTGTTTAAACTTTTAAACCCTTCGCTAAGTACTGCTGAGCAAACACCGTAGCCATCTTTTAATAACTTTTCAACCTTGTAAAGCCTTACACCGTTTAAGTAATCCCTAAACGAAATACCTATATACCTATTAAATATAACTGAAAAGTGTTGTGGGGTATAAGAAAATCTTTCGGCTACCGTAACAAGTGATAAATCTGCTTTAGAATTTTCATCTATATAAGTTAATATTTCAGGGATAAGCGCACCCGTTTTATCTACAGGCGCGTTTGCTATACCGCATCGGTTTTTAAGTGAACCAAGAAGGTATTCTGCTATCCCAAGTTTCATATAAAAATTAAATTCGCCCCATCTTTTAAAAGCATCACTTACAATTTTAGCCGTTTCGCCGTTGTCGTTTGGGGATAAGTACACGTTTAGTTTGCCACCGTAGTTTTCAATGAACTTTTCCATAACGGAATAAGAAATCATAAAAGCATAGCCTTCGGCATTTTTTGTGTTGCCGTAAAAATGAGGTTCGTAACTGTTAACTAAGGCAAAATCTCCTTCGCTTAAGGTATACTCTTTACCGTTTACGCAAATTTTAAAACTTCCTTTAACGGCAACGGCAAGTTCCGCAGTTTTATGGAAGTGCGCAGGGCTAAAATCACTGTGGTTAAGTTTTATTATATTGATATAATCTTTTACGTCGGCGTAAAGTTCATAATATGCTTTCATGGATATATGCTACCACATAATTTAACGCCTTGCAAGTGCTATCAAGAAAAAAATCCGTTAAGTGAATTTGTAATTTCGCTATTTGCTATATCCTTTATTGGCGATAGGTATTCGCTTTTTAAATTTTCGCTAAAACTATCTACAGGCGTGTTTTTAGCCATGGTAAAATTTTGAATAAGTGGCAAAAGCAAAGGAATTAAATTTTTTAAATCTCCCTTTCCCGATAAAAAGTCTTTAAAGTTTTCATTTTTTAAAAACTCTAAACTATCGGCGTTTATACCTAAAATTTCCAAGACAGGCGATATTGAAGTGATATCTATATCCTTAATAAATTCTAAAATAGGGCTATCGGTTTTTCTAAAAAGTAAAAACGCTATTAAAATCAGGGGAAGAATATTCATAACATAAACACCTTTAACATTATATTTTATGTAAGCATACAATTTATTGTAAACATTTTTTAGGAGGATACTTTTTAAATGCGTGATTTTAATAACTTTAAACCAAACAGCAATAGTCAAAATGCAGGAGCATACGATATGCTTAAAAATTTTGCAAGCAAGTACGAAGGCGCAAGTAAAGGGGACTTAATTGCAGCAATCAAAAAAGAGGCGGAAAAGGGTAGAAGAAACGGCACTTTATCCAATAAAGATATAGATAACTTTGCAAGTATGTTACTTCCTATGTTAAACCCAAGCCAAAAAGTTGAACTAAGAAAAATCGTTGAAGAACTTAAAAATATGTAATGCGTTTAACTGCGTCTACAAGGGCGCACAGTTCACGCTTTGTATTGTTAAGGCTTATCGATGCGCGAACTATTCCTTCTTCATCGGTATTAAAAAACTTATGTGCAAGCGGTGCACAATGAAAACCGCCCCTTACCGCAATATTAAAGTTATCGGATAATATTTCCGCAACTTCAATGGAAGAACGGTCTTCAATGGTAAATGCTACTATCCCCGCAGGGTTGGGGATAGAGTAAACTTTAACTTTGTTAATTTTGTTTAGTTTATCGATTACGAATTCGCTATATAAGGTCAGTTGCTTGGATATAAACTCTAAATTATTACCAATGTATCTTATGCCTTCGTCAAGCGAACATATAGCAGGTAAGTTAAGGGTGCCGTATTCTAACTTTTCAGGATAGCCGTCCGGTTGGGAGGGATTAAACGTTTCCGTGCCCGTACCACCCAAAAAAGTAGGGGATATTTCCGTTTTTTTATCAATGATAAGCCCGCCCGAACCTGCTATGCCGTAAAGCCCTTTGTGTCCTGCAATGCAAAGGATATTAATTGCAAACTTATTCATATCAATATTTATATGCCCAGCCGATTGAGCACCGTCTACCATAAACAGAATATCTTTATCTTTTAAAAAGTTGCCAATCCCTTCAATATCGTTAACTGCGCCCGTCACGTTGCTTATGTTGTTAATTACTACTAAATAAGTGTTTGGAGTAATGGCTTTTTGGATATCAAACGACGTAATATTTTTGCCGTTTTCAGGCGAAACTATCGTTAAGGTTATAATTCCTTTATCCCTTAAAGAATACAAAGGGCGAAGTACGCTATTGTGTTCAAAAACGGTAGTTATAACGTGTCCACCTTTCTTTACCGTGCCGAGTATTGCCGTGTTTAGCGCTTCCGAGCAGTTTTTTGTGAATATAACCTTGTCTATACAATTATTATTAAAAAAACTGCTAACGGTTTTTCGTGCAGAGTAAATGAATTCCAAACCCGTTTTAGAAAGTCTATGCCCACTTCTACCTGCGTTCACGTTTAAATACTTAATAACGTTTACCGCTTTATCAATTACGTTACTTGGCTTATAACCGCCCGTAGCGGCGTTGTCTAAATAAATCATAATTTCTCCTTTTCGTTTAACTTTAACCGTTTTAAAATAATATATTATAATGTGTGGTAAATTATCACGCATATTAAGCAATTTGCAAAAGAAGGTTTTTATGATTATCGTAGTAAAAAAATATGTAGCGGTGTTTAAATCGCGCACGCAGGTAATGGCGTTTGTAGAAATTATGAATAGCCGTGGCGCACCTTGTAAAATTATTTCAACGCCTAAGGAAGCGCACGTCGGTTGCGGGGTGTCGGCAGAGTTTTCTCAAGATAAACTAAAACAAGCCAAAATAGTGGTGGATAATATTGGTTTTTCTTCATTTATAGGATTTTTTTTAATTGAAAAACGCGGAAGTCACACAACAACCGTAAGAATTTGATAAAAATGATTGTCTTAACGCAGTTTTTGTGCTAAAATAAACTTGCGTTTAATTTATGAATAAAACAAAGGTATCAAATATAATAGCGAGGCTTTCTACGGAATATCCCGATGCAAAGCCTCAGCTTACGTTTAATAGCGACTATCAACTTTTAGTTGCGGTAATACTTTCCGCACAATGTACGGACAAGCGTGTTAACATCGTTACCGAAAGTCTTTTTAAAGACTATGGTACCCCTGAAAAAATGTTAACCCTTTCTTTTGGCGAACTTGCCGAAATTATAAAGCCGTGCGGTTTATACAATGCTAAAGCCAAGCATATTTTATCTGCCACTAAAGATATCGTTGAAAAGCACGGCGGGAAGGTTCCAAGCGATTTTGACGCTTTAACTTCTCTATCAGGCGTTGGGCGAAAAACTGCCGACGTTATGATTTCCGTTGCCTTTAACGGCGATGCTATTGCCGTTGATACCCACGTTTTTAGGCTTGCTAACCGCATAGGTATTGTAAAAGCCGATACTCCGTATAAAACGGAACTTGGCTTAATGAAAAAAATTGATAAAAAACTTTGGTCTAAAAGCCATCACTATTTAATCTTTCACGGAAGAACCGTTTGCACGGCAAGAAAGCCAAACTGCAATGCTTGTGTGATTAAAGATTTATGTGAATATAAGGATAAATTATGATTAACGAAAATTTTACCGATAAAGAGAGTATACTTATAAAATCCGGTGACG
This sequence comes from Christensenellaceae bacterium, assembly GCA_045651405.1. GTDB lineage: Bacteria > Bacillota > Clostridia > Christensenellales > Borkfalkiaceae > HGM11412. The sequence goes on along the minus strand of JAZRSH010000022.1, from coordinate 24,791 downwards.
GTGGTGACGGTATCACGTCGTTTATAAGATATAAAGGCGTGTCTAACGGTGGCCCTGACGGTGGCGACGGTGGTAACGGCGGAAACGTATACTTCGTAGGGGATAGGCATAAAACAAGCCTTGCCGACTTTATGTACAAGCATAAATTTATTGCCGAAAACGGCGGTAAAGGTGATAAAAATAACAGTCACGGCAAAAACGGCGAAGATTTATATATAAAAGTACCGCTTGGTACCGTTATTACCGATAAAGAAACGGGCGAGTTTATTTGCGATATTTACGAAGACGGACAAACTCGTTTATTAATGAACGGTGGTAGAGGCGGTAAAGGTAACGCAAGGTTTACAACTTCAAGAAGGCATTGCCCACACTTCGCACAAAAAGGCGAAAAAACTGAAATTAAAAGGGTAGGCTTAGAACTTAAAGTTATAGCAGACGTAGGTCTTATTGGTTTCCCTAACGTTGGTAAATCAACCTTACTTTCTAAAATCTCGGCTGCAAAACCTAAAATTGCCAACTATCACTTTACAACCTTAACCCCTAACCTTGGCGTTGTTAATTATTACGACAATAACTTTATTGCAGCGGATATCCCTGGTCTTATCGAAGGTGCCGCCCAAGGCGCAGGCTTAGGTCATGATTTCTTAAGGCATATCGAACGTACGCGTATGCTTTGCCACGTTATCGATATTAGTGGTTTTGAAGGAAGAAATCCCGTTGAAGATTATAAGTCAATCAATAAAGAACTTAAGGAATACAGCAATCGCTTAGCAGGTCTTGAACAAGTTATCGTTTTAAACAAGTGCGACCTTTACGGTGCGGAAGAAAATATCAAAGAATTTAAAAAACGCGTTAAAAAATATAAAATTTTAACCGTTTCGGCAATCACGGGCGAGGGTACTGAAGAACTTATTAAAGTTCTTTTTGAAAAACTTAAAGATATCCCTAAAACTCTTCCTAAAGAAGATAGCGGTTTTGCTTACAACACTCCAAACGATAACCAATTTGATATCGAAGTGGATAGCGATGGTGCTTTCGTTGTAGTTGGTAACCTTGTTAAATTACTTTCACGCAACGTTGTTTTAGACGATATGGAAAGTATGGCTTACCTTCAAAAAACCTTACGCAACAAAGGGGTTATCAAAAAATTACGCGATATGGGCGCTAAAGACGGCGACACGGTAGTTATCGGCGATATCGAATTCGACTTTGTTGATTAGTGTTTAGGCTCTTCATCGCCTAGTTAAAGATAAATATAAGTTAATTTTTGTGAAATTTAGAGAATTTAAGGAGAAAATATGTTTACATCAAAACAACGTAGCGTGCTTAGAAGTATTGCACAAACTATCGAGCCTATCGGTCAAGTGGGTAAAGGTGGCGTTTCAGAAAACCAAGTAAAAACCTTTTCAGAGGCATTAGATAAAAGGGAACTTATTAAAATTACCTTACTTAATAATAACGACGACCCTATTATGGCAGTAGCTGAAGAACTTGCCGGCGCTTTAGGTGCAGAAGTAGTTTGTACCATCGGCCACAAAATTGTATTATATAGATACAGCAATAAGAAGGGTGTAGAGCACATCAAATACTAATTTTAAGCCGATATATACGGCGCAATACTGCGTTACTGCTACGTTTGTGTGACTACAATGACCAAAAAGGTCTTATTGTATCCACCCAAACTCGCGAGCCTTGTCTTGCTTGTATCTATCGCCTTAAAAATGCGCTTTATTAAACTAAACAAAAAGAAAAAAGTGGGCGTTTGCCCACTTTTTTAATCCACAACTTTTAACCAAAGGTTAAAAATATCACGCAAGATTTATCTTGCATAGCACTTGCCGAAGGGCGAATATAACGCAACTTTAGTTGCAATAACACTCAAAAAGACTCTATCCCTTTAGGGGTAGGTTCTTTTTGTTTGCCCCAAAATCTAAGGGATATGCTTAAAATTATCATTAAAAAGCCAAAAATTATATAATAAATAGGGTAAAAAGAAAATCTACTTGATAAAAGAATAACAACGCCAAGCATCAAGGCTTTTTTGCCGTTAGTTTTAGCAAAAATACCTTTTAATATATCTTTTTTATTTATAACCGTTACACTTTTAGGGATAGTTAGTTTAGGTAGTAAGTTTGATTCCTTTAAAGATAAGTATGCATCTAAAAAGTTATATAGTTTTATTCTTGAAGGGATATCTTTTTCAAGGTCTAAACTCTCGGTAGAAAATTCGTTTGCAATAACGATAGTTTTATAACCGCTACGCGTGTTTTTATAAAATTTTATAATGTCGGTTGTGGTAGTTTTTTCAAGGGTAAAATTAAAAAATACCTGCGTGCTATACTTTTTTAATATTAGATAGTTTTTTTCTTTTTCTACTTCGATATTATTATTTTTATAAAAGGTTAAAAAAAGGTTTAAAATTTTATCGTTATTCATAAAGCAAAGTTCTAAAAGGGTATTTTGCATGCGTGATTTTTCCGATTCTTTAATTAAAGAGTTTTGTTTTTTGAAAAGTGTAAAAACAAGGAATATAAAGGATAATAAAAGTGACAATAAAACTGAAAATATAAGCGATGGCACAAAGCTAACCCCGTTATATCTTATGATAGCGTAAATTAAAAAAAAGGAAGAAATAAAAATAAAAACGCTATCGAGTAGAATTGAAATTTTAAAATTTTTCATACTGAAATTATTGACGCAAAAATTATAATTTAAAACTTGTAAAAATCACTTAATTATGTTAAAATAAAAATATGAATAGAATTGGTTTATTCGGCGGTTCCTTTAACCCCGTTCATAGCGAGCATATAAAAGTTGCTTTAAACGCTATAAAAGAATTACAACTTGATAAACTTTTTATTATTCCAACTTACGTTGCACCGCATAAACAAGGTGCGGAAGTTTTAGGGGCTCACGATAGGCTTAATCTTTTAAATCTTGCTTTTACGGGTAACGAAAAAGTTGTTGTTAGCGATTACGAAATTCAAAAGCAAGGTGTAAGTTATTCTTACTTAACGGTTAGGCATTTTAAGGAAATTTATAGCGATAGCACCCTTTATTTCTTAATGGGTAGCGATATGCTTGAAAATTTCCCTACATGGAAAAACCCCGATGATATCGTAAAAAACTGCAATCTTGTTTTAATTAATAGGCAAGGTAATACCACCTCTGACGACTGTTTGATTGATAATATAAAAAGGCTTTATAATCACACCGTTATAAAGTTAAACGTATCGGGTGAAGACCTATCAAGTACTGAAATTCGATTAAGGAAAATGCTTGGTTTAAGCTTAAGCGGTTTAGTTACTAAAGAGGTTGAAGATTATATAGTTAATAATAATTTATATCCGTCTAATAAGTATTACGATTACGTTAAAAACAACCTTCCCGAAAAGCGAAAAACTCACGTTTTGGGTGTAATATTAACGGCGCTTAGTATTGCAAAGGATTTAGGTGTTGATAAAACAAAGGTAGAGCTTTCGGCACTCCTTCACGACTGTGCTAAGTATATAACCGTTAGTGAAGAAGATTATAAAAAGTACGAAATCCCAAATGATTGCCCACCGCAAGTAACGCATCAATACGTAGGTGCGTATATTGCAAAAAATATTTTAGGAATTACCGATAGTGATATTTTAAACGCTATTCGCTATCACACTTCGGGTAGACCCGATATGTCAACCCTTGAAAAAATTATTTACACGGCAGATATTATAGAACCGTCTCGTAAATTTATAGGGGTTGAAGAACTTAGACATGCCGTTAAAAAAGATTTTGAAAGCGGTTTTAAAATTTGCGCTCAGGAAATTTTAGAATTTTTAAAAAAATCGGGCGAAGAGATATATCCTTTATCAATCAAAGCCTGCGAATTTTACAAATAGGAGAGTTATTTTTTATGACGTCACAAGAACTTGCAAATTTAATATGTAAAACTTTATCTGGAAGAAAAGCGTACGATATCGTAAAAATCGACGTAGCGGAAAAAACTTCCGTTGCCGATTATTTTATCGTGGCAAGCGGTAGGTCTTCTACGCAAATTAAATCGCTTGGCGAATTTTGTGAAGAACAAGTAGAAAAAAACGGCGGTAAGGTTGTTAGAAAAGAAGGCTACGCAGACGCAAGGTGGATTGTTATCGACTTTGGCGACGTAATTTTACATCTATTCAACGACGAAACAAGGCTTTTTTATCATTTGGAGAGACTTTGGGGTGAAGGCGAAAAAATTGATTCTTAACGGCAAAACGCTGTAAAATACTTTGCGTTTTGTTCAGTTGTGTACGATTCGAGTACACGTCTTCACAATAACGCGTGTCTTTTCCACCGTTTTATCCGTTAAACCGTAACTAATCAATTTTTTAATTTACGTATTTTAATATTTATCGTTATCAACAATATTACCTTGAATTGTAATATCGGTAGGCTTAGGCGTGGGCTTTTTACGGCGCACGTTAGCGTTTTTTATGTAAAATATTTGTTGAGCGGGGGGTTCGCCCTCGCTTTTTTTGTTTTTTCGGGTGTCGTTTATTACGAATTTCACAAGAAGTGATATCGAAAAAACAAAAGCATAAATTAAAATCATATAAATAAAACCTTTCATAACCAAATTGTAGCAAACTAAAGTTAGGCTATTTTATAAAAAACAGTCGAAAAACTTATTATTTTGTAGGGTAGTATAAATTGCTAAAGAATTTGGCATAATCAATCTATAAATAATAAGGGGGAGATTATGGAAGAATTAGATAAGGAAGTTATACAGGAAGAATCCCAAAAACCTTGTGAAATCGAAGAGGAAAAAGCCGAAAACAGCAGGGTTATAAAAGAGTATTTTTTGCAGGAGGAAGGTAAGTCTTGTATAAAGGATTTAGCCGATTTATTTGGGCAAAGCGAAGGGGAAATGTCTAAGGAATTCGGGGTGTTTAAGGCTAAAAAATTATATAAAAAACTCAATTATTTAATAGTTGATAACACCTTGTTTTACGAAGAAATTTTAAAGCGTTGCAATATGGCGGTAAAGTACGGATTTAAAGGTGTTACGGTACTTCCAAGTATGGTAAAAAAAACCAAGTTATGCCTTAACGGTAAAGGGGTTGAAGTAAGGGCAATAATAGACTATCCACTTGGCGAAGAAATTTTTAAAAATAGGCTATATAGTGTAAAAACCGCTATAAAAAACGGTGTGGATAGCGTAATTTTAACCTTGCCTATATCGGCTATAAAAAACGGAGAATACAAGCGCATTTTAAAGGAGTTTAAAAGGGTTCTTCGCGTTGTTAGAAAACGCAAAATTAGTCTATTAATAGATTTTTCTAAACTTAACTTTAACGAAGTTAAACCTTTTATAGAAAGGGTTATTTTAAGTGGTAAAATTTATTCTGTTATACCGTATAATTCTTTTAGCACCGTTATAAATTTTGGTGCGGTAAAAGATTTATGCGAACTAACTTTAAATAGATGCGTTGTTGAAGGTGCGGGGAAAATAGAAAAGGCTACCGAAATTATAACTGCGTTAAATTCCGGCGCGGGCGAAATACTAAGTTTAGATTGCCCCTTTATCGCCGAAGAATTAGACGGGAAAATCAATACTATAAATACTTGACTTACAAACTAAAAAAGTATACAATTAAAAGGTAATTTTCTTTGAGGCAAGGTGCAATTCCTTACCGGCAGTAAAGTCTGCAAAGGGCTAACGCCCCCGATACGGTTAAATTCCGTAACCGACAGTATAGTCTGGATGATAAAAGAAAAAGGCATACGCTTTTTTGTTTCGGGGAAATATCCCCGCTTTTTTTATTTGGAGGGCTTATGGAAAATAAGTTATTTACAACGAAAAAACTTGCACTTACCGCTATGACTTCGGCACTCGCTTTTGCAGTTTCTTTTTTGGAAATTCCTATATTTCCGCAAATCGGGTTAAAACTCGACTTTTCATTTTGTATAATGCTACTCGGTGGATATATGCTCGGCGCTATTTACGCTGAAATTATAGTAGTCGCCGTTTCGCTATTATGCGCGTTAAAGTCAATGACGCTCGGAATAGGCGAACTTGCAAACTTTATGCTCGCTAACGTATTCGTCGTTTTGCCAGTTTTAGTTTACAAGTACAAAAGGGGACTTAAAAACGTTATTGTAACTTTAATTTTAGTAAGTGTTTTAGATATAGGCGTTGCCCTTTTATGTAATAGGTACATATTTTACCCACTCTACGAACAGTTTTTGGGTGTAACGGCTGAGCAGGCTTTTCAGTCGTCGTGGTATTTAATAGTAATATTTAACGCCCTTAAATGTACTTTAAATAGTATAATCACAGTGCTTTTATATAAAAGGCTTAAAAATACTCTTCACTTTTTTATCGGGTAGGTGTATAATACTTTTATGACTTATATATCTAACTCTGTAGAAGAAACAATTAAATTAGGCGAAACCTACGCAAGCACCTTGCAAGCGGGGGACGTTGTTTTATTGCAAGGCGAAATGGGTGGTGGTAAAACTGCCTTCACTAAAGGCGTTGCAAAGGGTTTAGGGGTAACGGACGTTATCACAAGCCCAACTTACGCGTATATGAACGATTACGATGGCAAGTTATACCATTACGATTGTTATAGATTAACAAGTGGCGAAGATGCAGAATCACTTGGCTTAACCGATTATTTTTACGGCGGTGGCGTTTGTGTTATCGAGTGGTCTGAAAACATTAAAAGCGTTTTGCCAAATAAGGTAAAAATAGTTACTATTAAAAAATTAGACGAAAACAAAAGGGAAATTACTTTATGAATTGTTTAGCGGTTGACACAAGCGGTAGTCATTTGACCGTAGTTATATTAAAAGGCGAAGAAGTCTTTGTAAAATACGTAGAAGATTGCAATCTTCAACACTCTATAACTTTAATGCCTACCATTGAAAACTTGCTTGAAGATGCCAATTTAGAAATTAAGGATATAGATTGCTACGGCGCTTGCGTTGGGCCTGGTTCTTTTACGGGGATAAGAATAGGCGTTTCAACAATTAAGGCGTTTAGTTATGCTTTTAGTAAAAAAGTATTTAGCGTAACTTCGTTTGATATCTTAGCATACAATAAAAAGGGCGGAAGAAACTTGGCTGTAATCGACGCCCGACACGGTAATTATTACGTATGCGGATACGACGGAATAAATGCGGTAACTATGCCAGAATTTGTTAACGGCGAAGGGGTTAATAATCTCAAAGTTGAATTTCCTAATATTTTAACGTCAAGCGACGTTGAGTTTGAACTTAAAAATTGCGACGTAAAACAAGGTTTTATAAATGCCGTACTCGGTAAAATTTCAACCGCTACTACGGAAAAAGAAAGTTTAGTGCCTATTTACGTTAGAAAAAGTCAAGCCGAGGAAAACTTATGACTATTAGGCCTTGGGTGTACTGCGATAATTTACAAGTATATCGCATTGAAAAAGAGTGTTTTAAAGAGCCTTGGACTCAGCAAATGATTTGCGACGCTTTTTTAAGTGATAATTTTATAGGATACGTTGCCGAACATGAAGGTAAAGTTGTTGGGTACGTTGCGTTGACTTATTGTTTAGACGAGGCTGAAATCAACCTTGTAGCAGTAACGCATAAATACCGCAGGCAAAAAATTGCAGAAAACTTGCTTTTAAAAACTTTTGAAGTGTTAAAAGAAAAATGCGTAAACAAAATCTTTTTAGAAGTAAGAAGAAACAATCATTCGGCAAAAGCATTATATGAAAAACTTGGTTTTGAATATATAAGTGTTAGGGAAAAGTATTACGGCGGAGTGGAAGACGCCCTTATTATGAGTAAGGTTCTACCACAATAACGGTCGATAAAGTGCAAATGAAATACTGCACAATACGGTGTTAAATCCCTTGAAAAGATGTATACTCTTATCTGCGGGATTTTCCTTGTCTTGTTTGCATTTGATTTGCACTTTTGCATCAACCTTATATTGCGTTAGCACCTTATAATGTCTAAGGTTCTAAAATAGATAAAGAACCTTACGTTTTAGCATTTGCAAGGGGGCTTTATTTTAAAAATTATCGACGGTATTTCCGTAGAAGAAAAGGGTAAAGGCGAAGTCGTTGTATTTTTACACGGCTTTATGTCTAACAAGGAAAGTTTTTACTACCAAACGGAGTATTTATCCAAAAGATATAAAACGGTAGCAATAGATATTACGGGGTTTGGGAAAAGCAAAAAATTGCCCTATCCATACTCTTTAAACGACTATGCACGTGACGTTAAAAATGTAATTACAAGTTTAGGTATTAAAAAATACCACTTAGTAGCGCATTCGTTTGGGGTAAGAATAGGTATTCGCCTTGCACGATTTGACGATAGGCTTGATAAATTCGTTATAATTGGCGGGGCAGGGCTTAAGCCTAAGCGTAAAGCATCGTATTATTTTAACGTTTATAAATATAAAATTTTAAAACGCTTTTTATCTGAAGAAAAAAGGCTATCTTACGGCTCTTGTGAATATAAATCATTAAGGGGAGCAATGCGTGAAAGTTACGCAATGGTCGTTAACGAGCATCAAGATGGCGAAGTTTTTTATATAAATAATAAAACGCTTATAATTTATGGGGAAAATGATAGGGAAACCCCACTTTATATGGCTAAAAAGTTTGCAAAAAAAATAAAAAACTCTATACTTTACACGGTTAAAGGGGCGGGGCATTTTTGCTTTATGGAAAAACCCAACGAAGTAAACGTGTTAATTAAAGAGTTTTTAGACTAAAGGAGTTTTTATGTTTCTTCCGTTAGAGCTTGAAAATATACGGGAATTATTTTCTTTAAATACTATTTGTGGGTTTATCATTATAGGTGTTTTAAATGCCTGCTTGATGCTTTTAATCTCATATAAATTTTTCCAAACCATGCAACAATGCGGGTACAAAGGTAAGGAGTATTTAACTTGGCTTGCACGAAAAGACAACGTCTTTTCAACAAGACTTATAATGCTTTCTATCCTTTCTATTCTTGGATTTTTGCTTACCAATATGGCACTTTCGTTTATCAATCACGATTTTGTTAGGTATTCTGGTTTTATCGTATATTTTTTATTTTTATTAGTGTACTTTAGCGGTGAAAGAAAGCACAAAGACAAACTTCCACTCGTTTTAACTAAGCGAATGATAAGGCTTGTTATAACCTTCTCTTTAGTAACGATATTTTTTAGTTTTGCGCTTGTAATTTTAGCAAACTTAATAGCAATTCCGTTTAGGGAAAATTTACTTGCTAACTTTAGATATGCGGTGTTGTGTTTATGCCCGATACTCGTTCCATACTTTATACTTTTAGCCTACTATATAAACGAGCCACTTGAAAGGTATTTCATCAATAAATCTGTAAAAAAATGCACGGAATATTTAGATAATTATCCAAACCTTATTAAAATTGGTATTACGGGTAGTTACGGTAAAACTTCCGTTAAAGAAATTTTAAAAACTTTACTTTCTTGTAGATATAAAGTTTTGTCTACTCCAAAATCTTACAACACCCCGCTTGGCATAGCAAAAACCGCTAAGCGCCTTGATGAAACGTACGACGTATTCATTGCCGAAATGGGTGCAAGGCGAGTTGGTGACATTAAAAAATTAACGGAAATCGTTAAACCTAACCTCGCCGTAATTACCGGTATAACGATACAGCACTTAGAAAGTTTTTTAGCGTTTGAAAACATTAAAAAGACTAAGTATGAAATCATTGAAAATATGAAGGACGGTAAAGCCGTATTCTCTGCGGATAACGCGTTTACTAAAGAGATGAGCGAAACTTGTACCTTCCCATACAGGCTTGCAGGTACCGATACTTCTTGCAATCCTTACGTTTATGCAAGTGATATAAAAATGGGTATTTTTGGCAGTGAATTTACCCTTAACGTAGGTAGCGAAAGTATTAAGGTTACAACTAAACTTTTAGGCAAGCACAACGTTATAAACATTTGTATTGCTACTGCCGTTGCAGATTATTTAGGCCTTAGCATATCGGAAATTGCAATGGGAATAAGCAGTTTAAAAAGTATACCGCACAGGCTTGAAATTGTAAAAACCGATAATGGAATAATCACGCTTGACGACAGTTATAACGCCAACCCGGAAGGTGTAAAAACTGCACTTGAAACTTTAAAATTCTTTGAAGGTAAAAAGTATGTAGTAACACCTGGTATAGTAGAACTCGGCTTTGCCGAAGCGGAAAAGAACTTTGAGTTTGGCGTATTGATGTCAAAAGTGTGTGACGGCGTTGTTTTAATTGGTAGGGCAAGGGCTTTAAAAATTCGTGAAGGTCTTTTAAGTGAAGGTTATCCTGCCGATAAAATTATAATGGCAAACACTTTAGATGAGGCTAAACAAGAACTTCAAAAGATGTTAAAAAGTGGCGACGTAGTGTTATTTGAAAACGATTTGCCAGACAAATATAATTAATAAACTAAATACTAAAGAAACACCAAAGTTAAAAAATTTAACGGAGGTGTTTTTTTGAGGAACGTTTTAGTATTTTTTGGCGGAAAATCTTGCGAGCACGACGTTTCTATAATAACTGGCGTGCTAACGGTAAACTCTATCAATAAAGAATTGTTTAATGCTATACCTATCTACGTTGATAAAAGCGGAGAGTGGTACACGGCGGAATTTTTAAAGGATATAGAGTGGTTTAAAAATAAAAATCTAAACAAACTAACTAAAGTTACTTTAATTTCTGGTGAAGATACCCTTTACTCTATACATAAATCAAAAATTAAACCTATTGCAAAAATAGCGGTAGCAATCAACTGCGTGCACGGGCTTAACGGGGAAGACGGCACTATTTCAGGATACTTAAAAATGTGTAACATACCTTTTGCAAGCCCTGACTTATTTGCAAGTTCTTTGTCTATAGACAAAGACTACACCAAAGTTTTTCTATCGGGGATAAACGTAGATAAGTTGCCGTACGTTAGAATTTTTAAAAGTAGTTATTATCAAAAAAAGCAATTAACTATTAATATGCTTGAAAAGAAATTCGGCTATCCTGTAATTGTAAAGCCGTGCAATCTTGGAAGTAGTATTGGTATAACCCTTGCTAAAAGTGACGAAGAACTTTTAAGCGGTTTAGATAAAGCCTTTACCTACGATGATAAGGTTATTGTAGAAAAGGCGATAACTGGTTTTAGGGAAATCAACTGCGCAGCCTATAAAAGCGGAGATAAAATTATTGTTTCCGAGTGTGAAGAGCCTATAACCGCAAACGATATTTTATCTTTTAACGATAAATACTTGGGAAGTAAAAGCGGTGCTTGTAAAAACTTCCCTGCGGATATTCCTAATGAAGTCAGTAAAAAGATTAAGGCTATAACGGAAAAAGTTTACCGCAAAGGGGATTTTGTTGGCGTTGTTAGAATAGATTACCTTCTTTTAGATAGCAAAGTATATTTAAACGAGATAAATTCGGTACCTGGTTCGCTTGCGTATTATTTATTTTGCGATAGTGTGAAAGATTTTTCTAACATGCTAACGGAACTTTTAAATGAAGGCATACGCAAACAAATTCGTGAAAACAACCGAAATTTCAATTTTGAATCTAACCTTTTAAGGGAAATAAAAGGTGTAAAAGGCGGTAAAACCCCTTAAACCTTTGACAAAGAAATAAGTAAATGCTAAAATATTTTCAAAGAGAGTTGTACGGCTGCGGGAAAGAAATTTCACGAGGAAAGTCCGAGCTTCGCGTAGCGTGGTGCCGGTTAACGGCCGGTAAAGGTGACTTTAAGGAAAGTGCAACAGAAAATTACCGCAACTTTAGTTGTAAGGATGAAAAGGCGAGGTAAGAGCTCACCGCCCTTACGGTAACGTAGGGGGCTGTGTAAACCCCACCTGAAGCAAGATGGGAATGGGATTAAGCGTGCTACGCGCTCCCGTTTGTTTTATTCGCTTGAGGCAATAAGTAATTATTGTCCTAGATAGATAGCCGTATTAAATGACAGAACTCGGCTTATAGGCTCTCTTTTAAAAAAGTCGCTATGTGCGACTTTTTTTATTTTGCCGTTAACTTGGCATAAATGTAAATTCTTTGAAAGTATTGACTTTGGTTTTATTTTAATGTAAAATAAACTGTGATATATATGTGAAAATTCAAAAGATAAATTTTAATAGCTAACCTTAAAAATTAGGTATGTTTCTTTTGTTAATTTTTGCACACAATTTACATAAGAGCTTTTTATATGGGAATTTATTATTTAGCATTAACAATTTCATTTGTGATATTAGTGGCGGGTGCTTTAGCCGTTTATAAATTCAAAAATTCTAAATTTGATTTGTTTTATAAAATTGCAGGGGGCATACTTGGCACAGTATTGCTTTTTAGGTACGCCCTTGCCGATTTGTATTTAGAAGGTTTAATTTATCCTGAAAGCGTTGCAGGTTTTTCTTCGCTTTCGCACCTTGCTTTTTCAGCGATACTTTTATGGATAGAAGTTCCGTTTGCATTGCTTGTAATTTTATATCCTTTCTTCAAAAAGGTTAAAACGGTTAGGGTGATAACGGCTTTCGTATCGCCCGTAATATTCATTTTGTCTACCGTTTGCTTAAAAAACTTATTGCTTGCAAACTTTGGACTTGAAATTTACGATATATCTTTAAGGGCGGTGTTACTTTCAGTTGAAGTTGGTTTATGCTTGGCATTTTCCCTTTTAAGTTTAGCAAATTACCTTTTAAATATTAAAACTTGCGAGTATAAGTTTAATGCCAAAATGGTAATTTACGCTATACTTTCAGTTATTGGTATGATTATAGTAACTATGCCGAATTATATTCCTCAACTTTTATTAGACCCGTATAGATACGCTTTTAAGGTTGACGACCTTAATATCTATCACAGAATATATCTTTACCCAATAGTAATCGTACCTATTGCACTCTATTTACTTTTAAAGGATAAAAGTCAGGAAACTAAAAAATTTGCCCTTTTATATTACTCGCTTGCAGGGTTGTTCTTATATACCTTAACGCACAAGTTCGAAGATTTTACAAACGTATCGGGGCTTCCTTTTCACTTATGTAATACGGCGCTTTACATTACGCCTATGTGTTTAATTTTTAAGAGTAAAAGGGTTTTCTACTTTACCTACTTTATAAACGTGCTTGGCGCGATTTTAGCAATGGCAATGCCTAACTACAATATGGACGGTTTAAACGGCTCCCTCTTAATGGCTGACGTTTTAAACTTCTTTAGGTCACACTATCAAGCCTTTTACATGCCACTATTAACCGTTGGGCTTGGCGTATTTGGTAGGCCAAGACTTAAGGAGTTTAAGTATTCCCTTGTAGCCTTTGCGGTATACTATTGTTTAGTTTTAATTTTAAACGGCTGGTTTACTAATTATGATGCAGGTATTGACTATTTCTTTATAAACAGTAACTTTATAGCGGATAAACTTGGGTCTTGGGCGGAAAATTTAAGAAACTTTACCCTTGAGTTTAATATCGGGGAATTATCATTTAAATACTACCCAATATACCAAGTGTTATACTTTAGCGTTTATATTTTACTTTCCCTTGCGATATGGTTCGTATACGAACTTGGTTACGACGTAGTATGCGGTTGGAAAGATATAGCGGTAAGAAACAGAGGGATAAAACTTGATGAAATTGCCCTTCAGTCAAAATTAAATGGGCGTGATAAAGGAGAACCTATGGATTTAACAAGCATAGATAAGCTCGTTCTTAAAAACTTCACAAAACGCTACGGCAAAAGCGACGTTTACGCCGTTAAAGACGCTAACTTAGAAGTTAATGCGGGCGAAGTATTCGGCTTTTTAGGTCCTAACGGCGCGGGAAAATCAACTATCATCAAGAGTATAGTTGGGATACAAACTATATCGGGCGGTAACATTACCGTTTGCGGTTACGACGTGCAAACTCAACCGGTTGAAGCGAAATCTCAAATAGGTTTCGTGCCTGACCACTACGCCCTTTATGAAAAATTAACGGCAAGGGAATACGTTAACTATATTGCAGACCTTTACGGAGTTCCCGTTGAAGTTAGAAACGAACGTTTAAACGAATACGTTAAACTTTTTGAGTTTGAGGCTGCTATCGATAATCCTATAAAAACGTACTCTCACGGTATGAAACAAAAAGTTACCATTATGGCAGCGCTTATACACGACCCTAAAATTTGGATTTTGGACGAACCTTTAACAGGTTTGGACCCTAACAGTATTTTCCAAGTAAAAGAGTGTATGAAAAATCACGCAAAAAAGGGTAATATCGTATTTTTCTCAAGCCATATTATTGACGTAGTTGAAAAAATTTGCGACAAGATTGCCATTATTAAAAAAGGACAAATTCAATGCGTTAAAACTATTGAAGAGATTGAAAAAACCGACACGCTTGAAAACTTCTATATGAATATTATAAACGGAAAAGAAGTTGAGGCTATAAAGGTAGAAAAAGCGGTTAAAGGTGCATAGTATGAAAAAACTTTTTTCACTTGTGGCTATGCAACTTGCCGATAAACTTGACTTTTCGTTTACTAAAAAGTTTAGAAGTGCGTTGTTTACAATAATTTTAACGCTTGTTAAATTCGTTGTAGTAACGGTGGCGTTTTACCTTTTGTTTATGGTTTGTTCTATCCTTGGCGTTTTCGGCTTAGGTAAGGAGATGCCAGACACGGTAATAGCCGTTATCTTTACGATAATACAGTTGCTTTCGATTATAACTTGTACGGTTGGGTTAACTGGTTCCCTTTATAAATCGCAAGATAATAGGGTGCTTTTAACTTTACCCGTTGAGCATAATCAAGTGTTTTTCTCTAAACTCATTATGTATTTCGTTTACGAGATTAGAAAAAACTTTTTCTTTACGTTACCGTTATTTATTGCGTACGGTATAAACAATAGCGCTATATTTTACTATTATTTGTGGCTTATAGTTGGGTTTGTGTTAGTTTCGCTTTTGCCAGTTGCCGTTGGCGCGGTACTTAGTATTCCGTGGCTTTATATATCGCAATTTATTGATAAACACAAAGTTTTACAAGGTGTGCTTATAATTACTATCGTTTTAATTATTGCCGAAGTTTTATTTAAACTCGTTAGTATTATCCCTGAAAACATCAATATCGTTGCGCAATGGAATAACATAAGCGAATACGTTATAAAACCTTTTTTAACAAAATTTACTGAAATTTTCAGTCCTTTTTATTACGTAACCCTTATGATTGTAGGCGGTACGCTTGCAATCTCTAAAAACATATTTAGTGGATACGCACTTTTATACTTTTTAGTATTAATTGCTTTTTTAGCCGTTTGTATAACAATTGCTTACTTACTTGCAAAGCCGTTATTCTTTAAAATGGCGTCTAAGCAATTTGAATATGAAAAGAAGGTAACCCCTCCAAAGAAAAATAAAGTACACAACAGGTATTTAAGTCCACTCTTTCAAGATTTAATAGGTAACTTTAGAAGTAGTAAGTATATTGTAAACGTAATGTTACAGTTGCTTTTACCGTCAATACTTATATTCTTGCTTAACAAACTTTACTCCGCAATGCAAACCAGTTTTAACGGTCAGTTTATGACTAAAGCATTCAATATGCTCGTTTTATACTTAACGGTGCTTTCGTTTAATAACGAGTACGCTTGCGTGTACAGTAAAGACGGAAATGCGAGATTTATTGAAAAAACAAGACCTATTTCACCTTGGGTATTAACTTTTTCAAGATTAGTACCAAGAATAATCATTTCAACGATATCGGTTGTCTGTGCAACTACCTTCTACGTTTACACGTCGGGTGCGTCTACTTTTGAATTCGTATGCGTTGCTATAACGGGTAGTGCACTTTCCGTTGCACACCTTCTTTGGTCGGCGGAAATGGATATTATGAATCCGCAGAGCGACCAATACGCTACGCTTGGGCTTGAATTTGATAATCCTAACGTTAAAAAAGCAACTTTATTTGCTTTATTGATTTCTGCAATATTTGCATTTTTAGTTTACTTTTTAGCGCCGTCCGGGTTAAATTCTGCATTTATTAAACTTGCTATTATCAGTTTATTATTTATGAGTTCAAGAGTATATTTGTATTTTATTAGAGTAAAACTCTATTATAAGGAGAGGTAATTATGACTAAACCTACGATATTGATTTTAGCGATAGTTTACGTTGCCTCGGTATTGATAGTTGGTATATTCGGTATGCAAATAATGTCGTTTAATAATATAAACTACATTGCAAGTATTACTTTAACTAAAGATAACGACCATATGGAGTTTTCGCACAATAAAGATAAACTTGAGTTTTACGAAGCAATAAAAGGTCAAGATGGAACGCCTTATCAAGAATATTATTTGTTATTCCCTTGCAAAGAAGGTATGACTATAAAAATAACCCCTATCATTAAGGCGGTTAACCCTAATTTAGACGCTACGAATAAAGAACTTGACGTAAACATCTTTTTTGACGACGGTTTTGAAAACTGCTTAACTTATTCAAACGGCGTTTTTACTGTAAATAAGGCTGGCAATGCCACCGTTACTTATAAATCTAAAGACAATTCTAATAAAAAAATGGTTGTTGTGTTTATAATGTATTAATTTTGGGCTTTGCGTTTTTTAAACGCTAAATTTATTACTAAAAGGAGAAAAAAATGAAGAAGGCTAAACTTTTATCAGTACTCACACTTGTAGTTGTTATGATTGCATCGTTAATCGTTTCTGCTTGCGGTGGGGAAGTAGGTGTTAAGGAAATTAAAATTAATGAATCAACGTACAAAGGCGTTTACTTTGTTGATGATGTAATTGATTATTCAAAAATTCAAGTAAAAGTTGTTTTTGATGACAATACTGAAAAGGTATATAAACTTACTGATAGTGAAGTTTCTTATACCCCTATTGACACGACAACTGAAGGTAATAAAGAATTAAAAATTAAGGTAGGAGGAAAGGAAATTACTTTAAACGCTCAAATCGTTAAGAAGGTAAGTTCCATTAAACCTATAAGGTTTACGATTCCGCAATCGTACGTAGAATTTAAAAATGCGTCTGCAGTAAAAGAAGAATCTTTAATAGGCGAAAATGAATTTGCTATCAAAGGTAAACCTTACGTTGTGGGAAACGTAAACAAGTTTAAATTTGTACCTATCGTACAATACGTTGACCCTAACGTAGGTATGGTTGATATTGAAAATCCTGTTACCAACTACGAATTGCAACTTAAAGGTGAAAACGGTTATCAAGACGTTGAAGAAATTACTTATATTAGTGACGCTACTAATAATATGTATAAATTTACAACCGAAGCGGAAGGTAAAGAATTTAAACTTATCGTTAAACTTGATGAAGAGGCCTACGACCTTTCAGGTAACGTATCATCTTCGATTTCTATTGAATTTAAAGTAGAAAAAGCATACAACGTTTACGACGTTTACGGTTTATCGGTGATGGATAACTTAAACGTTAAAAGTTGGGCGGAAATTAAAAACCGCACGCTTGAGTGTGACGATAAAAAACTTTCTGAATATACAGACGTAACTCTTATTGTTTTACACAACGATATCGCCGTTGACGCGGATAAACTTCCTAACAACTATTTCTGGTCTGAATATATGCCAGGCTACGAATTAGCCCTTTCTAAAGCAAAAATGGCAGATAACGCTACTGGAAGTGCTTTAGGTTACGCTAATAAATTAAAAGGCTCGCTCAGAGATGGTACTGGCGATAACAATAACTATAACCATACAACTGCCAATAACGACGACTTAAATTCTAATATTTACGATTCTAACGGCGACGGTGTTAAAGAAGATTATAACGAAACTACTTACAAAGCCGTTAATATGCAAAAGGGTATTTTCAATACTAACCAATGTTCAATTTCGGGTAACTATATGACTATCTCTACTAAAGATAGCGAAACAAGACGCTTATCTTCAGTAATTAGTAGAGATTTTAAAACTAACGATACTTTAAAAATGAGTAACCCAATATCTCACTGGTTTATGTTTAAATTCTTTAAAACTGGCAGTGAAGAATTAAACATTACTATTGAAAACGTATTCTTACAAGGAAATATGCCAAAAGTAAATCAAGGCGGTATTCCTGCAGGACTTATGGCTATCAACAGTTTAGTGGATACTCTTACCGTTGATAATGCTATTACTTCACAATTCTACTCGCATATCTTAACAGATGAAAGCCCTTCGGCACAATGTACTGTAAACCTTAAAAATTCACGTATGCTTGACGCTTATTCTAATATGTTCTACATTTGGAAAAGTAAAGTTAACGTAGAAAACAGTATATTAAAAAATGCAGGTGGTCCATTGTTCATACTTGTAGATAGCGACCGTAAAATTGCCGACACTACTTCGCCATACCCAGTTTTAAACGTTGACGATAAATCGGAATTTGAGTCGTACGCAGCAGGTACCGAGGCTTGGTATACTATCTTTAATGCTACTGCATTGTTCTCTCAATTTAAAGAAATGAATAATCTCTTTATGAATATGGGACAAATCTATGCATCTCAAGGTATTCCTACTGCGCTTGCTTGCAATAAAACTTTCGTTCACAAAGTTAAAGATGCAGAACAAATTAACCTTATTGCGGTAGTTATCCCAAATACCGATTCTATCCTTACTGCAAGAAGTAACGACGACCTTGTTAGCATTAAAGGTGTAGTTGCAAGGGGAACTGACGTGTTCGATATTTCAGATTCTGCAGTTAGCGCTATTAAATCTATTAGTTCGGTAGGTTTTGTAAGTAACGGTCAATACTTATTTATGCCTTCAACTACAAGCATAGCACCTGTTTTTGCCTTGGCGCAAAAAGCACCTGCTTTTGCAGGTTTAGCAACCGTACCTGGTAACTTTAACGAAAGTTCTAACTGGCTTTCAGTTACTATGAGTGCATCGTCACTTGGCGTTTCTAACGCACCTTACTTCAGCGTTATTATCGGCAACTTTGAAAAAATGTAATAAATAAACTAAACGGCTTGGCAAAATTTCTGCCAAGCCGTAATTTTTATAATAAAAACACCTTGCGAGATTGCAAGGTGTTAATTTTATTCTTCAAAAAGTGGGGTAGAAAAGTATCTTTCAGCAGTATCAGGAAGAATTGTTACAACCGTTTTGCCTTTGCCAAGTTTTTTAGCAAGTTTAATAGCCGCCGCCACGTTAGTTCCGCTTGATATACCGCACATAATACCTTCTTTTTTAGCAAGGTCTTTAGCAGTTTGTAAAGCCTCTTCATCTTTTACGATACAAATACTTGAGTAAATTTCTTGATTTAAAATTTGTGGTATAACACCGTCGCCGATACCCATTTGAATATGTGTGCCGATTAAACCGCCAGATAAAATTGCAGCCTCTTCAGGTTCGATTGCCCAAATTTCAATATCAGGATTTTTTTCTTTCAATCCTTCGCCAATACCCGTAATAGTTCCGCCTGTACCAATGCCTGAACAGAAACCGTGAATAGGTCCGTCAACCGCATCTAAAATTTCTTTAGCGGTAACGTTCTTTTGAATCCAAGGGTTAGCAGGGTTTTCAAACTGTTGCGGAACGAAAACGTTTTTGTCTTCCTCTTTCATTTTAAGTGCAAGTTTAACGCATTCTTCAATACATAAACCGATATTGCCGTTATCGTGAACTAAAATAACTTCCGCACCGTAATGCTTAACGAGTTTACGCCTTTCTTCACTAACGGAGTCAGGCATAATAATTTTAGTTTTATAACCCCTTACGCAACCAACAAGTGCTAAGCCAATACCTTGGTTACCGCTTGTAGGTTCTACGATAATGCTATCTTTATTGAGTAGACCTTGTTTTTCAGCTTGTAAAATCATATTGTAAGCCGTTCTCGTTTTAATAGAACCGCCAACGTTTAAGCCTTCGTATTTAACGAGAATAGTTGCGCTATTTTCGTCAGTCATATTATTAAGTTTTATGATAGGCGTATTTCCTATTGCATCTAATATATTGTTGTAAATCATAATCTATCCTATAGTATTCAAATCAATAGTTATTTTAACACATTTTTTCGCTAAGAGCAATCAAAAATAAGATATATTGACAAATTCATATTAACTTGGTATTATGTTAAAGGTGAAATTATGATTAAAATTACTACTTTTGATTATTTAAACGGCAAGGAAATTAAAGCATTTATCCTTAAAAATAAAAATTTAGAAGTTACCGTTTTAAACTTTGGTGGGATAATACAATCTTTTAAAGTTTTTAATAAAGAGGATATAGTTTTAGGCTTTGATACCATTAACGATTATTTAAAATACGATATTTACGCGGGTGCGGTTATAGGCAGGGTGGCAAACGTAATAGAAAACGCTTGTTATACTTTAGACGGTGAAACTTTTACCCTAACCAAAAACGCGGGCGAGCACTCAAACCATAGCGGATTATATGGTTTTGATAAACGAGTTTTCGATTATGAAATTCAAGGCGAAACGCTTATACTTTCAACCTTTAGTCCTGATGGTGAAGGCGGGTTTGGTGGCAATATGGATTTCAGGGTAGAATACACCTTAAACGATAATGATTTAGTAGTAAAATTTACAGCAAAAAGTGATAAAAAAACTCCGTTTGCCCCTACTTTACACCCGTATTTTAACCTTTCAGAAAGTGAAAATATTTACCATACAAACCTTACAATCTACGGCGAAACTTACACCGCGGTAGATAGTAACGGAGTGCCAACGGGCGAAATTGTAAACGTTAAAAATACACCTTTTGATTTTACTGAAAGTAAGCCTATAGGCAAGGATATTTTCAGTGATGATAACGAACTAAAAAGGGCTAACGGCTACGATATAAATTACCTTGCGTATAACACGTTAAAAGCCGTTGCTAAAGATGAAAAATCCGGTATCGTTTTGGGTGTTTTTTCCGATATGGTAGGGGTGCAGTTATATACGGCAAATGACCTGTGCGGTGAGGTTGGTAAAAATGGTAAAATCTATGGTAAGCATAGTGCCTTTTGCATTGAACCGCAGTTCGTTCCTAACGCGGTAAACAAGCCGATTGGAGCTCTTCCGCTCATAGAAAAAGATAGCGAAGTTTTTCACTATATCACATATAACGTAAGAAAAGTAAAATAAGCAACAAAAAAAGCAATTTTGTACTTGACATTAAAATTTTGTTATTGTATTATACAATAAATATGAAGAAAAACGTGTTAGAAAACAAACAAAAAATCATAAAAAATCTAACGGCGGTTAAAAATGCGTTTTGCGCTTTTAAAAATGCCTTTTCGTTAGGTAAAAATACTGACGAACTCTTCGAAGTTTTTAAAAATTCGCTTGATGACGAACTTAAAAGTTATGAGATTTTATACGATTATATTTGGGGTGAAGATACTACGGGTATTGACGGCGTTACAAAAAACTACCTTCCTAAAAAGGGCGATACCGTTATTATGGATATCAGCGTTAAATACGGCGGTGTTTGGTGTGACGTTACCCGCACCTTTTTCGTTGGAGAGCCAACCCAAAGGCAAGCACAGGTTTTTGAAATGCTTAAGTGCGCTATGAGGGAAGGGGAAAAGGCTATAAAACCTAATACTAAAGCGTGTGACGTTTATCATGCCGTTAACGGCGTTTATCAAAAAAACGGCTATGAATTGGTGCACCACGCAGGTCACAAAATTCTCACCGATGCGGTAATGCAACCGCAGTTTTTACCTGAAAAGGACGCTTTAATTGAAACTGATAGTTTTTACACCTTAGAACCGGGTTTATATAAAGATTTCGGCGTAAGGCTTGAAAACGATTATTTATTAACCGACAGCGGTTTAGAAAATTTATTTGAAGATTTAATGCCACTTGATATAAAGGAGTATATTTTAAAATGAAAAACACTCTCGGCGGTGCATACGCAGTACTTTTAACACCGTTTAAAGACGGACAAGTTGATTACGATGCTTTCAAAAAACAAGTGTTACGCTTACAAGGTAGCAACATTAAAGGCTACATGGTAAACGGTAGTACGGCGGAATATCCTATTCTTTCTTTTGAAGAGCAATCAAAACTTGTAAAAATAGTTTACGAACTTAAAGATAAAAACAAAACGATAATCGTTGGCGGTTGTACGGCTAACGTGCAAGATAGTTATAAAATTTGCCTTTTAGCAAAAGAAGTTGAGGCGGAAGGCGTTCTCGTTTGCCCACCGTACTACTTCAAGTATACTGCAAAGGAAAAAGAAGAGTTTTACACTAAACTTGCAGATATTTCGCCTGTACCTATCGTCCTTTATAACGTTCCTTTCTTTACGCAAGAATTGGAGCTTGAC
Source organism: Christensenellaceae bacterium (assembly GCA_045651405.1). Classification (GTDB taxonomy): domain Bacteria; phylum Bacillota; class Clostridia; order Christensenellales; family Borkfalkiaceae; genus HGM11412. The sequence continues at coordinate 2,522 of JAZRSH010000022.1, read as the reverse complement.
GTTATTTACCGCTTGGCTAAACACCCTAATATTTGGGGTATTAAAGACAGTAGCGCCAATATGAAAAGAATGATTCACATGGTAGAAAATGTCGGTGGTGACGACTTTAAAGTTTTAACGGGTACTGACGATATTTTATTCCCTGCACTCGTTGGCGGTTGCGTTGGTAGTATGACTGCGCTTGCAACTATCTATCCTGATAAAATTTTCAATATTTATAAATACGTAGGCGAAGGCAATTTAGAAATGGCAAGAAAAGAACAACATTCTATCTTACCTTGCTTAAGGGAGGCGGATAGCGAAACCTTCCCTAAAGGCTATAAAAAACTTATGGAAAAGGCAAGCGGTATTCCGTTTGGTAACAAAGGTGATAATTTATGAAAGCCGCAGTTTGGACGGGTGTTAACCAAATTGAAGTAAAAGATATCCCTATTCCTGAAATCGGTAAAGAAGAGGCGCTTATCAAAGTTAAATGTGCAGGCGTTTGCGTTACCGATTATCACATTATTTCAGGTTATTTAAAAATCGGTAAATATCCTAACGTTCAAGGTCACGAAATTTGCGGTGTGGTTGAAAAGATTAACACTTCAAGAAAGGATATCGAAGTAGGTCAAAGATGCGTTATTGCAACCTCACTTGGTTGCGGTACTTGTGCGTATTGTAGGGAAGGTAAACAATACCTTTGTAAAGACAGTTCGGAAATCGGCTACTATCCACACAACGGCGGTTATGCCGAATACTTAAAAGTACCCGTTTCTGCTATCGTGCCTATCCCTGATACCGTATCAAACTATGCCGGCGCTATCTTGGAAAGTACCGTATGCCCAACCGAATCGTTAATGCGTGTTGGTATTCCCGTAAACTCCACCGTTTTCGTAACGGGTGTTGGCCCTGCAGCTCTTGCGTATATTATGCTTTCTAAAATTATGGGCGCGGGCAAAATTATCGCACTCGTTAGGGGAGACTTCAAGGCGCAAAGGGCAATGAAGTTCGGTGCAGATGCCGTAATTGATACAACCCTTACCCAAGATATCGTTAGCGAACTTATGGATATGACAAATGGCGAAGGTGCCGATATCGTTATTGAGGCAACTGGCGCTGGCGAAATTATAACCAAGGCAATTTTATGTTGCAAAAAAGGCGGTACTGTTATTCAGTACGGAATCCCAGGCGATAACGACCAAACAATTTTACCTGTTAAAGAAATGATTGTTAACGAAATTACTTTAACGGGTGCCGTTGGTAACACTAAAGCGTGGTATCCGCTTGTAGAACTTATCGACAAGGGCAAACTCAACGTAGAACAAATGGTCACACACAAGTTTAAAATCGAAGATATAAACAAGGCGTTTGACTTATATAGAAACCGTGATAAAGAACTTATCAAAGCGGTTATTGAATTTTAAGGAGAAATTTTATGAAGATTACTGACGTAGAAGTTATCGTCGTTAGGCAAGACGAAGTTAAAATGATAGGTGACGGCAGTCAAGATACTGCAGTTATCTTAGTTCATACCGACGAAGGCATTACGGGTATTGGCGAAGTAGATAGTTCGCCAGAAGTTGTAAAAGCAATTGTAGAAACCCCTGCATCTCACGACCAATGCCGTGGTTTAAGGGATATCTTAGTTGGCGAAAACCCACTTAACGTTGAATATTTATGGTATAAAATGTACCATTACAGTTACTATTACACTCGCCGTAGCGTAGGTATCCACGCAATGAGTGGTATTGATATCGCACTTTGGGATATCGCTGGTAAAAAAATGGGTGTTCCCGTTTCTATGCTTATCGGTGGTAGATTTAGGGAAAAAATCCCAGCATACTGCTCGGTATTAATGCCTGAAACTAAAGAAGAAATTTTTGACCTTGTTAACCACCATAAGCAAGACTGTAACTACGCAGGCTTTAAGTTTGGTTGGGGCGCACTTGGTCAAAATGAAGAAAAGGATATCAAACTTGTAGAATACTGTCGTGAAGCCGTTGGTCCTGATAGCAAACTTATGATTGATATCGGTATGCGTTGGACTGATTATAAATATGCCCTTCGCGTTGCTAAAGAATACGAAAAACAAAAACTCTACTGGCTTGAAGAACCTTTCTGCCCTGATAGAACTGATGACTTTGGTAGACTTTCTGACAATATGAACATCTCACTTGCATCGGGCGAAGAATTTGGTACTATGTTCGAGTTTAAAGAAATGTTAGACCTTGGCAAGGTTGATATCGTTCAACCTGATATGAGCCGTTGCGGTGGTATTACAATGGCTAAGAAGATTGCCGATATGGCAGAACTTCGTGGCAAAAAACTTATTCCACACGCATTTAAAACTGGCATTTTAATGGGCGCAACCCTTCAACTTATTGCCGCTATTCCAAATGCAGATATGCTTGAATATTGTGCGCAAGAAACCGTTCTTTCTAAAAACCTTGTTCGCCACCACTTCAAACTCGATGAAAACGGCAACGTTACTATACCCGACGTTCCTGGTATCGGCGTAGAACTCAACGAAGAAGTTTTAG
>JAZRSH010000021.1:0-63020 GCA_045651405.1 Christensenellaceae bacterium | reverse complement strand
ATGGTTGCAATAGACTTAAAAGTATAGTAATCCCAGATAGTGTAACAAGTATAGGTGATGATGCGTTCTATGGTTGTTCACTTACAAGTATAGTAATACCAAATAGCGTAACAAGTATAGGTTCATTTGCTTTCTTTGATTGCAATAAACTTACAAGTATAATAATACCTAATAGTGTAACAAGTATAGGTGAGGGTGTGTTCTATTGTTGCACTTCACTTACAAGTATAGAAATTCCAGATAGCGTAACAAGTATAGGTGAACGTGCGTTCTATTATTGCACTTCACTTACAAGTATAGAAATTCCAGATAGCGTAACAAGTATAGGTGATTATGCGTTCTCTAATTGCCGTTCACTTACAAGTGTAGTAATAGGTAATAGCGTAACAAGTATAGATTGGGGTGCGTTCTATAATTGCCAATCACTTACAAGTATAGTAATCTCTGATAGTGTAACAAGTATAGGTGATTCTGCGTTCTCTTTGTGCACTTCACTTACAAGTATAGTAATCCCTAATAGCGTAACAAGTATAGGTTATTCTGCGTTCAATAAGTGCACTTCACTTACAAGTATAGAAGTAGACGTTGCAAATGAATATTATAAATCGATAGATGGTAACCTATATAGTAAAGACGGTAAAACTTTAATACAATATGCAAATGGTAAAACTGCAACTGAGTTCAAAATTTCAAACAGTGTAACAATTATAGGTGCTGGAGCGTTCGAATATTGCAGTTCACTTACAAGTGTAGAAATCCCAAATAGTGTAACAAGTATAGAGTTTTTTGCGTTTAGATTTTGCGATTCACTTACAAGTATAAAATATCGTGGAACAAAAGAGCAATGGCAAGCTATAAGTAAAGGTACAAGTTGGGATTATGGTACAGGCGATTATACAATTACTTACAACCACACAGGCGAAGAATAAAAAAGTGGGCGGTGCCCACTTTTTTAAGTTAAATCCGTTTAGGAAACGGGTGAAATCGCTATTGCGATGAAATCTTGCGTGACCGCAAGATGAAATTTTTAGGCTAATGCCTAAAAGTTACGGATAATATTTTATATATAAATAAAATCCGCAACTTGCAATTTATTGCAATCATAACGGTAGGTAGTATCTTACAACTCATAACTTTTGCAAGGTAAAATTATAACTATACAAAAAAACGGCTCATATGAGCCGTTTTTGTTTATATTAAAGTATGATTATTGTTGTTATGATTATTGCAAGTATAATTGCTAAGGCGATAAATAATTTTGCTTTTGCGTGTTTTAATAAAATGCGCCATACCTTAAAACTGTCAACAAACGCCCTGAAGTGACTGCGTTTGTCAATATCGTCAGTTTTATCGTAGTAAACCGTTTCGATAGGTAGTTCAATAAAAGGAATGTTGTTTTTATTAAAAGTAACTAAACAGTTCATTTCGTATTCAAATCTATCGCCGGCAACGTCAAACAACGGTTTTAAAAGTTTATAAGAAAAAGCCCTTAAACCAGTTTTTGTATCCGTAATTTTAGCGCCGTGTAAAATTTTAAATAATAGCTTTGTAATAAAGTTATCAAGTTTATTAATTCTTGGTACGTGTTTAAGTTTAAAGTTTCTTACGCCCAATATAAGCGAATCGTAATTCTTTTTGGCCTTTTCAATGCAGTTAACAACGTCTTTTGCTACGTGTTGTCCGTCACAGTCAGCCGTTGCAAAAACTGTATCAAACGAATAGTTTTTTATGCAGTAAGAAAATGCCGTTTTAAGGGAGTAACCTTTACCACGGTTTGTTCTGTTGTTGAATATCGTGATATTTTGAAGTAAAGAAAGTTCCTTAAACACTTTATTATATTTTTTAGGGCTACCGTCGTTTATTACAATAATTTCATCAATACCGCTACTTAAAAGTTCTTTTGCGTAAGAAATTAAATAAACAGGTGGCTCGTATGCCGGTATTATTACTACCGATTTAATTTTTTCTGGCATCTAATTCTCCTCAACTGCAAAATTTATTGCTTTTTCTAAAACCTCAAGCTCAAATTCTTTGCCGTTTATAATTTCACCGTCAATACAAACGTCAAAAGGCTTGTCAGAATAAAGTTTAACTTTTTTAGCCCTTTTGTATACTAATAAATCTTTAAATCTTTTATCTTCAAGGTGGTTGCCAAGTTCGTATTGCTTAATTAATTTTATAAGGGTGAATACCGATACTTGTTTTACTATTGTTACTTCTAAAAGACCGTCGTCTAAAACAAACCTTGGCGCGCAAAAATACTTTCCGCCAACGTAACCGCCGTTTGCAGTACCGCCTAAAAGCATCTTTCCGTCAGGGTTAAGAACTTCGCCGTCTGCCTCAACGGTAATATTGTTTTTCATGCCGGTAAAAAGCCCGTTGATAACACCGCGAAGATAAGGGTTTTTGCCACCTTTGTTTTTAACAAGGTTTGCGTGTTTTGCTACTTTTGCCTCAAAACCGTAGTTGCAAACGTTAATGCTATAATTTTCATTGCCAACTTTAATAACGTCTATCTTTTTGTTTTTTGCGTTTAAAATCTTTTCTATATCGTTATAAAACTCTAATCTACCAATAGACTTTACAAAATCGTTTCCGCTACCGCAAGGGTATACGCATACGCTTACGTTTTTATAGTTAACGGCACCGCTTACCACTTCGTTAATAGTTCCGTCACCACCGCAAGCGTAAAAACGTATTTCTTCAGTAGGGTGCGCCTCTGCAAATTGCTTAACAAAATTAGTGGCATCTTTTTCTTGAGTTGTTTTATGTATAGTAATATCGTATTTATCCATAAATACGCTGATTTCTTGATAGGCTTTGTTAAAAATGTTAACTTTGCCAGCATGAGGATTGATAATAAAAACGTGTTTCATAATGCACCTAATCCCTTGTAATGTATATTAATTGTATTACAAATTAATTAAATAATCAACCCCTTTTATTCGATAAATAATTTTTTTTAAAAAATTTTCATAAAACTCTTGACAAACTATATTTTTTAATATATAATAATGATAATCATTATCACTTATATCAAAGGAAGGTGTTTATGAGGGAAAGTAAACAACGTGACGTAGTTTATAAAGTGGTGCACGAAAGTTATGACCACCCGATAGCAGAAACGGTGCTTTTAAGGTGTAAAGAAATAATGCCCACCATTAATTTAGCTACGGTGTATAGGAATTTAAAAACTCTATCATCCGAGGGGTTGATTAAGAAGATTAGTTTAACTTCAGGCGATAGGTTTGATACGACAATAAAAAGCCACGCGCACTTTAAGTGTGAAAAGTGTGGAAAATTTTTTGATATTTTAGAAATACCCCTTGACAAGATTGAAAATTCGGGTTATAAAGGTGTAGGGGATATAACTTTAGCGGAAGTTGTATTACACGGCACTTGTATAGAGTGCAAAGAACAAATTAATTAAAAATATAGTTTAAAAACTAATTTAAAATAAAGGAGATTTATTATGGAACTTAAAGGTACTAAAACCGAAAAGAATTTATGGGAAGCTTTTGCTGGTGAAAGCCAAGCACGTAACAAATATACATACTTTGCAAGCGTTGCTAAAAAACAAGGCTTTGAACAAATTGCTGAAATCTTTTTAAAAACTGCTGAAAATGAAAAAGAACACGCAAAAATGTGGTTTAAACACTTAGGTGAACTTGGCGATACTGCTGCTAACCTTAAGGCTGCTGCTGCAGGTGAAAACGAAGAATGGACTTCAATGTATAAACGCATGGCTGAAGAGGCTGAAGAAGAAGGTTTTACTGTTATTGCTGCTCAATTCCGTGCAGTTGCTAACATTGAAAAAACTCACGAAGAAAGATATCAAGCACTCCTTAAAAACGTTATGGAAGAAAAAGTTTTTGAAAAAACTGACGTTACTGTTTGGGAATGCAGAAACTGTGGTCACCTCCATATCGGTTTAAAGGCACCTAAAGTTTGCCCAGTATGTGCTCACCCTGAAAGTTACTTCGAAGTTAGAAAAGAAAATTATTAAAAATTATAAGTCCAACTTCGGGGTCGAAGTTGGACTTTAATTTTTAGTTTAGGGGACTTTAATTTTTACTTCGCGCTTGATATTTTTAAAATTGTGTGGTATAATTTAACTATGTTAAACGGCGTTATTATTGTAAACAGATATTGTAAAATTCCCGCTATGAAAAATCAGGCGGAAAGGTTAAAACAAGAGTTTGATTTAAAAGGTATAAACGTTAAAATTATCGATAACGGTTACAATTTTGCTATCACAAATGGTGGCGATATTGATTTAAGCCTTAAAAACCTTGATTTTTGTCTATTTTTGGATAAAGATAGATACACCGCCGAAGTGCTTGAAAAATCGGGTGTAAGGGTGTTTAATCCTTCAAACTCAATCGCTCTTTGCGATGATAAGGCACTTACTTATTTAAACCTTTTAAATAGCGGTATTAAGATGCCTAAAACTATACCGTCGCCACTAAACTATACGGCAAGTGATATTTCTTATGAAGAAGTTGATGAAATAGCAAGTTATTTAGGCTATCCGGTAGTTGTAAAATTAAGTTACAGTTCTATGGGTAAAGGTGTGTTTTTAGCAAGCGACCGCGAAGAATTATTTACTCTTTGCAATAAGTATAAAACGGGTGCTAAACTTTATCAGGAATTTATTTCTTCAAGTAGTGGACGTGACGTTAGAATTATAACGATAGGTGGTAGTTACCTTTGCGGTTATGAAAGGAATTCCGAAGGAAAAGATTTCCGTTCTAACGTGGCGCTTGGCGGTAATGGTAAAAAGATAGAACCGTCTAAAGAGTTTATAGACTTTGCCGAAAAAGTTGCTAAACTTCTAAATCTTGACTATATGGGTATCGATTTAATGTATGGTAATAGCGGAGAGCCTATTTTGTGCGAAGTTAATTCTAACGCGTTTTTTGAAATGGCAGAAGAAGTTACGAATACTAACGTAGCCAAAGCCTACGTTGAACATATAATTAAAACTATAAAAGGGGACTAATCCAATGATTATTGACAATATTTCTAAAATGGAAAGATACGCTTATATTCCAGGCGTGCAAAAAGCAGTTGACTTTTTAAAAAATACCGATTTAAACTCACTTGAAAAGGGGACTATTGACTTGGGTGAAGGGCATTGCGTTAAAGTGATGTTTTACGACACGAAGCCTACGCCTGAAGAAGACGTTTCTCTTGAGGCGCACAGGAATTATTTAGACCTTCAAATGACCTTTGGCGGTGAAGAAATGATGTATTTCCAAGCCATTGATTTAGGCGAAGATGATAAGCCTTATAACGCAGAAAAAGACGTAGAGTTTTTTAAAACTTCTTGGTCGCATCAAGTAGTTTTAAACCCAGAAAACTTCGCGCTTATTTTCCCTAACGATTTACACGTTGGCGGTTACGACGTTGACGGTACTGATTACGTTAAAAAATTAGTATTCAAACTTAAAATCGATTAATTTATGGAAAAAACTAACGTTATGAGATTGCTTGACAGTAGCGGTATCTCTTATAATTGTTACGAATATGATAGTTCGCAAACTGACGGGCAAAAGGTTGCCGAACTCGTTGGTAAACCCTGCTATATGGTCTTTAAAACTTTAGTTACCGTAGGCAACGATAACGAGCATTACGTTTTTGTTGTGCCTGTTGATTCTTCACTTGATTTAAAAAAGGCGGCAAAGGCGGTTAAGGTAAAATCTATCCAAATGATAAAGCAAAAGGAACTTTTACCTTTAACGGGGTATATACACGGTGGGTGTTCGCCTATTGGTATGAAAAAGCAATTTCTTACCGTTATTGACGAAACGGCAATTTTAAACGATACCATTTGCGTTTCGGCAGGGCGGGTTGGTAAGCAAATAGAAATTAACCCCGAAGTTTTACGCGAGTATATAAACGCAAGTTATTGCGATATTACCGTTTAAAATAGGTGTTTTTATGAGAACGGAGTACGACGTTATAAAATACAACGCTAAAGAATGTGATAATAAAAAACGCAAGTTTAAATTTTGTTTTAAACGAATTTTAAAGTGCGTGTGTTTTTTGGTTGTATTCATACTTGCATACTTCCTTTCTTATAAATTTTCAGGCTTTTACAAAACTAATATAAGGCTTTTAGTTTTAGTTGTTTGCACCTTGGTTGGCTTTGCGCTATTCTTTTTGATTTATTATTTAATAACGCTATTTGCTAAAATTTCTTACGAGAAGAAAAGTAAAAAATCGCAGTATAACCAATTTGTTTATAACGATGAACTAAACGCAATGTTATGTACGGGCAAATACCGTTTTAACTACGATTTTAAACAAGGTTTAACGGATAATTTAAAACGCGCTTTCGATATAGCCGATAGTTTGGTTTTTAACGTTGCTAAAACCTGCAATAAGGACGGTAAGTATTACTACTTAAACTATACCGTTTACGACTTTTTGCTTATCGTTGAAGACGTTTCTAACGGAATTTACGATAAGATTGACGGCTTTTTTAAAACCTTGAGAATGCAGGACCTTCCGCTTGACGTTGTTGAAGAAAAACTTATAGCACTTGTAGAAACTGAAAAGAGAGCCGAAGAAATTAACGAACTATCTAAAAGTCAAACGGGTATTAAAAAGGTAATTTCAAACGTAAAGAAAAACCTATTACATTTTAGCACCAAGGTTACAACTTTGGTCTTTAAAAACAAAATTGAAGAAACTGTAAACGACGTTATTAAATACGTTGGGGAAGAATCTTTTAAAATTTACGGTGGGCGCAAGGTTATGAAACCTACTTCTTATAAGGGGGTAGAGTTATGATTAATCAAGAAACTTTAGCGATAATCGGCAAGATATCCTACATGTTTTTAATAGTTTTAAGCGTGATTTTCGGCATGACTTTAGCCGTTCAGTTTTATCTTTCAAGGTCGATAAAAAAGGTCTTAAAAAACTCAAGGGAAAACTTTGATAAAATTGGCGATGAAAAGGCTAAGATTGAGTGTTTAAAAATTATAAACCAGTCTAAAGAAGATATAGTTTATTTTTTAGAAAACAACGCAAAAAACAAAAAAATCATCAAAAAAAACAAGATAAAAAAAGCATTTAACCAAAAACAGCAATCTATTAGCGCTGATGATTTTACTGCTAAAGATGTGTTTTTAGATTTGTTTAAATCTACCGCATCTGTATTTTCTTCTTACGGCGGTAAGGAAAGGGGATACTTATCTTTTACCGAAAGGGAGATATTTTCCGTTGTAACCTTACTTCGTGGAAGGCTTAAAGATATAGTTGATAGTTCTGGAATTTTCTGGCTTAAAAGCATTAATATTTCAACTTTTATCCTTGCGCTTAACTTGTATAAAAGTTATGAAAATTTCAAAAATAAAGTTTGGGTAATAATTATTATTTGGTTAATTGATTTTTTCTTGTGGTTTGGCAGGGTTGTATCTCCACACGCAATTACTAAGTATTTTTTAAACGAGTTTGTTTCCGATAGCCTATCGGTTGTGATAAGCAAGGCGATTGTTGAAATTTGCGGTAAAGAACTTGCGTATATTTACTACCAAAAATCATTGGTTAGAAAGTCTGACAAGGGAGATAAAGTCGCATAAAAATTTTAACCGCGTTAAACTATAAACTTTTTAGATTTTATACATAAAATCATTTACAAACTCAATATTTTGTGATAAAATACAATGTGGTAACAAAATAGTCCAAATTTAGTGGTGAAAAATGACAGGAAAAATACATTCCGTATTCTCAGGTGGCACAGTTGACGGTCCTGGTATTAGGTTTGTGGTGTTTATGCAAGGTTGCCCTTTAAGGTGCAAATATTGCCATAATCCAGACACTTGGGAATTTAACGCAGGTGAAGAGCGTACGGCTTTAGATTTAACTAACGAAATTATCAAGTATAAAAATTACTTCGGCACTAAAGGTGGCGTTACGGTAAGTGGTGGCGAACCGCTTATGCAAATCGATTTTATTATCGAACTTTTAAAACTTGTTAAATCGTACGGTATACATACCGCGGTAGATACCTCTGGTTTTACCTTTAACGCAAATAGTGAAGAAAGCGTACGCAAACATCAAGAACTTAACAAATACGTCGATTTGTTTTTGGTAGACATTAAGCATATTGACGATAACAAACACAAAAACTTAACGGGTGTTAGCAATACAAACACTCTTAACTACTGTAAATGGCTTGACTCTCAAGGCAAAAAGATGTGGATAAGGCACGTTTTGTTGGACGGTTATACCAATAACGATAGCGACCTTACTGAACTTTCTAACTTTATAAGCGGGCTAAAAAACGTTGAAAAGGTAGAAGTTTTACCATATCACACTATGGGCGAAGTCAAGTATAAAAAACTTGGATATGATTATCCGCTTGTAGGGGTGACCCCACCAACTAAAGAAAGCGTTTTAAACGCAAAACAAATTTTAGGGGTAATAAAATGATAAACGATAGTAATTACAAAGAATACCTTAAAGGTGTTCAAGTTGTTGAAATTAGTGGTGAATCTTGCGCTAACTGTTTAACGCTTATGCCAATATTACACGAAATCGTGTCAAAGCGTAGCGATGCTAAACTTATTCATATCGAAGCAAGTGAAACTACTATCGAAATTATGAAGGAATATGAGATTGACCGCGTTCCAACCATCTTGCTTTTAGACGACGGTGTTGAATTTGCAAGGGCTACGGGTTTTCAACCTGAAGAAATTTTGGAACTTTGGATTAACAGTAAGTTAAATTCTCATTTAAACAAATAAGGCAACAATGCAATTTTTTGCTAAACATAATAAATTTACAAGGAGTAGAACAAAATGAAAAATTACAAAGGTTGGGAAGGATTTATTCCCGGCAAATGGAGTAATGACGAAGTAAACGTAAGGGACTTTATCCAAAGAAACTATACCGTATACGAAGGCGATGATTCTTTCTTAGCACCTGCGACTGACGCGACTAAGAAACTTTGGGACGAAGTTATGGCCCTTTATGCTAAGGAAAGAGAAAACGGTGGCGTTTTAGACGCAGATACAAGTGTTGTATCATCACTTACAAGTCACGCACCTGGTTATATCGATAAGGATTTAGAAAAAATCGTAGGTTTACAAACTGATAAACCGTTAAAACGTTCACTTCAACCTTTCGGTGGTATCAAGATGTCATCTGAAGCGCTTGCAATGTACGGCTATGAAATCGACCCACAAGTTAAGGAAATCTTCACAAAATACCGCAAAACTCATAACGACGGTGTTTTCGATGCTTACACACCTGAAATGCGTGCGGCTCGTTCATCACACATCTTAACAGGTCTTCCTGATACTTACGGCCGTGGTAGAATTATCGGCGACTACAGAAGGGTAGCCCTTTACGGTGTTGATTATCTTATCAAAAAGAAAGAAGAAGATAAGTCACTTATCGTTGGTGAAATGACACCTGATAAAATTAGAAACAGGGAAGAAATTTCTGAACAAATCAAAGCGTTAAAAGGCTTAAAATTAATGGCTCAATCATACGGTTTTGATATCAGTGAACCTGCAACTAACGCTAAAGAAGCAATTCAAGCAGTATACTTTGGTTACCTTGGCGCAATCAAAGACCAAAACGGCGCTGCAATGAGTATCGGCCGTGTATCTACTTTCCTTGATATTTATATTGAAAGAGACCTTAAAAATGGCTCTTTAACTGAAGTTGAAGCTCAAGAACTTATCGACCATTTCATTATGAAACTTCGTATGGTTAAGTTTATGAGAATTCAATCTTACAACGAACTTTTCTCAGGCGACCCTACTTGGGTTACTGAAGCAATCGGTGGTATGGGTGTTGACGGTAGACCACTTGTTACTAAAAACTCTTTCCGTGTACTTCACACTCTTATCAACTTAGGTCCTGCACCAGAACCAAACCTTACGGTTTTATGGTCTAAGAACCTTCCACATAACTTCAAAACTTTCTGTGCTGACGTATCTATTAAAACTTCTTCAATTCAATACGAATCAGACGATTTAATGCGTCCTGAAATGGGTGACGACTATTCAATCGCTTGTTGCGTATCTTGTATGAGAACTGGTAAAGATATGCAATTCTTCGGCGCACGTGCTAACCTTGCTAAATGCTTACTTTACGCTATCAACGGTGGTAAAGACGAAATTATGAAAGATAAGGTTACTGGTAAACCTATGCAAGTTGCACCTAAGTTTGCACCTATCACTTCTGATGACGCTCTTGACTTTAACGAAGTTATGGACAAGTACGACCAAATGATGACTTGGCTTGCTGACGTTTACGTTAACGCATTAAACCTTATCCACTACATGCACGATAAATATGCTTACGAAGCAATTGAAATGGCACTTCACGATACTGAAGTTAGAAGATTCTTCGCTACTGGTGTTGCTGGCCTTTCTTGCGTTGCTGACTCACTTTCAGCTATCAAATACGCTAAAGTATATCCTATTAGAAATGAAGACGGTATCGTTGTAGACTTTAGAATTGAAGGCGACTTCCCTAAATACGGTAACAACGACGATAGGGCTGACGAACTTGCAGTAAACCTTGTTAAAACGTTTATGAACAAGATTAGAACACACTTCACTTATAGGGAATCAGTTCCTACAATGTCTATCCTTACTATTACTTCAAACGTAGTATACGGTAAAAAGACAGGTAATACTCCTGACGGTAGACGTGCAGGTACTCCGCTTGCTCCAGGTGCTAACCCAATGCACGGTAGAGATAGCCACGGCGCTTTAGCATCACTTGAATCTGTTGCTAAAATCCCTTACGAATATTCAAGAGACGGTATTTCTAATACTTTCTCAATCACACCAGAATCTCTTGGTAAAGACGATTAATTTTTAAATATAATATTATAGGAGGTATAAATTATGTCACAAAAAACTGAAAACCTTGTTAATATGTTAGATGCTTACTGTGCTGACGGTGGTCACCACCTCAACGTAAACGTTTTCAATCGTGAAACTTTACTTGACGCGCAAGCACACCCAGAAAAATATCCTCAACTTACAATCCGTGTATCGGGTTACGCTGTAAACTTCAACAAACTTACTAAAGAACAACAAGACGACGTAATTTCTCGTACAATACACGAATCAATGTAAAACTAAAAGGCTTTGCTGTAAAAGGCAAAGCTTTTTTTATTTTACTACTTGAAATTATTTTTCAATGTGATATAATTAATAAAAAGTTTAACATAAAGGGGAAAATTATGAGAAAAATTATTGTTAAATTATTGCTTATAATGACAGCAACTATTTGTTTTTCGATTGGTACGGCGTGTTCGTCTTCTTTTGCTGAGCAAGGTACAACAGAGCCTTGCGATAACCACTCGTTTACTAACTACGTATCAAATAATGATGCAACAGTAGATGCTGATGGTACGAAAACGGCTACTTGCGATAACGAGGGTTGCTTTGAAACGGATACTATTGTTGATGAAGGTAGTAAAATTCTTGCCGTTATTATAAATCTTGATAATGGCGAAGAAAGAATAGTTATCACTAAAAATCCTGGTGAATCTATTGGTGAAATTTCTGAACCTACAAAGTTAGGCGCGATTTTTGATGGTTGGTCACAACCTATTCCTTCCGAAATGCCTAATGAGTCGGTTACAATTACTGCACAGTGGAAGGTTATTTTAATCATTAACGATGATGAAGTTGTTGGCGTTACTGATTACGGTAAAACTTTAAGTGAAATTGTAGTTCCTGAAGGAATTAAAACTATAGGTTATGACGCATTCTATTACTGCGAATATTTAGAAAAAATTGTTTTACCTACTACTTTAGAAGCTATTGAAGAATTTGGCTTTGAATTTTGTACTAATCTTTCTCAAATTAATTTACCTAATGGTTTAAAATCTATAGATTCAAGAGCGTTTAGTGGTTGTTGGTCGTTAACTTCATTAAAAATTCCTAAATCTGTTGATTATATAGGTACTACTATTGCTATGGGTGCAGAAAGTATTGTATTTTATGCTGAACATGAAACAGAACCTGACAACTGGATGGGTTATTGGCAACAAAATGCTGGTTGGTCAGGTGATAACACGGCAAGATTTGCTCCTGTAGTGTGGGATAGTTTAAATAACGACGTTGCAACGGATAATAATATTTACCTTGATTATAATGGATTAGTTTACGCTATTAGTGATGGCGAAGCAAAGGTAGCCAAACAAGCAAGAAGCTTAAGGTCTGCTAACATTGCCGAAATTATTACTTATAAAGGTGTAGATTATCCTGTAACGGAAATTATGACTAGTGCGTTTGATTATTGTGAGTATCTTCCTGAATTATTTATACCAACTACTATTACGAAAGTTGGTAATGCGTTTAGAGAATCATGGAATCCGCTTTTAACTGTTTATACACCATATAAAAGTGCGCCAGAAGGTTGGGATAATATTGATGCGAACGTTGTTTGGGATTGTGAAAATAATACCATAGCTGATGATGGTTGTGAATATACTTTCGATAATGGAATTAAGTATAGGTTAAAAGATGAAAAAGCAACGGTTATGTCATTCCAACAAGTATTTTTAGGTGAAGTTGTTGAAATTCCATCTATTGTAAATTATAACGGTAAATCTTATACTGTTACAGAGATAGAGTATTGTGCTTTTAATGACTGCGATTTTATTAAAAAAATAATTATACCTGAAACGGTTTCTGTTTTAGGTGAATTATTCTTTGCTGAAAGTGATAGTTTAGAAGAAATAGTAATAGATGTGTCAAACAACTACTTTAAAGTAGTTGATGGTATGGTTTTAACTAAAGACGGCAAAGAATTACTTACTTGCTTGCCATCTGATAAAACTGAAATTATTATTCCAAACGGCGTTGAAATAATTAAGGAAAACTCGTTTGATAGCATGAAAAATATTGTCAAATTAGTTTTACCGGAAGGTTTAAAGGTTATTGAAAGGGGTGTTTTTGAAGTTTCAAAATTAGAAGAAGTAAATTTACCTGAAAGTTTAGAGTTTATAGGTAAATACGCTTTCCATGGTTGTGAACAATTAACTTCTATCGTTATACCAGGTAGCGTAGATATGCTTATAAATACTTTTGGTGGTTGTTCTAATCTTGAAACGGTTGTTATTGGCGAAGGCGTTGAAGTTTTATACTCTGCGTTTACTAATTGCACTTCCTTAAAGTCTATAATAATACCTGAAAGCGTAAAAAGTATTTACGATTCTTTTAATTCTTGCTCTTCGTTAGAATACGTTAAATTACCTGCATCGGTTAAAGATATTGATTTAGCATTTGATAATTGCTACAATTTACAATCAATTGAAATTGAAGAAGGTTCTATCTTTAATAAAGGTACGTATAATTTTAAACAAATAGAAATAATGTTAAAACTTAGCGAAACCGACTTTGAAGGTTTTGAAGAAGGCGATGAATTAATTTCAACTGTAAGGGGTGGTGTAGAGTATATCGGTACCGCTAAAAATCCTTACTTATGCGTTGTTAAGGTAGATGAATCGCTTACGGAATTTAATATTCATGAAGATTGTAAACTTATTTATGAATTGCCATACAACGAATCATCAATTGTTAACTTTGAAATGTCTCTTGATAAGGCGTTGGAGATTGTATGCGTTCGTGTTGGTAACCGCAACGTTAAAGTACAAGGTGAAATTGTTACTGAAATTGTTACGGGTAGTGCTAAAACTGTTGCGAATCGCATGTTCTCTTATAATGAAAACCTTCAAAAAATTGTAATTTCAAGCAGTTTAACAAGTATTAGTGATTATGCGTTTGCAGGATGTGAAAATTTAACTACTATTGAATATGAAGAAAATAGTTCTTTAAAATATATTGGTTATAAAGCATTTGAAGGTTGCACTGGTTTAACAGGTTTTGAAATTGCATCAAGCGTTGAAATGATTGCTGATGAAGCTATTCCTGAACTCCCAATATCGGCGTATTATAATGATAATGGTTTGTATTATTTAGGTAATAGTGAAAACCCTTATATTTATCTGGCTAAAGTAAAATCATCTACCACTGCTATTAACAATAATTGTAAATTCTTTGGACCTGATTTGATGTATTGGTCAAATGAAGAACATTATATGTGTGCTATGCCGGATTCTTTCTATAATCTTCCTAAGAATTTAATTTCTATAGATAGTAATGCGTTTAATAATATATTTACCATTATGCCATATGATAAAGTCACGATAAAAGATGGATTGTGTTATATAGGTAATGCCGATAATCCATACATGTGTTTAATTGGTTTTGAAAGGGATTTCGTAATTGGTAATTTTAAGAAGTTGGAGGTAATCAACGTTGCATATGGTTGTACTATTATTTATGGTGGCTTTATAAGTGATGTAACAGTTGAAGTTAATATACCTGAAACTGTACGCGTTATTTGTGAAGAAGCCTTTTATGGTTTAGATTATCTTGATATGGTTGTTATTCCAAAATCAGTTGTAAAAATAGGCGATAGTTCATTTACCCGTCAAACTGCTGTAATATATGGAAAATATTTAGATTAAACAAATGTAAAAACCGCTTAAATTTGAGTAGAACCCCATTTAGTTCACGCAATAAAAAGTCAGACAGGAAGGAATTTAGTTTTCTTCCTGTTTTTTTGTTAAGCGATTGCAAACGGAAAAATTTAGTGGTATAATTAAAATATAAAATAACGGAGATATCATTATGAGTTTAAGTGGTAAAATTGCTTTTGTTACGGGAGCAGGTGGCGGAATAGGTAAGGTAATTGCAGTTTCACTTGCAAAAAAAGGTGCAAAAGTAGTGATTTTTGGTGGAAAAAACAAAGAAAAACTTTTAGAAACTGAAAAAGAGATAAATAAAGTAGGCGGAACTTGTTATATTTTTCACGGCGATTTAACTGACGATAAAGTGCTTGAGGATTGTTTTGCAAACGCTATAGATAAGGTTGGCGGAATAGATATTTTAATAAACAACGCCGGTGTTGCCTACAATGCGCCAATTGAACAAACGGAAATAGAAACTTTTGATAAAATTATGGCAATCAATGCAAGAGTTCCCTTTATTTTAACACAAAAGTCACTTCCGTATTTAAGAAAATCTCAAAGTGCAAGCATAATAAATATATCTTCGGTAGTTGCGCACGCGGGCTATCCAAACCAAAGCGCATATACGGCAAGTAAGCACGCGTTATTAGGTTTTACTAAAGCGTTAGCAAACGAAGTTTATAACGACGGAATAAGGGTACACGCAATATCTCCGGGCGGAGTGTATACCGATATGATAAAAATTGCTCGTCCCGATTTAACGGGCGAAGGTCAAATACAACCGCAAGATATAGCCGATATAGTTTTATTCTTGCTTATAAACCGCACTAACGCCGTTATTGATGAGATTGTAGTTCACCGCGTAAACAAACCGCCTTTTTTAGTGTAAAGGGTTTTTGATTTAAAAGGACTTAAAAATTTTAAAACCGCTTAAATTTAAGCGGTTTTTTTATCTTTTAAAATAATAAACAGTTGAAATTTTTATTTAAAAGTGTTAAAATTTAACTATGAAAAAATTAGCGATAAATTTTGAAAACGTACTATCCGTTCAATCGGATTTAAACAAGACTTTAAACGAAACGTTTAAGTATATGAAAAACGCAGGAATTTCCGCGCTTGACGTTAGGTATGAAAGGTTTTTTGATAACCCTAATTTGTATAGTGAAATTTTAATTGCCGGTATGACTGTATCTTCAGTTTTTTATATTGGCGACCTTGGTCTTGCGGATAACTACACTAAAGAACTTGAAGTTATTGACTTTTGTGCCGACCATAAAATTGGGGATATTATGCTTTTAACAAAGCCGTCTTTAAGTGAGGGTTTAGATTTTGAAAAATACCTTTTTAACTTAAAGCAAAACTTAAGGCGAATCGTCAACTATGCTAAAATTTATGGCGTTAGAATTGGTATAGAAAACTTTGGTAGGGAAGATAGCATATTTTCATCGGTTAAAAACTTAACGGATATTTTAAATTCCGTTAAGGGTTTATATCTCGTTTACGATAGCGGTAACTTCTTTTTAGCAAATGAAGACCCTTACGATGCTTTCGTTACCTTTAAGGATAAAATTTCACGCGTGCATATTAAAGATAGGGGAATTTCTAAAGGGGACGGAAGGAACGAGCAACCTAATTTATCAGGTGAAATGACAGCCGTTTATCCTTTGGGCGAAGGTTGTTCAAACGTTTCTAAAATCTTACAAGAATCCCGTGATTTTGAATGTTGTTTGGAATTTGATTTTGTTTCTAACAACCTTTTAGAAGATATAGAAAAATCGGCAATTTACTATTTATCGGAGGAAAACTAAAATGTCAAAAATGCTTGAAAACGTTAAAATATTAGAAGAAGCGCTTAAAGAATTTGACCCCGTTGTTTTAGATTATAACAAAGATAAAGTCGTAGGTTTTCCTAACGATATTAACGGTAACGACTTAGTTATTTACGTTAAGGAAGAAGAAATGGTAATGACTTTTGGCTACCAAAATGCTCACTTTGCTATGGAAGACGTTAATTCTTGCATAGAACACAGTAAAAAATACTTAAAAAGCGAATATGCTTCAGTTGAATTTTTCCATAAAGCAAAGGATTTATTCGGTGGCTCAAGGCTTTCTTCTACCGTTGATTTTTCTACTGTAGATAAGATTGCTGAGTGTTATTCTTGCGGTAACGAAGAAGTTAAAAACAACTTGTTAGAATTTTTCAAAAAGAATAAAGACGTTACCGTTAGGGCGGTTACTTTTGATAATTCTATAAACACCGTAATTAAAATCGTTTACGAAAACGACACTTTTTCTACTGAAGTTATAAGGGGTTAAAATGATAGGCGTACTTGTTAATACGTTTGCTATAATCGGCTGTTCGATTTTAGGCTTACTTATAAAAAAACTTATGAGTGAGCGTATTGAATCGGTGCTTATGCAAGCATTAGGTATTTGCGTTTTTGTGGTTGGCGTGATTGATGCGGTTAACCCTGTTAGCGGAACGGAAGGCATACTCGTTATGATTGTAAGTTTTGTTATAGGTGGGTTTATAGGCAGTATTTTAAATATCGAAAAGGGCTTTAATAAACTTGGCGAAACTTTTGAAAATGCCTTTAACAAAATTACTAAAAAGAAAAAAGATAACGTAGAAGGTAAGTCTAATTTCGCTGAAGGTTTTATCCAAGCAACAACTATTTACTGTATAGGTGCAATGGTAATTTACGGCAGTATCGAGGCGGGTTTTGGCAATAATAAAATCCTTTATATCAAAGCGGTGCTTGACGGTACTTTGGCTGTTATTTTAACGGTAAAATACGGCATTGGCGTGATGTTTGCTTGTATACCCGTTTTTGTAATTCAAGGGGCTATAGCCTTGTCTTCTGGGGTAATTGGCGAATATTTAATGGCGGAAACTTTGTTTAGGCAAGAACTTTCTGCTATCGGTGGCGTGTTTGTTATGATGATTGGTATCAACCTTTTAGATATCAAAAAAATGAACGTTGCAAATATGTTGCCTGCAATACTTGGCGCTACTTATTATCTTATATTTTAGTGTATAGTTATGATAGATTTAGTTAGAGAATATTTCAAAAAATTTGGTATAGAAAATAAAATTTTAGAGTTTGATGAATCTTCTGCTACCGTTGAACTTGCCGCACACGCACTTGGTACGGAGCCTGGTAGAATTGCTAAATCAATGTCCTTTGATTTAGGGGATAGATATATCGTTGTCGTAATGACTGGTGACGTAAAAACGGATAACGCTAAATTTAAAGCGGAATTTCACGTAAAGGCTAAAATGATACCCTTTTTAGAAGTTGAAGATAAAATAGGGCATGCTGCGGGCGGGGTTTGTCCGTTTGCGTTAAAAAATGGCGTGGAAGTTTATCTTGATAATTCCCTTAAAAAATATTCAACGGTTTTCCCTGCGTGTGGCTCTTCTAATAGTGCAATAGAACTTTCTGCAAGCGAAATGGAAAAGTATAGCGACAATTTTGTTAAATGGATAGACGTGTCTAAAGAATACGAATAATTGATTAATCCCCTTTGAAAGGGGATTTTTTATTGATTTTTATATAAAAAATTCCAAAATTTAACAAATTACCTATTGAAATAAATTTAATTATAGTATATACTTAATATATACTATGTTTAAAAGGGGTAAGCTTTGAAAAACGATTTAGCGGGATATTTATTCCACCAAGGTACGAATTTTAATTCTTATGAATAT
This sequence comes from Christensenellaceae bacterium, assembly GCA_045651405.1. Classification (GTDB taxonomy): domain Bacteria; phylum Bacillota; class Clostridia; order Christensenellales; family Borkfalkiaceae; genus HGM11412. Next base: position 44,787 of record JAZRSH010000021.1, on the reverse strand, counting down.
TTAGGCGCACGCTTTTTATCCGTTGGGGGTAAAGAGGGTGTGATTTTTCGTGTTTGGGCACCTAACGCTAAAGCCGTTTCGGTAGTTGGCGATTTCAATAGTTGGGATAAAAATGTAAACCCAATGCAAAAAATTACCGAAAAGGGTGTTTGGGAAGTTTTTGTAGAAAACGTTAAAGAGTTTGATAATTATAAATACCTTATCACAACAAAGAGGGGTAAAGAACTTTATAAGGCAGACCCTTATGCGTTTTATTCAGAGCAACCGCCTGAAACGGCATCAAGAATTTATAATCTTGACGGTTTTAATTGGTCGGACGGCGAGTATTTAAAAGGTTTACCTCACTATCATTTAGATAAGCCTATCAACGTTTACGAAGTTAATCTTGCCTCGTACAAGCGCCACGATGACGGTAGTTATTATACCTACAAAGAACTTGCGGTTGACCTTGTTAATTACGTTAAAAGTTTAAACTATACCCACGTTGAGTTTATGCCTGTATCGGAATATCCTTTCGACGGTTCGTGGGGGTATCAAGTAACGGGGTATTATTCAATCACTTCACGATTTGGTACTCCTAAAGATTTTATGGCTTTAGTTGATGCCTTTCATAAAGAAGGTATAGGCGTAATCGTCGATTGGGTGCCTGCACATTTCCCTAAAGATGCACACGGACTTATGGAATTTGACGGTAAACCACTTTACGAATATCAAGGTAAAGACAGGCAGGAAAATGCTAATTGGGGAACGAGAATTTTTGACCTTGGTAGAGAAGAAGTTCAAAGCTTTTTAATATCTAACGCAGTTTTCCTTTTTGAAAAATTCCATATTGACGGAATAAGGGTTGACGCCGTTGCATCAATGCTTTATCTTGATTACGATAAAGAACCTGGTAAATGGGTGCCTAATATTTACGGCAATAATAAGAATTTAGAGGCAATAGCCTTCTTTCATAAACTTAATAAAGAAGTGTTTGGTAGATTTCCTTACGCACTTATGATGGCGGAAGAATCTTCTGCAGACGTAAAGGTTACCGGAACTATAGAAGAAGGTGGCTTAGGCTTTAATTTTAAGTGGAATATGGGTTGGATGAACGATATTTTATCCTATATGGAAGTAGACCCGTATTTTAGGAAATATCATCACGATAAACTTACCTTTTCACTTATGTATTCCTTTAGCGAAAACTTTATACTTCCTATCTCGCACGATGAAGTGGTGCACGGTAAAAAGTCGCTACTTGATAGAATGCCTGGGGAATATCAAGATAAATTTGCAGGGAATAGGGCGTTTTTAGGTTATATGATGGCTCACCCGGGTAAAAAACTTACCTTTATGGGTGAAGAGTACGGTCAGTTTAAAGAATGGGATTATAGAGAAGGCTTAGAATTCTTTTTGACCGATTACGAGTTGCACAGCAAACTTAGGGTTTTATATAAAGACCTTAACTTGCTGTATAAAAATACCGAACAACTTTATTCTATCGATTATTCTTGGGACGGGTTTGAGTGGATTGACGTCAATAATAAAAACGACAATTTAATTTGTTTTAAACGCAAATCAAAAAGCGGTAAGGAACTTATCGCCCTTATATGTTTTAGCGGTGCGGACGTCAATAATTATTTCCTTAAAGTACCAAAGGGTAAATATAAAGTTGTACTTAATACCGACAACGTTAAGTACGGCGGTAACGGTGCTTGTAAAAAACGCGTTTACAACTCAACTAAAAACAAAAAATATAAGCAAGAAGGTTTTGAAATCAACATTACTAAACTCACTTGCTTATACTTAGAAAAAGAATAAATTAAAGCGGTAAAGCCGCTACTAAAAATAAATTTTGATAATGGGGAGGAATTTATGTTATCAAAAAAACGTTGTGTAGCCATGCTCCTTGCAGGCGGTCAAGGAAGTAGACTTTATGCCTTGACGCATAAAATTGCAAAACCTGCAGTTTCTTTCGGTGGTAAGTACAGAATTATTGACTTTCCACTTTCTAACTGTGTAAACTCGGGCATAAATACGGTAGGTGTTTTAACTCAATACCAACCGCTTATTTTAAACGATTATATAGGAAATGGTCAACCTTGGGATTTAGATAGAAACTTTGGCGGTGTGCACATATTATCTCCTTATCAAGCAAAGGAAGGTTCTGAGTGGTATAAGGGCACAGCCAACGCTATCTATCAAAACCTTTACTTTATTAAAAGGTATAATCCAGAGTACGTTTTAATTTTATCGGGCGACCATATCTACAAAATGGATTATTCTCAAATGCTTGATTTCCACGTTCAAAATAAGGCGGATTGTACTATTGCTGCTATAAGGGTGCCAATGGACGAGGCATCTCGCTTTGGTATTTTAAACACTAAAAAAACGGGCGAAATTTACGAGTTTGAAGAAAAACCAAAACAACCTAAAAATAATTTAGCGTCAATGGGTATTTACATTTTCAAAGCGGATAAACTTTATAAATATCTTGAAGAAGACGATAAGATTGAAGGAAGTAAATACGACTTTGGTGGAGACGTTTTACCAAGAATGTTAAGCCTTGGCGAAAAAATGATGGCTTACGAATTTGAAGGGTACTGGAAAGACGTTGGTACTATTTCTTCACTTTACGATGCCAATATGGATTTACTTGGCGATACCCCTAATTTTGACGTTGATGATAGAACTTGGAAAATTCGTTCAAGAAACGCCATTGCGCCACCGCATTATATAAGCGAAAACGGTAGGGTAGTAAATTCAGGTATTATCGCAGGTTGTGAAATTTACGGTACGGTTGAAAACTCTGTGCTTTCACACAACGTTATCGTTGAAGAGGGTGCTATAGTTAAAAATAGCGTTATCTTTAGCGGTGCGGTTATCAAGAAGGGTGCAATAGTAGAACACGCTATTATCGATGAAAACGTAGTTATTGAAGAAAACGCAGTAGTCGGCGAATTTAACGATGAAAAGAGCATTGCCGTTGTAGGCAGAAACGCAGTTATTCCTGCCGGTTCAAAAGTCGCTAAAGGCGAAATTGTAGACGGTGCGGTGTGAGGTGAATTATGAACGCTTTAGGTTTAGTATTTTCAAATATACACGATAACAGTATTCCTGAACTCACTCAAGAGAGAACTATGGGTTCTATTCCGTTTTGCGGAAGATATCGTTTAGTTGACTTTACACTTTCTAATATGGTTAACTCTGGCATTGCTAAAGTCGGCATTATTACAAAAAGCAATTATCAATCTTTAATGGACCACGTTGGTTCGGGTAAGGATTGGGACTTAGCAAGGCGCCAAGGCGGTTTGCATATTCTTCCGCCTTTCGGCTTAAAGGAAAACGTACTTTACAACACTCGTTTAGAGGCGTTAAGGGGTGCTAAAAACTTCCTTGAAAGAAGTGATGAAGAATACGTGGTTATGTCTGACTGTGACTGCGTTTGCAATATGAATTACGACAATATCTTACGCGCGCACGTTAAAAGCAATGCGGATATCACACTCGTTTACGTTAAAAAAGATTTTAAGGAAGACGAAAGTTTTGAGTCAAGCACGGTATTATCAGTTAACAAAAGCGGTAGGGTAACGGATATTGCCTTTAACCCTAAACTTGAAGGAAAGGTTAATTTATACGCTAACGTTTGCATTTTAAAACGTACTTTACTTCAAACGCTTATTGCCGAAGCATTTACGCATAACTTTAGGCACTTCTTAAAGGATATTATTGCAAGGAATTTAAATAACTTGCGTATTCACGGCTATGAACATCAAGGATATTTCGTGGTTATAAACTCACTTCACAGTTATTATACTGAGTCTTTAAAATTCTTAAATAAAGAAGTTAGAGATGAAATGTTTAGAAATACCGACGTGTTTACTAAAGTAAAAGATTCTGCACCAACAAGATACGGCGCTAATGCCGTAGTTAAAAACTCACTTGTTGCCGACGGTTGCGTTATTGAAGGTACGGTTGAAAATTCTATTATCTTCCGTGGCGTTAAAGTAGGTAGGGGAACGGTTGTTAAAAACTCTATTTTAATGCAAGGCACTATTACGGGTGAAAACGTACTTTTAAACTGCATAATTACCGATAAAAGCGTTGTCGTTAAAGATAGACGCGTGCTTTCCGGTTGCGAAACTCATCCGTTTTATATCAATAAAAACAATATTATTTAAGGAGTACTTTATTTTATGGCAAAAAGCACGGTTGAAACTAAAGATAATATTAGTGATATTACTATTGAAAGAAAAACAAGCGTTTTAATAGTTGCGTCTGAAGCTAACCCTTTCGTAGGTACTGGCGGTCTTGCCGACGTTATAGGTTCACTTCCTAAAGCAATGGCTCTTAGTGATGAGTTTGATATTAGGGTTGTCCTTCCGCTTTATAAGAATTTTTCAAGCAAATACCGTGATAAATTACGTTTTTTAGGTAATTTTAACGTTCCACTTTCTTGGCGTAATCAATACTGCGGTTTATTTACTTATAAAATGGACGGCGTTACTTATTATTTTTTAGATAACGAGTATTACTTCTTGCGTGATAGTTTATACGGTTTTTACGATGATGGCGAAAGGTTTGCCTTCTTTTCTAAAGCCTCACTTTGCATGATGCAATTTTTAGATTTTTATCCTGAAGTATTGCACGCGCATGACTGGCAATCGGCACTTTCCGTTATTTACTTAAAAACTATTTATAAAAATTCTTACGGCTTTGACCATATCAAAGGGATGTTTACTATCCACAACATAGAATATCAAGGCAAATACGGTAAAGAAATTTTAGGGGATTTATTCGGGCTTGATAACGAGTTTATGAGTATCGTTGAATACGACAACTGCATCAACCTTATGAAAGGCGCAATGGTGTGTGCTGATAAAGTTTCTACAGTTAGTCCTTCGTATGCAAGGGAGATTAAGTACGATTATTTCTCTCACGGATTATCTTCAATAACAAATGCGTTAGATTGTAAAACGGTTGGTATATTAAATGGTATTGACGAAGGTTTTTACAATCCTAAAACGGACGATTGCTTATTTAAAAACTACACTTCAAGAAGTTTATCGGGTAAAGCCGTTTGTAAAGCCGAACTTCAAAAAATGCTTGGCTTACCAATCAAGGAAGACGTGCCTGTAGTTGCAATGATTTCAAGGCTCGTTGCTCATAAAGGTCTTGACCTTGTTAAAGCAATCGTACACGAACTTCTTTCTGAAAACGTGCAACTTGTTATTTTAGGCAAGGGTGAAAATCAATACGAAGATTTCTTTAGTGAGATAGCAAGCGAATATCAAGGCAAGTGTAGAACTATAATTGCATACAATAAAGATTTATCTTCTAAAATTTATTCGGGCGCGGATATTTTCTTAATGCCGTCTAAACAAGAGCCATGCGGTTTATCGCAAATGATAGCCTCTAAATACGGTACGGTTTCCGTTGTTAGAAAAACTGGTGGTCTTGCCGATAGTATTATCGACTATAACTTAGACAATAAAAAGGGCAACGGATTCGTGTTTGAAAACTACAATGCGCACGAAATGTTATACGTCTTAAAAGACGCTATATTTAAATACCAAGACAAAGAAACTTGGACTAAAATTGTTAAAAATGCTATGAAAACGGATTTTACTTGGGCAAAATCCGCTAAAGAGTATGAAAATATTTATAAACAACTAATTTAAGGAGACTATATGTTAAATACTACTATGACGAAGAAAGAGGCGCTTGAAATGTTATCTGGCAAACTTTCAAGATACTTTGGCGTTACTTTTTCGGAAGCAAATAACGAGCAATTATATAAAGCCGTAGTAATGACGGTTAGGGATATTTTGCTTGAAAAAAGAAAAAGTTACCACTACAAAATTAAAGAGGCGCAAGGCAAAAGAGTATACTATTTATGTATGGAATTTTTGCTTGGTCGTTCGCTAAAGAACAACGTTTACAATTTAGGTATTGAAAAGGCTTTTGAAGAGGTTTTAAACACTAAAGGCTTATCTCTTGAAGATTTATACGAACAAGAACCTGATGCAGGTTTAGGTAACGGTGGTTTAGGTAGACTTGCCGCTTGTTTTATGGATGCTTTAGCATCAAGCGATTATCCTGCAATGGGTTATTCTATAAGATACGAATACGGTTTATTCAAACAAAAAATCGTTGACGGCTGGCAAATGGAACTTCCTGACGTTTGGTTACCTGGTGGCGAAGTTTGGCTTACTCAAAGGTTAGATAAAGCCGTTAGGGTTAAGTTTGACGGTAGAATTTTAGAAGAATGGACTGACAAGGGTATGAAAGTCAAACACGTTGACTGCTGTGAAGTTGAAGCCGTACCTTACGATATGATGATATCAGGTAAGGACAGCGAGGCTATTTCCGTTTTAAGACTTTGGGCATCAAGGGGTATTAATAGTTTTGATATGAACTCTTTCTCCCAAGGTAACTATATGCATAGTTTAAAGGATAATACCGAGGCAGAACTTATAAGTAAAGTTTTATATCCGTCTGACAACCACTTTGAAGGTAAATCGCTTAGACTTAAACAACAATACTTCTTAGTTTCGGCAAGTTTACAAAACATTTTATCCGACCATTTACACAGATTTGGGACTCTTGATAATTTACACGAAAAAGCGGCTATTCACATTAACGATACACACCCAGCACTTTGCGTGCCTGAACTTATGCGTCTTTTAATGGATGAACACGGATATTCGTGGGAAAGCGCTTGGTATATCGTTAAAAATACCGTTGCTTATACTAACCATACCGTTATGCCTGAGGCTCTTGAAAAATGGAGTGAAGATTTAATTGAAAGAAGACTTCCAAGAATTTACACCATTTTAAAAGAAATCAACCAAAGATTTTGCGCGGAAATGTGGGATAAATTCCCTGGCGATTGGGATAAGATTGAAAGAATGTCAATATTTAGCCACGGTCAAATCCGTATGGCTAACTTATCGGTTGTAGCGTCGCATAAGGTTAACGGCGTATCAAAACTTCATAGCGATATTATTAAAGACAGTATCTTTAAGGATTTTGACGACGTTTATCCTGATAAGTTTACTAACGTTACTAACGGTATTGCGCATAGAAGATGGCTTTGCCAATCAAATAAAGAACTTTGCGAACTTTTAAACGAAACTATAGGAGACGGCTACGTTAAAAACGGTGCGGAACTAAGTAAATTTATAAAGTATGCCGATGATAAATCGGTGCTTAAACGCCTTAACGAAATTAAAAAAATCAAAAAGCAACAACTTTGCGAATATCTTAAGAAAAAACAAGATATAGATATTAATCCTAATACTTTATTCGACGTACAAGCAAAGCGTTTACACGAGTATAAAAGGCAACTTTTAAACGCGATGAATATAATTTCTATCTATAACGATTTAAAAGAAAATCCTGACCTTCCTATGCTACCAAAAACATTTATTTTTGGTGCAAAAGCAGCACCTGGGTATTACCTTGCTAAAGAAATTATCAAACTCATTTGCTATCTTGCGGAAGATATCAATAAAAATCCAAACCCTAAAATTAGGGAAAAATTAAAGGTTGTTTACCTTGAAAACTATAGCGTAACGTTAGCCGAAAAACTTATGCCTGCTGCCGAAGTTTCCGAGCAAATTTCAACTGCCGGTAAAGAGGCAAGCGGTACTGGTAATATGAAATTTATGATTAACGGTGCCTTAACGTTAGGTACTATGGACGGTGCTAACGTTGAAATGTTTGAAACTGTAGGTAAAGATAATATCTTTATCTTTGGTATGAGGGCTGACGAAGTTGATAATTTATGGAAAACAGGCTATAACGCAACGGAATTTTACAATAACAACGTAAGACTTCAAAAGGTTATAGACGCCCTTAAAAAAGGCTTTAACGGACAATCTTTCGTTTCTATTGCCGATTACTTGTTAACTACTAATAGGGTTGCTGACCCTTATATGTGCATGGCGGACTTTAACGATTATTTAAGTGAAAGGGCTAAGATGGAACAAGTATACTTAAATAGGGAAGATTGGGCTAAGAAATCACTTGTTAACATTTCTGGTGCAGGTAGATTTGCTGCCGATAGGTCTATTAAAGAGTACGCTGAAAATATTTGGAATTTAAAAGTTGTAAAATAAAATGCCATTATACTATAATCCAACGGATAAAAAATGTAAAAGTATAATCGGCGGTATTACCGATAGCGATAAACTTGTTTTAACGGTATATTCAACGGCTAAAGAGTTGAATTTTAAGTTTTATGCTGATAAAACAGGCAAGTTTACCGATTATTTAGCGGTAAAAAAGGGGGATAGGTTTAATTTAGAATTACCTAAACTTCCTATAGGATTATACTTTTACTATATAATTGCTGACGGCGAAATTTATATTCCGTCAAATAATCTTGATGCTGTTAAAGGTAGTAGTTTAAATCACGGATATCAACTTCTTGTTACCTCAAGTGATTATCAAACGCCTGACTGGTTAAAAGGCGGGGTTATTTATCAAATTTTCCCCGATAGGTTTTGTAGGGTTGGGGATAAGTTATCACTTTCAAGCGGTAAAATTGCAAGAAATTGGGGTGACCAACCTTACTTTAAGCCTAACGAAAAGGGTAAGATTTTAAATAACGACTTTTTCGGTGGAAACTTTAAAGGTATTGAAAGTAAGGCGGATTATTTAAAAGAAATAGGCGTTACCGCGCTGTATTTAAACCCGATAACAAAATCTTATTCAAACCACCGTTACGATACGGCTAATTACCTTGAAATTGACGAGATTTTAGGCACGGAAGAAGATTTTAAAAGTCTGTGCAATACTTTGCACGAAAAGGGTATAAAAGTCATTTTAGACGGTGTTTTTAACCACACGGGTGACGATAGCGTTTACTTTAACAAATATAAAACTTACGATACTTTAGGTGCTTATCAAGGCGAAAAGTCCAAATATTATAATTGGTACACCTTTGAAAAATTTCCTGACAAATACACTTGTTGGTGGGGGATTGACGTTCTTCCTACCATAAACAAAAATAGCGAAGAGTTTGAAGATTTTATTACTGGCGAAAATGGTGTTATAGAAAAATACCTTGCGCTTGGCGTAGACGGTTATAGGCTTGACGTTGTTGATGAATTACCGCCAAGGTTTGTTAAAAAAATAAGAAAAACCTTAAAAAAACATAGAGCGGACGGGGTGTTGATTGGCGAAGTGTGGGAAGATGCCACTAACAAAATTGCCTACGATTTAAGAAGGGAGTATTTTTTAGGCTCAGAACTTGATTCGGTAATGAATTACCCGCTTAAAAATGCCATTATTGATTACGTTAAAAGTAAAGATGCTAAGGTTTTACAAGAAGTAGTTTTAACGCAAATAAACAACTACCCAAAGTGTGCCCTTGATATGCTTATGAATATTTTAGGCACGCACGACACCGCAAGAATTTTAACGGTGTTAACGGGTAAAATAATCCCTAACACGCGGGAAGAAATGGCTAAAATGCAATTTTCTCACCAAGAAAAATTAACTGCGTTTAAATTTTTAAAAATTGCCACGGTATTGCAGTTTACACTTTACGGTGTGCCAAGTATTTACTATGGCGATGAAATTGGTTTAAGCGGCGGTAAAGACCCGTTTAATCGCACTTGTTTTAATTGGGATTTTGATGATTTTAGTAAAGAGGTTTTAAGTTTTTACAAGCAAATTTCACGGGTAAGAAGTAATTATTCTCCCTTTATTGACGGCGAGTGTAGGGTTGTAAAAGCGGAAGGTGGATTGTTTGCCTTCACGCGTGAAAATTCAAAAGAAAAGATTTTAATTTGTGTAAATTTAGGCGAATATTCTTATCAAATAAAAAGCCAAAACACATTTGAAAACTTAATTGATGGCACAAAAAATAACAAATACGACATAGAAAAAAATAATTTTATTATATTAAGGCTAAAGATTTAACATTATGGATATCATTATTAAAATTAAAGAAGAATTTAACTTAACTGAAGAGCATACAAGTAATATTATTTCACTTCTTGACGAAGGTAACACTATACCCTTTATTGCAAGGTATAGAAAGGAATTAACGGGTCATATTGACGACCAAGTTCTCCGTCAACTTGCAGATAGGCTTGAGTATTTACGCAATCTTGAAAAGCGTAAACAAGAAATAATTAAGTCGATAACAGAGCAAGATAAAATGACTGATGAGATTATGACTGCTCTTGATAACGCAGTTACCTTAACGGAACTTGAAGACGTTTACCGCCCTTACAAGCAAAAGAAGAAAACGCGTGCAACGGTTGCTATTGCAAAAGGTCTTTCGCCACTTGCGGATATTTTCTGTGAGCAAAATCCAAGCGGAGATGCACCTGAAATTGTTGCCGTTTCTTTCATCAATGAAGAATTGGGTGTAAAGGATGTAAAAGAGGCTATTTCCGGCGCTATGGATATCGTTGCTGAAAGGGTTAGCGATGATGCCGAACTTAGAAAAAAACTTCGTAAAATGTTCCTTCGTTTAGGCGTTATTTCTTCAAGTTTTTGTAAAGGCGTAGAAGATGATGCTGAAAAAGTTGCCGTTTACGAAATGTACAAAGAATATTCTGAATCGGTTAACGGACTTAAGGCGCATAGGGTACTTGCCCTTAATCGTGGTGAAAACGACGATGCTTTAAAGGTTAAACTTGAAATTGATAAAGAACTTGCATTTGGTATTTGTAAAGGCGCTATTATAAAAGGCGAAAGTCCTTATAAAGAAGTTTTATCAAAAGCAAGTGAAGATGCTTACGTAAGGCTTATTGAACCTTCAATCGAAAGGGAAGTAAGAAATTTACTTACTGAAAATGCTCAAGAAAAAGCAATTAAAATGTTCGAAGTTAACCTTCGCCCACTTTTAATGCAAGCACCGCTTAAAGGTAAAACTGTACTCGGTTTCGACCCAGGTTTAAGAACGGGTTGTAAACTTGCCGTTGTTGACGATACGGGTAAGGTTTTGGATAAGGCGGTATGCTATCCAACCCTTGATAACGAAAAGAAGGTTGAAGAAGCAAAACTTATCGTTAAAAAACTCATTGATAAATACGGTGTTGACGTAGTTTCTATTGGTAATGGTACTGCATCTAAAAAGTCGGAAATCTTTATTGCTGACTTAATTAAGGAATATAAGGGCAAGGTTAACTATATAGTTGTTAGCGAGGCGGGTGCGTCAGTTTACTCTGCAAGTGAACTTGGCGCTAAGGAATTCCCTGACTACGACGTATCTGAAAGGTCTGCTGTTTCTATTGCGCGTAGACTTCAAGACCCTCTTGCCGAACTTATTAAAATCGACCCTAAATCAATAGGTGTTGGTCAATATCAACACGATATGCCTGAAGCAAGGCTTAATCAGGTGCTTGGCGGTACTGTAGAAGACTGTGTTAACACGGTAGGTGTTGACCTTAATACGGCAAGTTCATCCCTTTTATCATACGTTGCAGGTCTCAATAGCGGTATTGCTAAAAACATCGTTGAATATCGTGAAAAGAACGGTAAATTTACCGATAGAAAACAACTATTAAAGGTTGCTAAACTTGGCGAAAAAGCATTTACGCAATGCGCAGGTTTCTTAAGGGTTGTAGGTGGCGAAAATATCCTTGATAACACCGCAGTTCACCCTGAATCGTATGACGGTGCTAAAAAATTACTTGGTTATTTCGGTTATTCAGACGTTGACGTTAAAAACGGTAAATTATCCGATTTACCAAGCAAAATTAAAAGTGCAGGCGTTGAAAATATGGCTAAGGAAACTGGGCTTGGCGTTGATACTTTAAACGACGTTGTCGTAGAACTTTTAAAACCGGGCAGGGATATAAGGGATTCTCTTCCACAACCTGTACTTAGAAGTGACGTTTTAGAGATTACCGACCTTAAAGAAGGTATGATTTTAAACGGTACCGTAAGAAACGTTACTGACTTTGGTGCCTTTGTTGACCTTGGCGTGCATCAAGACGGACTTGTTCATATTTCTGAACTTTCTGATAATTTTATTAAACACCCAAGCGACGTTGTTAAGGTTGGCCAAGCAGTAAAGGTTAAAATTAAAGGCATTGATTTAAAGAAAAATAGAATTGCACTCACTATGAAGGATATTTAATCTTTTTTCACATAATTATGTTTGACAAATTTTGTGATTTTTGATAGAATAGTGTAGTTGAGAAAAATTAGGAGGAAATTTTTTATGTCAACATTTGAAAAAGTTAAAGAAATGTTAGTTGAAAAATTAGGCGTGTCTGCTGATATCGTTACTTTAGAAAGTGAAATTATTAAAGATTTAGGTGCTGATTCGTTAGACCTCGTTGAAATGTTACTTTCTTTAGAAGAAAACTTTGACGTTACCGTTACAGATGAACAAACTGATAACATTAAAACTGTTAAAGATATCGTAGACATTATCGATAATAAATAATAGGTTTTAAACATAACGGCGTTTGCTTAAGTACTAATGAAATATGGTGTAATAACTTATTAGCCCCCTTTGTTATACTGTTTAATAACATAGGAGGTTAATCGTGTTACTTGTGTTTAATTATAACTTATATATCAAACTTGCGTTGTGCTATCATCTAAATAAAATGAAAGGGTGTATGCTTAAGGCGTGCACCCTAAATTATTTTTAAAATTATGAAGATTTCTAAGATAAAATATAAAAGGGTAGATATTGAAAAAATTAAAAAATCATATGAGGTTGCAACCTTAAAAATTAAAGGTGCAAAATCTTATAATGACGTTCTTAAAGCAAGGGAAAAAGTGGTTAAGGATAGCGTGCTTTTAGATACCTATTATAACCTTGCTTTCATTAGGTGGTCGCTTGATACGGCATCTGAATTTTATCAGGCGGAAAAAACCTATTACGAGTCTAATATCCCACTTTTAAACGAAGTAAAAACCGAATATATTAAAAGTATAATAAACTCAAAATTTTTTGATAAAATCGAAAAAAATCTACCAAATTCACTTTTGAAAATTTACGAGTGTGAACTGATTTCATCATCGCCAATTATAAGTGAAGATTTAATTTTAGAAGCCGAAAAAGTTGATGGTTATTCTAACTTTTTATCAAGTTTATTAATAGATTTTAACGGCGAAAAATTACCGCTTACTTTGCTTAAAAAATACATGGCGGACGATGATAGAGAAATTAGAAAAAAAGCCTTTTATTCTTTTGGTAACGAACTTGAAAAACACGCGGATTTTTTAGATAATAATTTTGACGACCTTGTGAAAATTCGCACCCAAATGGCAAATAAACTTGGCTACGAAAATTATATAGTCCTTGGCTATTTAAACATGCGTAGGATAAGTTATTCGCAAGCCGAAGTTGAAAAATTAAGGTCGAACATCGTTAAATATATCGTTCCTAAAATTTGCGAAATTCGAGAGCTCGTTGCCGAAAAACTGGGTATAGATAATCTTATGCTTTACGATTACGAATCTGTGTTTAAAAGTGGCGAGCCAAAGCCTATTGAAGGTGTTGACCTTTTAAAAGTTAGCGGTCAAAAACTATATGATAGCATGAGTGAAGAAACTTCTAAGTTTTATAAGTTTATGCTTGATAGCGATGCCTTCGATTGTTATTCAAGACCTAACAAATGGGGCGGTGGATACGAAACGGATTTATCTAAGTTTAACCAACCTTTCATTTTGGCAAATTTTAACGGAACTTCCGCCGATGCCGACGTTTTAACCCACGAGGCAGGTCATGCTTTTGCAAGTTATCAAATGAGTAAAAATGGTAAGGATAAAGAACTTGGTTTAGCATTTATGGACGTAGCCGAAACGCACTCTATGTCGATGGAGTTTTTTGCCTATAAGTATGCCGATACAATCTTTGGCGACCAAGCGGAAAGATATAAATTTAAGCATCTTTTAGATGCTTTTACCTTCCTGTCGTACGGTTCGCTTGTAGATGCCTATCAGCACGAAGTTTATAAAAATTACAATATAACCCCAAGTGAGAGAAACGATACTTGGAATAATTTAGAAAAAATTTACCGCCCGTATTTATCAACAAAGGGTATGCCGTACTTTGAAAAGGGTACAAGGTGGCAATATCAAATGCACATTTTTGAAAGTCCGTTTTATTATATCGATTACGTTTTTGCTCAAATTACGGCATTTAGATTTTTGCTTTTATCCCTTGAAGATTACGATGGTGCTTTTGAAAAATACAACAAGTTAATTTCTTACGGTTCTGACTACGGATATTTAGAACTTTTACAAAAAGTCGGCTTGCCATCGCCACTTGACGAGGATAATTTGAAAGAAATTGGCGACAAAATACTTGAAATATTAAAACAACAACTAAAAAATGCGACTTAGTCGCATTTTTTATTTTTAAAAATAACTTAAAAAGGTTAAAATTAGTATTGCAATATAGTTTATATTATGTTATACTTAAATATATAATTTATTTTTAGGAGTTTACTGTGAACAACGGCATTAAAGGCAAGGCAAAAGAAGATAAATTTTTTACTGCGGAGTTTTTTGGCGTTACGGTAATTATTACCGCGCTTTTATTACTTTTGTGTTTATTTTTCGGTGAAAAATTTCTTTTTGAAATTGGCAAAGAAATACAATTTTTCATACTTGGTATTTTTGGATATTTCGCATATCCTTTTTTGCTTACCTTGTTATTAGTTGGCGTTTTAGTATTGTTTGGCAAAAGACCTAACCCTAAAAGAAGGGGAAGTTTTTTCTTCTTAACCTTCCTTGTCTTTATAGCCTTCGGTATTATGACTATAATTTCAAACGACCCTAAACCTACCGAATTAAACGCATACGTTAACAATGCGTTTAATAGTGGCAGGCTCGGTTTACAAAACGTTGTGTCGGGCGGTGCGTTTTTTTCACTTATAGTGTTTGCTCCTGTTAAATACTTGGGTGGCATTTTAACTATCATTATTCTTTCGGTTATAACGATTTTTGCTATCTATTTCCGCTTGAAATATAAAAAGAAACATAAAAACGACCCCGTTGAACAACCAGAGCAACCTATACAACCACAACCTCAACCACAAGTTCAACAACCAATTCAACCTAATCCGCAATACGTGGCACCATATCCGCAACAACCTAACTATGGTTACCCTCAAGGTCAAGATAGTAACGTTTACGGCGCTCCGTTAAGCGGTGGATACCCTAATATTTTTGGCGGTCAACCACTTAACTACGGTTCGCAAAACCCTTATAATAATCCTAATCAGCCTTATTATAATGGTCAAAACCCTCAAGGATACCAACAAAATCCAAACGGTTACGGTCAATACAATCAACCAAATATCGGTTATCCGCAAAATCCAAACGCAATGTCTAAAGAAGACGCAATGCGTATTTTATACGGAAATGGAAACGGTATGCCTAAAACTTACTCTAACGAGTTTAGCGATTCCTTTACGGGTTTAGGTTATAGGCGCCAAGACGATGGTGTTAACCGCCAACAAAACGGCAATGGTGGTAACGTTTCTGGGGATATCCCTAAAATTAACGACTTTAACGCATATACTTATGAAGATAGGTCAAGTGACGTTCAAGAAGACGTTAAGGATTTTAATTCTTTTGATTCTTCACGCGGGCAATATGACGATGAAGACACTAAAAAGGCAAGGGAATTTTTCAGTAAGATTAAAGAGAAGTATACGTCTGATGAAGTTGAAGACGATAGCGTAAGTTATACTGAAGAATCATCTGCCGACTATAATACTTCAATCGAAGATGAATTTAATTATAACGATGATGAAAGTGATATCGAAGAAGAAAACGTAGAACAAAACTACGATTTTACAGATAATTCTTCGCAAACTATCGATAATGATTTTAGTGATAATTCTTCAAAACCAATTGACAACGGCTTAAGTGAATACGGCAAAAAACTTTTTGAAAATATGCCGTTAAATTATAAGTACAAGGCACCGCCTATTACACTTCTTAAACCAAGTGAAAAGGTTGATAACGATTACGAATACGAAATCTTTAAAGCGGAAATTTCTAATAAGATTTTAGAAACTTTAGATAACTTTGGTGTAAATACCCAAATTGCAAGGGTTTTACGCGGTCCTACAATCTCGCGTTTTGACGTTGAAGTTCCTAAGCAAATTTCAATGGAGGCAATAACTAAACGTTATAAAGATATTAACCTTCGTATTGCTGCTAAAACACCTATCCGTATGATTGCGCCAGTACCAGGCACTTCTTACGTTGGCTTTGAAGTTGCAAACCGCTCTAAAGAGTCGGTTATGTTAAGGGACCTTATAACTTCAAACAACTTTAAAAACGTTGATGGCGATGCGTTAACCTTTGCGTTAGGTAAAAACGTTGTAGGCGAGCCTGTTTGCCTTGACGTAACGCAAATGCCACACCTTTTAATTGCGGGTGCTACAAGGTCTGGTAAAAGTGTATGCTTAAACACCTTGATTGTAAGTTTACTTATGAAGTATAGTCCTGAAGAATTAAGGATTATCATTATCGACCCTAAAAAGGTTGAATTTAAGTTCTACGAAAATCTTCCACACCTTTACTTTGGTACCATTGTAAACAACGGCGATATCGCTTTAACAACGGCAACGCTTAACTGGGTTTATGAAGAAATGTCAAGGCGTTATAGCGTGTTTACAAACTACAAAGTTAAGAATTTAGAGGCGTACAATAGAAAAGCCCGTATGAACGGCGAAAAGATTATGCCTAAAATTCTTTTAATTATCGACGAGTTTGCAAGCATAATGCTTAAGGATAAAAACGGCGCAAACGAAAGAATTTGTGCACTTGTTGCCGAGGCAAGGGCGGCGGGTATCCACTTGATACTTGCAACGCAAAGACCGTCTGTTGATATCATGGAAGGTCCTATTAAGGCAAACCTTCCTGCTCGTATCGTGTTCAAGGTTGCCAGCGACGTTGACTCAAGGGTATGTATGGGCAAAGTTGGTGCCGAAACCCTTTTAGGTAGTGGTGACGGCCTTTACAAAACCGACGGTATGTACGATTACGATAGGTTTATGGGTGCCTACGTTTCAGATGATGAAATTGCTGAAATTGTCGATTACGTTAAAGAGCATAACGAATGTTATTTCGACTATAACAGTTGGTCTAAAATCTTAGCAAACGTTACGGCAAGCAGTCAACCGCAAGAAAATACCACCGATTTAATGGGTGGCGGTGCAATGCCTACTAACGCAAATGCTATGGACCCACTTGCAGTTAACGCAATGCGTATGGGTTACGATTACGGCGGACTTTCTATTTCGGCAGTACAAACTAAACTTGCAATCGGCTATCCAAGGGCGGCAAGAATTGTAAACTGGCTTGTAGATAACGGCTACGTTACACCTAACTCTATCGCCGGCAAAAAACAAATGATATTACCTAAAGAAGAATTTGAGGAAAAGTTTGGAAACAATGGTTAAAAATAAAAAAATAGGGCTTATATCTTTAGGCTGTGATAAAAATAGAGTTGATTCCGAAAAAATACTCGGATTA
Source organism: Christensenellaceae bacterium (assembly GCA_045651405.1). Lineage (GTDB taxonomy): Bacteria > Bacillota > Clostridia > Christensenellales > Borkfalkiaceae > HGM11412. The sequence goes on along the minus strand of JAZRSH010000021.1, from coordinate 27,324 downwards.
ATAGGTGATAGGGCAATTATCACTAACGATATAGAAGATGCTAACGTTATTATAATCAACTCTTGTGCTTTTTTAGAAAGTGCAAGGAAGGAGGCAATCGATACCGTTTTGGAGTGTAATGAACTCCGCTCTAAAAACTTAGAGAAAATCGTGCTTACCGGTTGCTTACCTGAAAGATACGTTGGTGACTTGTTTGAAGATTTTACCGAAGTAGACTTGTTTATGGGTATACTCGACTACGACCTTTTATTTGAGGGGTTAGAACGTGCTTATAATGGCGAAAGGGTAAACTTCGTACATAAAAATAAAAATTTTGAAACAAAAAAAAGAATTTTGACAACCCCTTGTCATTATTATTACCTTAAAATAGCAGACGGATGCAACAATAAATGTACTTATTGCTTAATTCCGTCAATTAGGGGTAAATATCGCTCTACGCCAATTAGTGACTTAATTGATGAAGTAAAGGGGCTTGGCTATGCTGAAGAAGTTATTCTCGTTGCGCAAGACGTTACCCGTTACGGCGTGGATTTTGACGGTAAATCTCATATCGTTGAACTTATAAGGGAACTCACAAAACTTGATGAGGTTGGCAGTATTAGGCTTTTATATTGCTATCCCGATATGGTTACCGATGAACTTATCAGCGAAGTAAAAAACAATGATAAGGTTATTAAATACTTGGATATTCCACTTCAACACGCCTCAAATCCCGTGTTAAAACGCATGAACAGAAAAGGTACGGGCGAAGACTATTTAAACCTTATAGTGAGGCTTAAAAGTGAAATTCAAGGCTTGGCGCTTAGGTCTACGTTTATAGTAGGTTTCCCTGGCGAAAGTGAAGAAGATTATGAAGTTTTAAAAGACTTTATCAAAAAAGCAAAATTTACAAACTGCGGTTTCTTTGCATATTCAAGGGAAAAGGATACTCCGTCACATAAACTTGACGGTCATCTTCCTAAAAAGATTAAAGAAAAACGCGTTAAAGAACTTTATAAAATTCAAAGTGAAATTTCGTATGATAATTTACAATCGTACGTTGGTAAAACTTTAAAAGTAATTTGTGACGGCATTGATTACGATAAACAATCTTTTTATGGTAGGGCGTACTTTAACGCACCTGATATAGATGGTAGGGTTTATTTTGATTACGACGGCGATATCAATCAAGGCGAATTTTATAACGTTGTGATTGAACAAACTGATGAATACGATTTATACGGGAGGGTGCAAGATGAACTTACCTAATAAACTTTCGATTTTACGAATAATATTAATTCCTATAATGATAGCGGTGTTTTACATACCTGCAATTCCTTACAATTACCTTATCGCAGCAGGAATTTTTGCAATTTCCGCCTTTACTGATTTTTTAGACGGCTACATTGCAAGAAAGTATAACTTAGTTACTGATTTAGGTAAATTCTTAGACCCTATTGCCGATAAAATTTTAGTTTTAGCAGCACTTGTAGTAATTATTACCGAACCTTTCATTTTAGGTTATGAAAACTTAGTTTTCGGTAAAATTATAGGTGGTGTAGGCGTTTCGTTTATCGTTGCAAGGGAAATGACGGTTAGCGTTATGCGTATGATTGCTGCAGGTAAAGGCTTAGTATTAGCTGCGGAAAAGGTAGGCAAAATTAAAACTTTTGTTACTGACTTTGCAATTTTAGCCCTTTTAATTTCCGCACAATTTACCATTGTTTATTACGCAGGTGTTGTTCTTTACTTAATTTCGGTAATTTTAACGATATATTCAGGTATTGTTTATCTTATCAAAAATAGGGAAGTGTTTAAATAATGATTGAACATAAAGGCGTTTTTAAACTATTTAACGCCAATCTAAATAAACTTAAAGAATTTATAACAGGGTTCCCAAACGTTGCAAACGTTTCGTTTTACGATGATGAAATTAAAGTTGAATACGATTTAGATTCGCTTTCTATCTTAGAAAGGGATAGATTTTACAAAGGTTTTATTGAAAGTTTTGGCGGTAGTATTTTTGCCGAAACTGACGTTGATTTAAAAACTCAACTATTTTCTATTTTAAACCTTAGAGGTATTAAAATTTCTTTTGCGGAATCTTTTACGGGTGGGCTTTTATCTTCTACTATAACTAAAATTCCGGGCGCAAGCAGGGTTTTATACGAAGGTATAGTTTGTTATACTGAAGAATCTAAGCACAAGCGCTTAGGTGTTTTGGAAAGCACTTTAAAAAGATGTTATCCCGTAAGTGAAGACGTTGCGCGTGAAATGGCAAGCGGGCTTTTAGTTGATAGCGATGCCGATATAGCCGTATCTACTACGGGCATTGCGGGGCCGAATTCGGATAATTCGGGTTTTCCTGTAGGGCTTTGCTACTTTGGTATTTCCACGCGTGATAAAACTGCGGTTTACAAGTACAAACTTAAAGGGAATAGAGAAGAAATTATCAATAAAGGTGTAAAGATTGCAATGTTTTTAGCGATAAAAGCGCTAAAAGACGGCAAGTTTAACTTATAAAAAATATTTAGCGAGGATATTAATTATGGATGAAAAACAAAAAGCGTTAGAGCAAGTGCTTAGTCAAATTGAAAAACAATATGGTAAAGGCGCAATTATGAAACTTGGTGCAGGCGCTGCAGATACTAATATTGAAGTATTGCCAACAGGCTGTTTAGCATTAGACTTAGCCTTAGGTGTTGGCGGTGTTCCGAGGGGAAGAATTATTGAAATTTACGGCCCTGAATCTTCAGGTAAAACAACCGTTGCACTTCACGTTATTGCTGAAACTCAAAAGAAGGGTGGTATTGCTGCGTTTATCGATGCTGAACACGCTTTAGACCCAACTTATGCTGCTAAACTTGGCGTTAATTTAGAAGATTTATACGTTTCTCAACCAGACACGGGCGAGCAAGCACTTGATATAACTGAAAGTTTAGTAAGAAGTGGTGCGGTTGACGTTTTAATTGTGGACTCGGTTGCTGCGCTTACACCAAAGGCGGAAATTGAAGGCGAAATGGGTGACCAACACGTTGGTTTACAAGCAAGACTTATGTCGCAAGCGCTTAGAAAACTTACGGGTATCACTAATAAATCAAAAACTTGCGTAATCTTTATCAACCAACTTCGTGAAAAGGTTGGCGTTATGTTTGGTAGCCCTGAAACTACACCGGGCGGTAAAGCACTTAAATTCTATGCAAGTATCAGAATTGACGTTAGAAAAGCCGATGCTATCAAAGATAGTGAAGGTTTAATTGGTAACAGAACTAAAGCAAAAATCGTTAAAAACAAGGTTGCTCCTCCGTTCAAAACGGCTGAGTTTGATATGATTTACGGCGAAGGCGTTTCTCAAGAAGGTTGCGTAATTGACCTTGGTGTTGAGTTTAACATCTTAGAAAAATCAGGTGCTTGGTTTAGCTATAACGGTGATAAATTTGCTAACGGTAAAGAAAAGGCAAGGGAATACTTAAGAAACAATCCTGAATTTATGAAGGAAATTGAAATGAAAGTAAGACAAGCCTTTGATGAAAAAATTAATTCTAAAAATTAAAAGTAAAGCGACTTAATTTTAAGTCGCTTTTCCGCTTTTTAATAATAGGAGATTTTATATGTGTAAATCTACAATTTTGAAAGTGTTGACAGTAATATTAACCTTAAGCGTTTGTATTTTTGCTTTTGGTTGCGATTGTGGTTCAACCCCTCACGAACATCAGTTAAGCAAGCAAGTTGTTGCTCCTACTTGTGAAGTTAACGGTTATACGCTTTTTACTTGTAATTGCGGTTATACCGAAACTGCAAGTGAAGTTCAAGCGATTGGTCACGATTACGGTGATTGGGTGTCAATCGGTGTCGGTACGCATGCTAAAATTTGCGAAAACGATAACTCGCATAAAATTATTGAAGATTGTAGTGGCGGTACGGCTACTTGTAGCGTAAAGGCAGTATGCTCAACTTGTTTTGGGGAGTATGGCGAATTGGGTGAGCATATTAGTTCAAGCAGTTGGTCGTATGATTCTACGCATCACTACAAGGAAGTTCTTTGTGGTTGTGACGTTAAAAAAGATTACGGCGAACATACTTTTGACAATTCTGGTTACTGTACCGTTTGTGGCTGTATTTCAGGCTTAACTGAAGGTTTACAATACAGGTTAAATTATGACGGTTCTGAGGCGGAGGTTTACGGTTATTACGGCTCTTCTAAAACTGTTAACATAATGCCATATTATGAAGGAGTGCCCGTTGTTAGGGTTTATTCTAACACCTTTAAAAATAATACAAATATAACAACTGTTGTACTTCCTGAAACAATGAAGTATTTAGATTACTCTGCCTTTTACGGTTGTACTTCTTTAAATAAGATTGAGTTGCCTGAAGGTGTAGAAAAAATAAGCACTTACGCCTTCTTTAGATGCTCAGCTATTGAAGAGATTAATTTGCCTAACTCTTTAAAAGAAATATCTACATACGCATTTCAACATTGTACTTCACTTCGCACTATTGTATTGCCTGAAAAGTTAGAAGTTTTAAGCGAATATGCGTTTAGTGATTGCTCTTCGCTTGAGTCTGTTACTTTTGATAATAGCCAATTGTTATTTATTCAAAGGTTTACCTTCGCTAACTGTTCTAAACTTGAAAATCTTACAATAAAAGAAAATTCAAAAATAACGACAATTCAAGATAGTGCTTTTTATAATTGTACGCAAATTAAAGATATTACCTTATCTGAAGGTATCACTTCGTTAGGGAATAACTTTGCAACCTGCCACGAATCGGCTTATACAACCGTTAACGGAATTAAATATTTAAAAGCAAACTCAAATCCTTACTACGTTCTTATGAAAGTAACTAATACTTCTCAGTCAAGTTACACTATACAACAAGGTACGGCAATTATAGCTAAATCGGCTTTTTCAGGGCTTACTAATTTCAATTCTATAGTTATTCCTAACTCTGTTTTAGTAATTTCCGAAGAGGCTTTTAAAGATTGTAGAAATCTTACTACCGTAGAATTTAGCCAAGGAAGTAAATTAAAATATTCCGGCAGTATTTCTTTCCAAAACTGTGAAAGAATAAATAAGGTTAAATATAATGGCGATATAAATGATTGGATTAAAATTGATTTTGAAGGCGGTTATTCTAATCCCGTTTTCTATGCTCAAAATTTATATATAAACAATCAAATTGTAACTAAAGTAAACGTAACTAAAGGTACGAAAATAGGCTCTTTCGTATTTGCAGGCTGTAAATCTATTACAAGCGTAACTGTTGCAGATAACGTGCAATTAGAAACTATCGGTGCGGGTGCTTTCAATTATTGTACTAACCTTAAAAACGTTTATTTAGGTAAAAACTGTAAAGTTAAAACTTTTAATCCTTCTACTTTTTCATCTTGTGTTAACCTTGAAGTTTTAACTGTGCCAAAAACTTTAGAAAGTGTAGGATATAACGTGTTTAACGAAGATAACTACTTAAAAGTATTTTACGAAGGCAATTTTGACGATTGGGATAGAATTTCTATAGTTTCAACAGGTAATAGTAACTTTAATTATGGTTATCGTTATTATTACGTTGAAGATAGGGCTGACTTACCATCTGACGGTGGAAATTATTGGCATTACGTTAACGGCGTGCCTACAATTTGGTAAAATTTATAAAAAATTTTCACCTTAACTTTTACTAAATAATTAAAACTCGGCTTATGCAGTCGAGTTTTTTATTTTAACATTATATAAATATATTATAAATAATTATTAAATATATATTGACAATTTAAAAGTATTGATATACAATATATTGTGTAATGGGATATTGTTTATAATTTTTGATAAATTATAATTCACTTTACTTAAATTTTTTTACAGGAGGTAACGCAAATGTTACAAAATGCAACCTTCCTGTTACTTGCAGTTGACATGGCTACGATTGGTATTGCCATCGGCATTGCTTTATGCATTGTTGGTGTAATAGTATCGGTTTTAGGTCTAATTAAAGTTACAAGCGCGAAAAAAGAAGCTGAAAAAATTAAAGCTGACGCGATAAATGAATGTAAAACTCTTAAAAAAGAGGCTATTGTTGAAGCAAAAGAACAGGAACATAAACTTAGAAGCGAGTTTGAAAAAGAATCTCGTGAAAAAAGAGCCGAGCTTTTAAAAATGGAGCAACGCTTAAACCAAAAAGACGAAATCCTTAACAAGAAAGACGCAAGTTTATTAAAGCGTAATGAAGAAGTTGAAAGTTTAGCAAAATCGTTAGAGGCAAAACACGTTGAGGCTGATAACTTAATGCAAAAACTTGAAACTCAACACGAATTATTCGTTCAAGAACTTGAAAAAGTTGCTCAACTTACTCAAGACGAAGCTAAAACGATGATTATCGAAGAAGTTAAGGACGATGCAAGAAAGGAAGCGTCACTTTACGTTAGAAACGCCGAATCTCAAGCAAAAGAAGAGGCTGATAAAAAGGCTAAAGAAATTATCAGTTTAGCAATTCAACGTTGTGCGGTAGACCAAAGTAACGAACTTACAGTTACTACAATTTCTATCCCTAACGACGATATGAAAGCACGTTTAATTGGTAGGGAAGGTAGAAACATTACCGCCCTTGAAAACGCAACTGGTATTAGGCTTATTATCGACGATACTCCTGAAGTAGTAGTTGCATCGGGCTTTGACCCTGTGAGACGTGAAGTTGCACGTCGTGCACTTGAAAAACTTATTGCCGATGGTAGAATTCAACCTACACGTATTGAAGAAACGGTTGAAAAAGTTAAAAAAGAACTTGACGTTATCATTAAAGAAGCCGGCGAAAGTGCCGTATTTGAAATGGGTTTATACGGTGTACACCCAGAACTTATCAAAATTTTAGGTAAACTTAAATTTAGAACAAGTTATGGTCAAAACGTATTACAACACTCACTTGAAGTTGCACATATTGCAGGCTTAATGGCTCAAGAACTCGGTGTAGACGTGAACCTTGCTAAACGCGGTGGTTTACTTCACGATATCGGTAAGGCCGTTGACTTTGAAAATGAAGGCACTCACATCAACTTAGGTGTTGAACTTGCTAAAAAATATAAAGAAAATAAATTCGTTATCAACTGTATCGAATCACACCACGGCGACGTTGAACCAAGATGCATCGAGGCAGTTTTAGTACAAGCTGCAGACGCTATTTCTGGTGTTAGACCTGGCGCTCGTAAAGAGATTGAGTCTAACTACGCTAAACGTTTAGAGCAACTTGAAGATATTGCCGGCGAATTTAAAGGCGTTGAAAAAGCGTATGCTATTCAAGCGGGTAGAGAAGTTAGGGTTATCGTTAAACCTGAACAAATTGATGATAGCCAAGCATTATTCCTTGCTAAAGACATCGCTAAAAAGATTGAAACTACTATGGAATACCCTGGTCAAATCAAGGTAAACGTTATAAGAGAATCTCGTAGTGTAGAATACGCGAAATAAAAAATTAAGACTTACGGGAGTACCGTAAGTCTTTTTTTAAAGTATGTTAATAGAGCGAAAAAAAAGACTTTACCATAAAGATAAAGCCTTATATTTTAAATTTAAACCCGCATGTGCCGTGCTTTGAGAAGTTTTAAACCCCTTTATAGAAGAGGTGGGTAAAATCCGTCTTTTATTTTTGACTTCCCGTACTAATGAATAGGATAAACGCTATTCGCGGAATACGCATAATAAAAAAGAACAAGAAATCCCTAAATTTTGTTGTGGATAAAAGAAATCCCCGCCTCGTACACCGCAGGTGTAATTATAGTATATATTATACGTTATTTTAAGTCAATTATTTATAGGAGCAATTATGAATTTTACAGTTTTAGGTAAATATGGTCCGTTTGCTATAAACGGCGGAAAATCAACTTCGTCTTACCTTGTTGAAAGTGATAGTCAAGCCTGCGTTTTAGACTTGGGCTCTGGAAGTGTTGCAAAACTACTTGAAAAAATTTCACTTGGTAAATTAAAGTTTGTATTTTTATCTCATATGCACTTTGACCACGTTGGTGATTTTGGCGTGCTTTCTTATGCTATAAACTTCTTAAATAAGGGTGAAAAAATCAATCTTTACGCCTATAATGATGGGTCGGATTTATATAATCTTATAAAATCAAATTCCGCCTTTAACGTGATTGACATAAAAGTAGGTGAAACTTATACTGACGGCGATTTTACCTTTTCATTTTACAAAATGGTGCACCCCGCTATTTCGCACGGCATTAAAATTACCGCAAACGGTAAAACGCTTGCTTATACTGGCGATACTACTATTGCAGGGGATATCGATAACCTTGTAAAAGGTGCTGACTTAATAGTTGCCGACGGCTGTTTTTTAGAGGAAGATTTTTCAGATGCTAAACCGCATATGTCTATAAAACAAGTTTGCGAAATAGCAAATAAATATCAAACAAAAACTATCGTTTCTCATATTTCTTATAACTATAATGATGATGACGTTACTTTAGAAATTAATAAATATTCTAAACTATCAAGTGTTGCTATAGAGAATAAGACCTACAAGGTGTAAAATTAATGGACTACAAAAGAAAACTTTTTAACTTTAGACCTTTGCTTGCGTTGGCCTCTGTGTTTATCGTTGGAATACTTCTTTCATCTTTATCGTTAAGGTATAGCAATAATATCGTTTTGTTTGCATTAGCGGTATTTTTGACAATACTTTTAATAGCAACTGTTATTGCAATATACTATAAAAAGAAGGTTTACTATATAACTTTAATCTTATCAATATTACTCGTTGTGTTTTCCGTCTTTTCAGTATTTAACTTAAAAGCAGAATATCAAAATGAAAATTTTAACGGCATTACGAGTTTTAACGGGGAAATCGTTGAGATAAAGGCTTTTAAAGAAGGGGAAGTTGATAATTATTATAGGGTTGTAGCAAGGGGTGAAATTAACGGCAAGGTCAATAAAGTTATATTTGACGTTGATACTACTTATAATTTATATTTAGGAAATAAAGTTGGTTTTGTTGCCGAAATATCCAAAATTTCATATTTTGATAGTGACGGTAAAATTAATTACAATACTTTAATTAATAAAGAATATTATCGTGCTAATTATATTAAAGACTTTTCCTATTTTGATGAAAATGCAAGTGTAATTTCTTCACTTAAAAGAAGTATTTTAATAAAACTTAAAAAGTATATGCCTGAAAATTACGGTTTTTCGTATGCGTTACTTACGGGCGATACCGCGTACGTCGACTCAAACGTATTAAGCGGTTTTAATTATTCAGGAATTTCGCACGTGTTTGCCGTATCCGGCTTACACGTAGGCTTTTTATATTTATTAATTTCAAGATTATTAAAGTTTTTGAAGGTAAAGGTAAAAATTAATCGCATAATTACGGTTATTGTATTGTTTTTATACGTTTATTTTTGCGGATTTACCTCATCGTGCATGCGTGCCTTTGTAATTTTAACGGCAATATCCTTGCTTGAAATTATTGGCGCTAAAGGGGATAGGCTTTCGGCTGTTGGGCTAAGTGCGATAATAAACTTATTTATCAATCCGTTTAGGTTGTATGGCGTGGGTTTTATACTTTCCTACGTTACCTATTTATCCCTTATATTGTTAACAAAGCCTATCGAAGGTGGGCTAAGTAAAATATTTCCGAATAAAGTTGCTAAAGTGTTGGCGCCAAGCACGTCGGCATTTGTTGGTGCAACACCGATAGTTTTAAATTATTTTGGTTATACCTCTGCCTTTGCGATGTTATTTAATTTGATTATAGTACCAATAATTGGTTTTGTATTCATATTCAATTTCATTGCCGCTCTGGGAATTTTAATTTCAGATTATCTTGCATTTTTATGCGTTATACCAAATATCGTTTTAACTGCTTTAACTTGGTTTATAAACTCTATAAACTATTTAGCATTTATAATTCGTGGCGTAACTTTTGGCAAGTTAATAATTTTATATTATTTAATTTTAATTTTATACTTAAGGGAAATAAATTTACCTTTAAAAACTAAAAAAATAGCCCAAAATTTAGGGTGGTTTATCTTTATTTTGTCGTTTATTGTAATAAATATAAGGAATTTATCTTGATTTTTTGTAATAAAAATGCTAAAATAATAGCGGAGAATAAGTTGTGAAGTTCGAACAGTTAAAAAGCAGTTTATCAAACGGCGCAAAGCCCATATATTTAATTGAAGGCGAAGATGCTTTTTTAAGGGAATCTTCACTTAGGCTATTAAAAGAGGCCTTCTTGCAAGAACCTGATTTCAATTTAAGTAATTTAAATTGTGAAGAAGTAAAACAAGATGCTGAGATTTTGTTTACCGCCGTGCAAAGTTATCCGTTTATGGGTGACTACCGTTTTGTAGTTTTGCGTGAATATTATCCAACGGCACAAGAATTAAAATCAAAAATGCTTAAATCGGTTTTTAACGAGCCGATTGACACTTCTATTCTTATAATTTTAAACCAAGATGCCTGTTTAAACCTTAAAAAGTTAGAAACGGTAACGGTTGTTGATTGTTCAAGGTTAGATGATGAAGTTATAGCCCGCTGGGTTAGGGCGGAGGCTAAAAAGAGTGAGGTTATTGTTGATAGAGATGCAATAAACTTGCTTATAGACTATTCTAACGGGGATATGACCAAAATTAGTGGTGAACTTAACAAACTTGTTTGTTACGTTGGTAACGGCGGTCAAATTGGAGAAAGTGACGTTGAAACGGTATGCACCAAAGATACCGATTATAACGTTTTTGCTTTAACTGATGCTATAGGCAAAGGGGATACCGAAAAGGTTCTTTCTATGCTTAAGGATATGCTTTCTAAAAACTCTAACAAATATCAAGTATTTGCTAACGTTTACTATCATTTTAGAAAACTTTTGCACGTTTCTATATCCTCGCTTAGCGAAAGCGAACTTGCAGAAAGTTTAAACGTTAGAAACCCAAAGGCGATTTTCGTTTTAAAAAATCAAGCAAAGAATTTCAAAGTAAAAAGACTTAAAGAAATTTGTGATAAGTTTGCTTATTACGATTCAGCATTTAAAAGGGGGGATATCCCTGAAGATGATGCTTTTTGGAACTCTATATATAATTCGCTATTAAAATAAGGAGATATTATGGATAAGTTTATTAACTATCTAAGCGACAATATAATTCCTATATTTACCAAGATGTCCGTTCAAAGTGGTATTTTTCTTGGTCTTTTAGTTGTTGCGTTTTTCTTTTTGTATTACCTTTTAGATAAAAACAACGCTTATAAAATTACCATAGTGTTTTTAATTTACGCTATACTTCTTGGTGCGATTTCTATATCCCTTAAAATTAGTAGGGTTGAATATATGATTTTATTGCTTTCTTTCGTCGTTTGCATAATCGTTATGTTCTCAACTGAAATTAAGCGTAGCGTTTGGAATAGAAAAAATACTAAAATAGTAACTGGTGACGTTGCTAACGCAATTAAAAACAACTCTAAAAACGTTTCTAACTACATTAACGAAATTATAAAAGCAATGCTTAATATGTCTAAAAACGACGTTGGTGCTATTATAGTTTTATCAAATACTAAAATCCCTGGAAGTATCATTGATAGTGGTGTAAAACTTGACTCTGATATTTCTTCTGCGCTTATTGAAAGTATTTTCTCACCTAAAACACCCCTTCACGACGGTGCAGTAATTATTCAAAATGATAAAATACAAGCCGCAGGTTGCTTTTTACCACTTTCTCAAGAAACCGATTTACCTAAAGAATTAGGTACTCGCCATAGGGCAGGTATAGGTGTTACTGAAATGCTTAACGTTACCGCTCTTATCGTTTCTGAAGAAACGGGTATTATCTCAATTGCAAGGGGTGGTAAAATTACAAGATACGCCGATAGCGAAGCATTGAGAAGTGTTTTAAAAGAATACTATTGGCAAGACCTTTTAGGTGGTAAGAAAAACTAAGAGGATAGGAGGTAAGTTATGAATAATATGTATGAAAAAAAGGGTAAATCTAAATTTTTAATGATTATAATTAACGGCTTACTTGCTATCGTTACTGCAGTTTCCGTTTTTATTACCTTTAATATGTTATAAAATCATTTAAAAATAAAAGATGCAATCGCAAGGTTGCATCTTTTTTTGTTGCGTGAATATTTATTAAATCTTACGAATAGAATAATATGACAAAAGTTTTGTTTATTTGACAAAATATTTCATAAAATTTTCATATTAATTTTGTAAAATTAAGGGGTTAGTTAAAGTTTATGAATTTTAATAGAAATTCTAAAATTATATTCGTTTTAAGTTTGGCTTTATTGCTTGTGTTTTCTATAACGTTAAATAAAACTGATAGCGCAAGCGTTTACTTTAATGGCACTAAAAGAAAACTGCCTATATATTCGGTTGATAGGTCGGATAATAAAATTTCAATTTCTTTTGACTGTGCTTACGGTGCCGATTACACGGATAGTTTACTTGATACGCTTAATGAATACAACGTTAAATGCACTTTTTTCGTAGTTAAGTTTTGGGTGGATAAATATCCCGATAAAGTTAAAAAGATTGTCGAGATGGGGCACGAAATTGGCACGCACTCAACAACTCACCCCAATATGAGTAAACTTTCTAATGAAAAAATAAATGAAGAATTAACTCTATCTATAAATGCTATAACTTCTTTAACAAACGTGCCCGTTAACTTGTTTAGACCGCCTTACGGCGATTATGACAACGAAGTTATTTCCGTTGCGGATAGTTTAAAACTATACACTATTCAATGGGACGTTGATAGCCTTGATTGGAAGGATTTATCAGTTAGCCAAATTACCAATAGGGTTATAACTAAAACAAAAAGCGGTTCGATAATTTTGTGTCATAACAACGGGGAAAACACCCATAAAGCCTTGCCGTACATATTATCAAATTTACAGCAAAAGGGGTATGAGTTTGTAAAGATTAGCGAACTTATTTACAAGGAAAATTATTACGTTGATAATTTTGGTTGTCAAAGGCTAAATAAAAATTAAAAGGTATTAAAAATTAACGATTAACAATGGAGGTTATATGATAAACGAAATTAAGCAAAACAACAAAGTATATCTCAAGGGTGAGATAGTAACAGAGGCAAGATTTTCACACGAGATGTATGGCGAAGGCTTTTACGAAATGGATATATTAGTAAAACGTTTGTCAGGGCAGGCGGATATTTTACCCGTTACGATTTCCGAAAGATTAATTGAAAGCAGAAATATAAAGGTGGGTAGCTTGCTTAACGCTCTTGGTCAGTTTAGAAGTTACAATAAGATTGTAGATGGAAAATCTAAACTTATGTTAACGGTATTTATAAGGGAGATTTTAGAAGAAGATTATTCAACAAATCCTAATAATATCGTTCTATCGGGCTATATTTGCAAACCGCCAATTTATAGAACAACGCCTTTTAATAGGGAGATTGCCGACGTATTAATTGCCGTTAATAGGGCGTATAATAAAAGCGATTATATACCTTGCATTGCTTGGGGTAGAAATGCAAGATTTGTTAAAAACTTATCCGTTGGCGAAAGGGTTGCTTTGTCTGGCAGAATACAATCCCGCGAGTATCAAAAGAAGTTGAGCGATACGGAAATTAAAACGATGACTGCGTATGAAGTTTCTATATCTAAACTTGCAGCCTATGATTCTTTTGATAATTTTGACATTGATAAAGAGTTTGATATTGATAGGGAAATTGATATTGCCCGTGAAAGTGTGTAACTGGTTAAAGGAATTTTAACTTGACAATTACTTCAATGAGATTTATAATAAGCATAGCCGTTATTATTTGGCTATGCTTTAATTTTTAGGGGTTGTATGAAAAAGGTTTTTAAGGTTTCCGGTATAATTTTAGAAATAGAATATAATTACAAGTTAACCGACGTTATTTTTGAGCCTTACGTATATACTGGTAGCGATGCCGTTAACGAATATATTTCTATAACCGAAGAAGATAAGGCGTATGAATTAACCCTTGCCGAAACTAACGAGCCTGCTATTATTGAAACGAGTTGTATTTTAAGAAAATACGCTGAAATTTGCTATGCTAAGTACGATGCACTTGTATTTCACGCATCTGCTATTAAGTATAACGGCGGTGCCTATCTTTTTACCGCTACAAGCGGTACTGGTAAATCAACGCATACCTTATTACTTAAAGAGTTATTGGGGGATAAAGTTGAGTTTATAAACGATGATAAACCTACCATTAAGTTTGAAAAAACTGGGGAGATTGTCGTTTACGGCAACCCTTGGTGTGGTAAGCATTTACGCGGTAATAATATAAGTGCGCCTTTAAAAGGGATTATTAAACTTGAAAGGGGCAGGGATAATTGTGTAGTAGAAGTTAGCGAAGTTGAAATGTTACCGATGCTTTTTGCACAGTCTTATAAATCTAAGGATTTAAACAATTCGGGCTTGTTGCTTGAATATTTTTCTAAACTGTTAAAGGGTGCAAAACTTTATAAGTTAACTTGCAATAAAGATATTTCTGCAGCAGAGTGTTCTTTTAACAATATTTTATCTAAGTGAGGATTTTATGAAAATTAAATCAGGTTTTATCTTAAGAGAAAACTTAATTGGTAACGATAATGCTGTTGGCGTTGTTATTTGCGCTAATAGTTCAACTAATTTAAACGGATATATCCAATTAAACGAAACGGGTATTTTCATTTGGAAAATGCTTGAAAAGGGTGCGGAAAAACAAGATATCGTTTCGGCTATTTTAAAAGAATATGAAGGCGCGCCGAAAGATATTGTTGAAAAGGACGTAGACAACGTTATTAGCGAGCTTAAAAAGATAGGGGCTATTGATGAATAATATAACTATAGAAGAAGGTCTTTTACAAAACGGCTTTGTTGTATACGGTTTTAAGGGTACAAGCATGACGCCACTCCTTAAAAGCGGTAGGGATAGGGTCTACGTTGAAAAGATTGTAAAACCGCTTAAAAAGGGGGATATAGCCTTATATAAGCGTGACAACGGCGAATATATATTACACAGGGTAATGAGGGTTAAAAACGGCGTTTTTACCTTTTGTGGGGATAATCACTACGTATTAGAGCCAAACGTAAAAGAAAATCAAATTTTAGGCGTTTGCACGGGCTATTTTAAAGGGGAAAAATACATAGATTTTAATAAATCGTTTAAATATAAAATCTATCGTACGTTCTGGGGTAGATGCTTGTTTACAAGAAGAATTTTAAACGTGTTTAGAAGATTATTTCATAAAATAAGAAAAACGGAAAGTAATTAAACTTTCCGTTTTTTTTGTTTAGTTGTTTTTCATAAGTTCAATGCTATATGAGTTTAAAATATCAATAAATTGATTTGCCATTTTTGTATTTACGCTATTTTTCTTCGTGATATAGCCAACAATGTAAATTTCATCGGTTATTATAGGTATGCTAACTATTTTACCTTCGTTAAGGTCAGACGGCATTATACCTGTACCTATTGTATAACAGTCGGTCTTTAATAATACGTTCATTAAGGTTGCACGGTCGCTTATAATTATTCGCTTATTACTTGAAACGTCAGTTACCATTTCTTCGGTAAATAGGGAAGAGTTATTGTATTTGCCTTGTTCGTATGAAACGTAAGGGTAGTCTTGAATTTCATCGTAGCAAATGCTTTTTTTATTTGCAAGTTCGTGGGTGGATTTTACAAATAAATGCGGTGGGGTTCTTAATAATTCAACGAATTTAATATCTTTTGTTTGAAGGTATCTCATCATAACGTCAAAGTCTTTGTTTTTTATTGCTATAATACCTACGTCACACAAGGCAATTTCTACGTCGTGGATAACTTCGTGAGTCTTTTTTTCTTGAAGAGATACGTCATAGCGGTTATGTTTGCACTCGTCAACGAATCTGCAAAACACGTCGGCTATAAAATCGTAGTGTTGTGTTGAAATATAAAGCCTATCGTTTTGATTTTCCGATTCGTACCTATCTGCTATAAATTCCGCTTGCGCTACGAGTTGTTCGGCGTATCTAACGAATTCCGCACCTTCACAAGTTAAGGAAACACCGTTTTTAGACCTTTCAAATATTTTTATTTTTAGTTCTTCTTCAAGTTGTTTAATACTGCTTGATAATCCCGATTGCGCCACAAATAATTGATTTGCAGCCTCGCTAAAAGTTCCTACTTCTTTAATTTTTAAAACGTATTTACATTGTTGTAGTGTCATATTATTAATCCTTTTATTGCATGAAACATTATTACTAAAAGTACGCTTGGTACCATATTGGTATTTTTTATTTTTTGTTCTTTTGTGCTTAACATATTATATCCAGTAAAGAATAAAATTACAAAACCCATTGAACATAAACTCATTAGCATTGGTTGTGATATAAGGCTACCTGCAAAATAAGCAATTATTGCAATAGCGCATTGTAATATAGCAACGGGAATAGATGATAAACTTGCTATCTTACCGTAATTTGCGCCAATTAATAACCCTAAAGGGAAGTCAACCATTGCTTTTAAATATAATTGTGAGTTGTCGCCGTTAACTGCCATAAGTATCGGGCCACTAATTTGAAGTCCGCCTATTCCAAATAAAAATATAGCGTCAAGCAATCCGTTTTGATTATTGCCTTTAATTTTAACAAAATCGTTTATCTTGTCTTCTATCTTTAAAAAATCGCCAAGGCATGAACCGATTACTAATGAAAATATCACTATTAACATATTACTGCTAAGCAGTCTGCCGTCGGATATCATAAAGATATTTTCTAAAAAACCAAGTAGGCTAATTATGATAACTGCTATTGCTAAGTATGTATTAATTTTAAATTTAATTTTCTTCTTCAATAAACTGCCAATCAGTATGCTTATTGATATAGAAAATGCGTTAACTAAAATACCCATAATTTGCTCCATTTTCTTTTACGATAAAATTATATCATACTATTATAGGTATGTAAAATATCTATATTTGATAGCCGAAGTTCATAAAAATCAATAATAAAGGGGACATATCAGTTATTGTGATTGCCGAATTTCACAAAAAAAGAACGATTGTAAAAATCGTTCTTTTAGTCTTTTTTAAAGAGTAATTTTCTTTCGATAAGGATAAGCGATAAAGTTATCGTTAACGAAATAAGTAAAATCATACAAGTGGTAACTAAGCGCTTTTCGGCATTGCCACCAAGTAATACTTGCGTGTTTGTTATTTGCGTGTCTGTTGGTATAATTTTATCAATTAAATATCCGTTTACAACGTAGCCTATTGCATCGCCGTCCTTTTCGGTAGAGATAAGGGTCATTGACTTGCCGTTAAAGGTAATTGTTTTTATTGCGTAAACTTCTTGACCTTTAGTAATTGCAGTTAACTTATAATTATCGTCAAAAATAGGTTTTGCAAAGGTAGTAGTATCGTTAGAAATATAATATTTACTATAACCGTTATCCGTTACTGAAATACCGTAGTTTTCGTATAAACTTTCATCGATAATAGTAGCGTCTGCTTTTTCTAAGAAGTTGTTGTTTACAGAAGTTTTTCTAACAAGTGCAACAATCTTAGGGGAGTATGAAACTAAGTAATAATCGCTTGATAAGTCGGCTATAACCGTGTAAACCCTTGAAGTGTTTGGGTTAGATATCGGTGTAATGTTGTTAAAGTATATATCGTTACCGTCTTGCGTGTAATCGTTTAAAGTTACCTTAAAAAGTTTAGCGTTTTCGTTGATTGATACGAAAGTTACGTCGGTTAAGATTTGGCTTTCGTTTACGTTGCTTGCGCTAATTTTAGATAAACTTTTTACGTTAAGGGTATTGTCTGCCGTTTTATATATAGATGCGTTTGCTAAGAAATAACAAGTTTCGCTTGTGTAGTTTAAAACCATATCTTTAACGATATTGTCTTTATAAGTAGATAACTTATAGTCAAGTTTAGTTATCGTGTTATTTTGAATAGTGTATCTATATATTTCGTTGTTATTTGACAATGCGTAAACGTTACCGTCAAAGTCAGTTTGTATAGTGATAACGTCGTAAGGGATTAAAGTAGGGTCTGTAAGAGTGTTACTATAAAGCCTTGTTAAATAATTAAGCCCGTCTTCCGCCGTGTATAAAATATAAACGTTGCCAAAGATATCAACAGTTATATTTTTTGTTTCGCCTTTAATTTCCGCATTGCCGTCAATTAAACTTTCTTCAGTAATTTGCGTAAGTTCATTGTCTATAGACGGCAATATCCATTTGTAAACGTTTACAAAATTATAGTTAAGGTTGTTTGCCGTGTCGGTAAAGTAAAATACACCGTCAAGGTAGGTAAGGGAAGTAACCGATGCGTTTTGTATTGTTTTAATAGGTTTTAGTGTTATAAATTCTCCAAAAACTTGTTCGTATAAAGTTAAGTTAATTCCATCGTAAATTAAAAGGTGAGTGTCTGATGCCGTTAATAACTTAATTTCAAAATTTTCATTGTCTACGTATTGAGAAGATAAATCAATTTTTGCGTAATGATTAGTGGCGTTTTCATCAAGTGCAACCTTAACGATACGTTTCATCGTAGGTTGACCTTCTATAGCAACGGTAGCGTTATCAACTGCGTAAATATAATTTTCGCTTAAAGCCGTTACTGAAGTGTTGTTTGTCAATCTAAAATCCGCCGTAGATTCAGTTGTGATTGCAAAGTGTGTAAAAGAATCGGTTGTCGTATCAATTTCTTGTATGCAATTAAGTTTAATATCGCAAACTAACAAATTGTTATCCTTAACGGTAAGACCTTGTGGGGTGTTAAAAGTTCCTAAAGACGTGGAATTTTTATCCGCAGGAATTACAAGTTTAGGCTCTTCCTTTCCGTCTTTTTTAACCTTAGATAATCCTTCGCCCATAGCGGTATAGTAAATATAGTCGCCAATCTCAACGCAGTAGTTGATGTTTTTAATTTCAGCAACTAAGTAAGAAGTTGAGTTTTGCGTTGAATATCTATAAAGATAAGGGTCTGCATAGTAGTAAACGTACTTGTCGTTAGATAAAAATCCAAGCGACGTCATTTCAACTTCAATTTCTATAGCCGTTTGGTTAAATATAGGGGTTGTATCCGATAAATCAACGGTATAAGTTTTAATGCCGTTTGAAGTGTTTGCAATTAAAATATCGTTTTTAATAGAGAAGAAGTTTGATGCAATAACCCCTGTTTTTTGTGGTTTTGCGTGTAAATCACTAACTGGTAGATAATAAACGTCATTACCGCTTAAGTAGAAGATATAATCCCCGTATTTTTCAATTTGAGTAATACCGAATATCGTGCTTTCACCGTTTAAAATACCTTTGCCGTTTATAACTACGTATTTTTGGGTTGTTGGGTCGTAAATGCTAATTCTGTTGTAATTTTTGTTAGGGTCGTCTTCATTTTTATAAAATTCAGAGATAATCATATATCCGTCACTTGACATATTGATGGCAACGGGTGAGTTGAGTTCGTAAAATTCAAGTGGGGAAGTAGGTAAGAAGAATTTAGTATCAATAGTAGTTTTGTCGGAGGCAAAAACGTTATTTACGCCAAACGAAATTGCAAATGACGATAAAGAAATTACAAATAAAAATGAAAATAATTTAAGTAAAAGTTTCTTCATAACGTACCTCCTTAATCTAAAGTATATATTTAAGTATAACATATAAATAAAATTTTTCAATAGTAAATTATATTAACTTTTTTAATTTTTTAAATTTTTTTAATTTTGCCAACCACTTGGCATATTATTTTTTTAAAATAAATACGAACAAATGTTCGCAAATAGTATATTATAGTTTATAAAATTTTAAAATTCAATGGCTTATGACAGAATTTTATCAAATATTGTTCAAAATTAAACTATTTTGTACAAAATGGTCATATTATGTTGATTTACCTTCAATTTTCATTTTATAATTTGTGTGAAGGAGAGGAGATTTATGTGTTTTTACGGAAAGACTATGCTTACTTGTTTTAAGAATATTGACAGCATAAATAAGCAAATTGAAAACTTAATAATAAAAAAGGCAAAGGCGTCCTTTTATGGTAATAGTTCAGCCCTTGCCGTATCGCAGGAATTAATTGATTTAAGTGAGATTAGGCTTGATTTAATGGAACTTAAAGAAATTACTGAAACAGCACTTTCTAAGGTAAAGGAAGAAGATAGAATTCTTTTAAAGTTTAAGTATTTTAAAGATTTACCAAACGATGAGAATTTCGACCATACTTCAAGGAATTATTTTAGAAAGCAGGTTAAGGCGATAGATAGATTTCATAAGGTATTGCAAGATTTAGGTTACGATGAAAAATGGTTTATTGATAATTATTTAAAAATACCTTTCATTAAAGGTGCTTACCATAAAACAATAAAAGAAGAAGGCAAAAAACACGTTGCGTAGTTATTCGCCTTCTTCAAAATATTCGTTTTGCACTGCAGTTTTGTTTTTCGTTGGTTTAAATAGTGCGTAAACAACCGATATACATATCGTTGAAATGCCTACGATTATTATAATTTGCAGGTGTTCACCAAGTTCGCTTGTAGGTTTTTTAGCGGTACTTGAATCGCTTGGCGATGAGGTGTCTTCATTTTCAGGTTGAGGTAAAGGGTCTTGGTTTAGGGGGATAGAAAAAGTGTTAATGCTGTTTTTATCGATATAGCCAAGTTTGTTTTTACAGTAAACCATAAATAAAACGTTTGCCTCTTTATCTAATATTTCGCCGTAGTAAATCATAAACGTTTCACTTGGCACGTTGAAATATGCTTTTTTCTTATCGACGTCACAAAACAATACATCTTGGGCGGAGGTTGAAATTTTAACTACGGCAAAGGGATTTAATGGGGTAGAGGAAGATAGCGTTAAATCCTTTAAATTCATATAGCCGACAATTACTGGATAATCGTTATCTTCGTTGCCGTAAACAACCCTAACAACGTTACCGTTAATACTTTCCGCTTTTACGTAATAGGTGTAAGGAATTTTAAACATAGGATTTTCAAGGTTGGCATCTGCGTAGATAAAAACGTTTTCTTTAAGCACGCGATAATAACAGTTGGAGCTTGCTAAAACCCTGTTAATTTTTATAAATTCTATAGGTAACGCAAAAAACAAAGTAGCAAATAAAATTACAATAATTCGTTTCATAGTAACAATAATTATAGCGAGTATAGGAGGATATTTATTGTCGAATATTAAATAATTAAAAAGTAAAAAGTCATAATGGAAAAAAGTGTTGTACTAAAAATTAAAGAAATAGAAAAAGAACAAGAAAGGCGTTATCAAAACAATCTTATATTAAGGTATAACGTCGGCAAAAAGAAACATAAAAAACAAGTGGCTTTTCATAAGTGTAAAAAGAAAAACAGGTGGGTGTTTGGCGGTAACCGTACGGGTAAAACAGAATGTGGTGCGGTAGAAACTATTTTCATTTCACGCGGGATACACCCTTATAGAAAAAACCGAAAAAACACTTTTGGTTGGGTTGTTTCATTATCAACGCAAGTTCAACGTGACGTTGCGCAGGAGAAAATTTTAAAATATCTAAACCCCGATTGGATTGAAGATATAACGATGTTATCCGGTAAAAAGGATAGCCCGTCAAGCGGTATTATCGACCAGATAAAAATTAAAAACGTATTTGGCGGAACTTCAACTATAGGCTTTAAAAGTTGCGACCAAGGTAGGGAGAAATTTCAAGGCAGTTCGCTTGATTTCGTTTGGTTTGACGAAGAGCCTCCAAAGGATATCTACGATGAGTGTAAAATGCGTGTTTTAGATAAATGCGGGGATATTTTTGGCACTATGACGCCACTTAAAGGTTTAACTTTCATCTACGATGAAATTTATCTTAACAAGGGCAATTCAAAGGAAATTTGGTACGAATTTATCGAGTGGAAGGATAATCCATATCTCAGTAAAAAAGAAATTAAAAAGTTAACGGCAAGTTTAAGCGATAGGGAATTAAAATCGCGTAGGTTTGGCGAGTTTGTAAGCGATAGCGGGCCCGTTTATACGGAGTTTGATGAAAACTTGCACGTGATTGAACCGTTTAGCGTTCCATACGATTGGCAGGATACTTTATCCATCGACCCAGGTCTTAAAAATCCCCTTTCTTGCCACTTTTACGCCATTGATTTTGACGGCAACGTTTACGTTGTAGCCGAGCATTATAAATCGGGACTCGACGTAGAAACGCACGCTAACGAAATTAAAAAGATAGCGGATAAAATCGGTTGGCACAGGGATTTTAACGGCAGGTTAAACGCACTTATCGATTCGGCGTCCAATCAAAAAACCCTTGCCTATTCGAAATCTGTTGCGGAACTTTTTTACGATAACGGAATTAACGTAAATACAAACGTAAATAAGGATTTATTTTCGGGTATTAATAGGGTAAAAAGTTATTTTAAAAGCAATAAGATTTTCATCTTTAAAAATTGCGTTAACTTGATAAGAGAAATTAAAGGTTATAGGTGGGGAAAGGAAGATTGCCCTATAAAGCGTGACGACCATGCTTTAGACGAGTTAAGGTACTATATCATGACTAAACCGCACGCCGATAAACCTACTAAAATATTAAACGACGTTCAAAAGGATAAACAGCGTTTAATAAGAAAAATCTCAAAAAGTCAAAAAGGGGGTAAATTTTACGGATAACGAAGAAATTAAAGAAGCCCTTTTAAAAAGGGCGGTTGGTTTTAACGCTACTGAAGTTACCGAAGAATATTCTGGTGGAGAAGATGGTGAAATGCGCATGATAAAAAGAAAAGTCGTTTCAAAAAACGTTCCGCCAGACGTTTCAGCCGCTAAACTTTTATACGAGTTAGATGGTAGCGTAACAAACTTAAAAGATTTAACTGATGAAGAACTTGAAAATGAAAAGCAAAGATTGCTTGAACTTTTAAAAAAGGACGCCGATGCAGACAGCAACGGCGTTTAAATAAGGAGAATTTATATGGAAATTGAAAAAATTAAAGATTCAATAGTATGTGATTTTATGGGTTGCGGTAACTTAGCCGACTATAAAATTAGCAACGGCAAAGATGACGGTAAAACTAACACTTTTAATATTTGCCGTAGTTGTGCAAAAAAACTTCAAGTAGCGTTAAGCGGACTTTCGGAGGGTAAGAATAGTGGTAAAAATAAACTCAAAGACTTATGAAGATAAAAGGCTATCTGAACTTGTTAACGAAGTTTTAGCCGATTTTGAAAAACGCAGGGAAGAAAGAAAATCCTTTGAAGAGCAATGGAAGTTAAACCTTAACTATTTAGCGGGTAATCAATACTGCGAAATTTCGCCAACGGGCGAAGTTAGGGAAGAAAATAAGTATTACGGCTGGCAATCGCGTAGTGTGTTTAATCATATTTCGCCAATCATTGATACCCGCCTTGCAAAACTTACAAGGGTAAGACCTAAAATGTCGGTAAGGTCGTTTGGTGCGGAAGAAGAGGATTTAAAAACTGCTGAAATTTCAAGTGATATTTTAAACTCTACCTATCAAAGAAAGGAGTTAGACGGGATAATTTCAAAAGCAACGCGTTGGGCGGAAACTTGTGGTTCGGCATTTTATAAAATTACTTGGGATAACAATCTTGGTAAAAAAATAGGTTCTAAAGAGGGTGAAGTCGTGTACGAAGGGGACGTTAAAATTGACGCTATTCCACCTTTTGAAATTTTCCCAGACAACCTCTATTACTCTGAAATAAGCGACCTTAAAAGCATTATTCACGCAAGGGCGGTAAGTGTTGACGATGCGTATGAAAAGTACGGCGTTAAACTTAACGGCGAAAATATAGACGTATTTACCTTGTCTTCAAGCGGGGCGTCTTACAACGGTGGTTATAAAGAGAAAAAGGTGTCTACGAGCCTTAAAAATCACGTGCTTATAATCGAAAGATACGATAGGCCGAGCAAGGATTATCCAAACGGAAGATTTATCGTGGTTGGTGGCGGAAAGGTTTTATACGAAGGTGATTTACCCTACAAAAACGGTGAAGACGGCAAAAGGGATTTTCCTTTCGTAAAACAAAACTCACTTTCTATTGCGGGTAATTTCTTTGGGGTTAGTTTAATTGAAAGGTTAATTCCTCTTCAACGTGCCTACAACGCAGTTAAAAACCGTAAATACGAGTTTATGAATAGAATTAGCATGGGCGTTATCAACGTTGAAGACGGTTCTATTGATACCGATGAACTTGTAGAAGACGGTTTATCTCCCGGCAAGGTAATAGTGTATAGGCAAGGTTCAAGACCACCGCAAATGATGAGTACTGGTAGCGTGCCTATTGATTTTTCTTACGAAGAAGAAAGGTTAAATTCAGAGTTTATTAAAATTTCAGGCACGAGCGAACTTTCAAGAAATTCTAACGTAAGTTCGGCAACGATGTCGGGTACGGCTATTGAACTTTTAATCGAGCAAGATGAAACGCGCCTTTCGGTTACCGCTGAAAATATCCGCACGGCAGTTAAACAAATTGCTAAGCAAATTTTAAGGCTTTTCAAAGAATTTGCAGGCAATCAACGAGTAATGCGTAGCGCAGGGGAGGGCAAGATAGTTAAACTATTTTATTTTAAGTCAAGCGACTTGACTTCCGATGACGTAGTTTTCGATACCGAAAACGAACTTACGCAAACGCCTGCACAAAAGAAAACGGCGGTTATGGAAATGTTAAATAGCGGTTTACTTGGCAACGAAAACGGGGTTATCGACCTTAGAACCAAAGCCAAAGTTTTAGATATACTTGGCTACGGCTCCCTTGACAATGCGCAAGACATTGCCAAACTTCATAGGAACAAGGCAGAAAAGGAAAATATTGATTTAAAAAACAATAAAATCCCAGTTGATTTCTACGATAATCACGACGTTCACACCGAAGAACACGTTAGGAAATTATTGGAACTTGACGGGGAAAAACTTTCTGATGCTACTTATAAACAAAACGTTATAGAACATTTAAACGAACATAAATTATTTAAATTTAAAGATATAAAGGGGAACGCAAATGACAGATGAAAAATTAACGGCGGGACAAGACGGTTCAGTAGAAATTAACGGTAGCGATATGCACCCTGCGGAGGCAGAAAAGAATTCAGGCATAGGTATTACTGGTAATTTTGGAAAGTTCAAAGATGCTAAAGGACTGCTTGAGGCCTACAATTCTTTACAAAGTGAGTTCACCAGACGCTGTCAAAAAGTAAAGGAATTGGAACGGGAGATTGAAAATCTTAAAAATTCGGAACAAGTAAATAATACTTCTGAAAAACTTTCAATCGAGGGTGAATGCAATGGCTTTTTATCAGCGTTTCCTGAAGCCAAACAGCATATTAAGTCCCTTTACGGTATAGCCGCAAGTAAAGGCGACGAAAGTTACGGGCGCTTAGAAAGAGCGTATATTGACAAACTTTTAACGGATTTAAAAAGTGAACGTGATTATTTTACGTCAAAGGATTATTTAAATTCCGCATTAAATAAGTCAGATGATTTGAAAAACGAGATAATTCGCGGTTATCTTGATGAAGTCTACGCTACAAAGTCAAACGCCCCACTTATTTCAGGCGACGGCAAGGCGTGTGTAACGCCACCGTCTAATCCTAAAAGTATATACGAGGCAGGAAATCTTGCCAAAAAAATTTTTGATAATT
Organism: Christensenellaceae bacterium; assembly: GCA_045651405.1. Classification (GTDB taxonomy): domain Bacteria; phylum Bacillota; class Clostridia; order Christensenellales; family Borkfalkiaceae; genus HGM11412. The sequence continues at coordinate 1,729 of JAZRSH010000021.1, read as the reverse complement.
ACAAGGAGAATTTATAATCTATGATAACAATGACTAACGCGGATGACGCTTTAAAATCCGCATATTTAGGTGTGGTAAGCGAACAACTTAACACAGAAATTAACCCATTACTTGCAAAAATTAAACAAACGGCTTCTGACGTTTGGGGTAAAGAAATTAGAAGGCTTGCTCAATACGGTATTAACGGCGGTATTGGTGCGGGCGATGAAGATGGTACTCTTCCAACCGCAGGTGGCAACAACTACGAACAATTCGTACTCACTTTAAAAAACTTATACGGCACTATTGAAATTAGCGATAAAGCAATTAGGGCAAGTGAAAACAGTTCAGGTGCCTTCGTAAACCTTTTAAATGCCGAAATGGAAGGTCTTTTAAAAGCGTCTTCATACAACTTTGGCAGAATGTTATTTGGCGATGGCTCTGGTATTTTAGCAGGCGTTGTAGACGTAATCAATAACCAAGTTAACGTTACAACTACTAAAAACTTAATCGAAGGTATGATTATCGACTTTAGAACTGAAGAAGGTGACCTTATCTCTCCTGCATCGGGCAGAAAAATCATTAGCGTTGATAGAATTAATAATATTATTACAGTTTCTGGTAGTGGCATTGACGATATTATAGTGCCTATTGGCAGTAACGTTACAGTACAAGGTTCTTTCAATCAAGAAATTACCGGTCTTGGCGCTATTTTTAAAACTAAAGGAAATCTTTACGGCTTATCAAGGGAAACTCATAAATGGTTAGTTCCTTACATTAAAAATAACGTTGGCGAAATTTCCGAAACGGTTATTCAAACTGCTATCGACAGCCTTGAAGAAAACGCAGGTAGTAAGGTTAACTTTATCGTTTGTTCAAGCGGTGTAAAAAGAGCCTTCCAAAAACATTTATCTACTTATAAAAGAAATTTAGACGTTATGGATTTAAACGGTGGTTACAAAGCACTTTCTTACAACGGTATTCCTATCGTTTCTGATAGATTCTGCCCAGAAGGTACTATGTATCTTTTAAATACAGACGACTTTGCACTTCACCAACTTTGCGACTGGAAGTGGCTTGAAGGTGAAGACGGTAGAATTTTAAAACAAGTTGCCGACAAACCTGTTTACCGCGCAACTTTAGTTAAATACGCTGAACTTATTTGTTCTCGTCCTTGTGGTCAAGCAAGACTTACAGGTATTAAAGAAGCATAATGAATTGCTCCGCATAAGCGGAGCAATTTTAAAAAGGAGGAAATTATGAAGGTAAAAGATATTATAATTTTATGCTGCGATTTGTTAGAAGATAATAACACAAAATCGTATTTATTAGGTCAAACTGCTGATGATGAAGAAAGTGCAATCAAAGATAGTGACCTTATGCTTAAATGCTATAATCTTATAACTGATGAAATTTCACGCGAATATTATAGGTTAAGTATGGTAGAAACGTTTACTCCTCAAAACGGAATTGTTGATTTTAGAAATTTTACCTTTAACCCTGTAGTTATCAATAGTGTGGTAGCGCTTGATGGTAGCGCCGTTGAACATAAAATTAACGCTGTAAAAATCTACGTAAATAATACCGTTAAAATCGACTATTCATATGCTTGTCCTGAAAGAACGCTTGAAGAAGAAAGTGATTTTTCTTTTACGCAAATTGGTAAGCGTATTTTAGCCATTGGAACTATGGTAGAATTTATGCTTATAAAGGGTATGTTTGAAGAAGCCGTTATGTGGCGTGACGAGTT
>JAZRSH010000020.1:0-45750 GCA_045651405.1 Christensenellaceae bacterium | reverse complement strand
CCCATCTATTACCCAAGCGGTAATTGGCATATCGGTCATTGTTATACAACAGTAGTTTGCGATGCAATCGCAAGATTTAATCGAATGCTTAAAAAGGACGTTTTCTTTTTAACAGGTACTGACGAGCACGGTCAAAAAATTGAAAAGAAAGCAAGTGAAATGGGTTTAACTCCTATGGAATTTATCAACCCACTTGTTGACGGTCTTAAAGAAATTTGGAAAGACCTTGATATTTCATACGATAAATTTATTCGTACAACTGACGATTATCACGTAAAAAGCGTTCAACACATCTTCAAACAATTGTACGATAAAGGTGAAATTTACAAAAGCGAATACGAAGGTTGGTACTGTACACCTTGCGAATCTTTCTGGACTGAATCTCAACTTGTAGACGGTAAATGTCCTGACTGTGGTAGACCAGTTCAAAAAGGTAAAGAAGAAAGTTACTTCTTCCGCCTTTCTAAATACGCAGATAGAATTTTAAAACTTTATGAAGATAACCCTGAATTTTTACAACCTAAATCAAGGGTTAACGAAATGGTTAATAACTTTATTAAACCAGGTCTTCAAGATTTATGCGTTTCAAGAACTACTATTAAGTGGGGTATCCCTGTAACTTTTGATGAAAATCACACAGTTTACGTTTGGGTTGACGCGTTAACTAACTATATCACGGCACTTGGCTACGGTATGGATAATAACGAGTTGTACAATAAATATTGGCCTGCAGATTTACAAATGGTAGGTAAGGAAATCGTTCGTTTCCACACTATTATTTGGCCTGCACTTTTAATGGCACTTGATATCCCTCTTCCTAAACAAGTATACGGTCACGGTTGGTTACTTATCGGTGGCGATAAACTTTCAAAAAGTAAAGGCGAAAACATTAAAACTGAAATTACTGACCCTAAGGAACTTGTTGATAGATACGGATGCGATGCGTTAAGATACTTCCTTCTTCGTGAAATTCCGTTTGGCAACGACGGTATTTACACTAACGAAAGTTTACTTAAACGTATTAACGGCGATTTATCTAACGACCTTGGTAACCTCGTGTCAAGAACAACCGCTATGATTAATCAATACTTTGGCGGTGTTTTACAAAACCCAACAGGTTATACTGAACTTGATAACGACGTTATCGCTTTAGCAAACGCAACGCTTTCAGAAGTTAAAAAGAATATCGAACTTATTGACGTTCCTACAGCATTAAGCGAAATCTTTAAACTTATTCAACGCGCTAACAAGTATATCGATGAAACTGAACCTTGGAAACTTGGTAAAGATGAAACTCAAAAGGATAGACTTGCTACCGTAATGTATATTTTAGCCGAAGTCATAAGAATAAGCGCTATTTTATTAAAACCGTTTATCACTAAAGCACCTGATAAAATCTTGGAACTTTTTGGTATCGACGGCAAGGCTGAAAATAACTTTGACAACGTTAAATTTGGTGTTTTAAAGGGTGGTATTGCGGTCGTTAAGGCTCAACCAATCTTCCCAAGAATTGACGTTAAAAAGGAAATCGAGGCTATCGAGAAAATGATGACTGAACGCCACAAAGCACAAGCAAAACAAGATAAGAAAGAGGAAAAGAAAGTGGAAGAAGTAAAAGAAGTTAAAGAGCAAATTTCTATTGATGAATTTTTCAAAACAGAACTTCGCGTTGCAGAAGTTATGGCTTGCGAAATCGTTCCAAAATCAAATAAACTTTTAAAACTTACCCTTAACCTTGGTAATGGTGAAACAAGAACCGTTGCATCAGGCTTACAACAGTACTATAAACCTGAAGAATTGGTAGGTAAAAAGGTAGTTTTAGTTTACAACTTAAAACCTGCTAAACTTTGCGGTATTTTAAGTGAAGGTATGGTTCTTTGTGCTGAAAAGGACGGTAAAGTTGTAATTGTTACTCCAGACGGCGATATGCCTGCAGGTGCAGAAGTTTGTTAAACTTTATTGACGTTCACACGCATTTAGCCGATAAAAAATTAATAGAAAGTATCGATTTAGTTAGGGATAATTATTTATCGCAAGGGGTTAAAATTGTTATTGATAGCGGTTGTGACGTAGAAACTACTAAAACTTGCTATCAAAACTCTCTTAAGTATAACGAAGTTTACTTTACTTCAGGCGTGCACCCGGGCAGTAGTATTGATTTCGACTTAAAAGACTTAGCCGTAATTGAAGAACTTGCTAAAAACGATAAATGTTTAGCGATAGGCGAGTGTGGGCTTGATTATCACTACGAAGGCTATAATAAAGCTAAACAGTTTGAAGTTTTTGAAAGTCAAATAATGCTTGCTAACAAGTTGAATAAACCTTTAGTTGTTCACGCGCGTGATGCTTGCAAAGATACCGTTGATATTTTAACTGCTAACAAAAACTATTTAACAAACGGCTTTTTAATGCATTGCTTTAGCGAAAGTATAGAAACGGCAAAAATTATGCTTGATTTAGGCGGATATTTTTCCTTTGGTGGTGTAGTTACTTATAAAAATGCTAAAAGGATAGACGTTGTTAAACAAATCCCTATAGATAGGCTTTTAATAGAAACTGACGCACCTTATCTTTCGCCCGAACCGTTTAGGGGAAAGTTAAACGAACCTAAAAACGTTGCCGTTACTTATAAGTTTATAAGCGAAAATTTAGGCTACGATTTACAAGATTTTTCTAATATAATTGAAGATAACTTTAATAGGTTATTCAAAAGGTAAAAATGGATATTAAAAAGGTTTTAAAAAATAACAATTTCACGTTTGAAAAAAGGTATGGTCAAAACTTTTTAACTGACGAAAACTTGCTTGGGGAAATGGTTGAAGGTGCAGGTGTTGATAAAAACTCTACCGTTGTAGAAATTGGTATGGGCGCGGGCACTTTAACAATGCAAATTGCAAAGCGCGTCAAAAAGGTTTTTGGCTTTGAAATTGATACAAAATTAAAACCAATACTTGCCGAAACGCTTAAAGATTACGATAATATCGAGATTACTTATAACGATATTATGAAAATAAAAACAATCGATTTAGAAAAACAAATCGGTGGTAAATATACGGTGATTGCTAACCTTCCTTACTACATAACAACGCCAATTATTATGCGTTTTATAGAGGAGGCTGAAAACTGCGAAAGCATAATCGTTACTATCCAAAAAGAAGTTGCAGAAAGAATTACTGCGGACGCAGGCGATAGTGAATACGGTGCTATAACCGCATCTATAAATGCCGTTGCCGATAGCGTAATTACTATGTATATCGGTAGGGAAAAATTCTTACCACCGCCAAACGTTGACTCTGCAGTAGTTAAGATTACTCTCAATAAAAATAAGTATGATATTAAGGATATTAAACAGTATCGCAAACTTATAAAAACGTCATTTTTAATGCGTAGAAAAACCCTTGTTAACAACCTTATTAAAGGCTATCCTTTAAATAGGGAACAAGTTGAAAATATCTTAACTTCACTCGGCTTTAAAACGGACGTTAGGGGGGAAGACTTATCTTCACAAGATTACGTTAACTTATATAACAAAATTGAAAAAATAATATAAAAAACGCTCCCGATTGGGAGCGTTAATTTTTTTATTACATAACGGGTATGGTTGCAAGGTAGATTATATCTTTTCTTTCCGCAGCGTCGCCTTCGGCTAAAACAAAGGCTTTTTTATGGATAATTCCGCCTGCTTTTTCTACGAGTTTTTCAAGGCCGATAAGAGATGCGCCTGTTGAAACAACGTCGTCAACGATACCTACTTTTTTACCTTTTATAATATCTACGTCGTGCTTGCTTAAATATAATTTTTGTTCAGCGCCGGTAGTTATTGAAGATTCAATAGCAATTTCAATACCGTCTTGCATATAAAGTTTTTTTGATTTTCTTGCAACTGCGTAATAGTGCTCTCCAAGTTCTCTTGCACAAACGTGGCAAAGTTGTAAGCCTTTTGATTCGGCTGTAATTAAAACTTCGCAATCGGTTAAATATTTAGCAAGTTCTTTTCCGCAATGTTCAGTCATTTCAGCATTACCGTGAAGATTAAAAAAGGCAATTTTTACACCCGATGGCAATGGCATTATAGGTAATTCAGCATTATAACCTTTAATGTTTAATTTTAAAACGTCACTCATAGTGGACACCCCTTTAAATTTTATATTAACATTTTATCACAACCTTTTTATAAAGTAAATATCTTTTATTGAAAATTTTAATCATTTTATAGCCTTTTATTTAATATTCTAATAGCGGTGAGTTATGAAAGAATATTTTTTAAGCATTGAAAAAGTTTTGCAAAGTTTAAATACCTCAATTACTGGGTTAACTGAAAATAAAGTGAATTTATCAATAAAAAAATACGGTAAAAACACACTTACGAAAACTAAGGGCGAAAATATCTTTAAACGAGTTATAAACGCACTTTTTGAACCTATGATAATAATTTTACTTATAGCCGTTGCTATAACTTTGGGTGTAAACGTTGGTAAAATGCTAAAGGGTGGAAATCCTGATTTTTACGAATGTATCGGCATAGTTTTAGCAATAATTATTTCCGTTGCGTTAACGGTTGTTATGGAGGGCAAATCGCAAAAAACCTTTGAACTTTTAAACAAGGTTTCAAGCAATACATTAGTAAAGGTTAGAAGAAATGGAAAAATTACCCTTATACCGCAAAGTCAAGTGGTTGTTGGCGATATTATAATTATTGAAGGCGGTGACAAAATCGTTGCGGACGGCAGACTTATAAAATCTAAAAATTTAGAGGTTGACGAGTCAATGCTTACGGGCGAATCTGTTCCCGTTAAAAAAGATTGCGACGTTATTTTGACGGAAAATACACCTATTGCAGAACGAATTAACTGCGTGTATTCAGGTACTTTTGTGACCTTGGGCGAAGGGGAGTTGGTTGTTACTGCAGTTGGAGACAACGCGGAAATCGGAGTTATTTCTACCGAATTACAAGCAAAAAATGCTATTTCTGCGCCACTTCAAGAAAAACTTGATAAGCTTGGTAAAACGGTTGCTTGGCTTGGTGGTATTGCGTCTGGTTTTGTGTTTATTTTAACCGTTACAAAGTTATTCGTTACCTCAAACGTAACCTTTGACGCGTTGCAAGACTCTTTTTTAAATTCTATAGTTTTAATAGTTGCATCCGTACCCGAGGGTTTGCCTACAACGGTGGCGATAGCATTGTCGTTAAACGTTGTAAAACTGTATAAATCAAACGCGCTAATTAAAAAACTTGTCGCTACCGAAACGGTTGGGTGCGTCAGCGTTATTTGTTCGGATAAAACGGGTACTTTAACCGAAAATAAAATGCGTGTTATTAAAGTTTTTTACGGCGATAGGTTTTACGATGAAAAATCTTTCAATAATCCCTATTTAGCAATAAATATGTCGGTAAATACCACCGCTGAAATTAATGGAGATAAAAAAATAGGTCAACCAACGGAAACTTGTTTGATTGAATTTTTAAATAACAATAATAAATTTGATTATATTAGCTTACGTGAAAAATATCAGGTAACGGATAGAACGCCTTTTTCTTCGGCTATTAAATATATGTCTACGACAATTAGCGGGGGTATAGAATATTTTAAAGGTGCGCCCGAAGTAATTTTAGGTTTTTGCGACATATCAAGCCAAGAAAAACTTAATATTTTAAAACGTATTGCAACCGAGCAAGAACTTGCTCGCCGTGTTTTAGCATTTTGCCATAAGGAAAAAGATAAAACGTATTTCGACGGATTTGTAGTTATAGCTGACAGCGTTAGAAAAGACGTGTACTTATCAGTTAACGAGTGTAAAAGGGCGGGGATTTCCGTTAAAATGCTAACGGGCGATAATTTTTCTACCGCTTATTCAATAGCACGTGAACTTGATATTGTAAAAGATAAATTAGAAGTAGTAAATGCTTTTGAAATTGACAGTTTGCCTGATGAAAAACTTAAAAGTATGCTAAGTGATATTAAAGTTGTTGCAAGAAGTACCCCTAAAACTAAACTAAGGATAGTTAAACTTTTAAAAGAAATGGGTGAGGTTGTTGCTGTAACGGGTGACGGTATTAACGATGCTCCTGCAATAAAGCACGCCGATATCGGTATTGCCATGGGCGGTGGCTCTGAAATTACAAAAGAGGCAAGCGATATTGTATTGTTAGATGATAGTTTTTCTACTATTATAAAAGCCATATCCTTTGGAAGAAACATCTTTCAAAATTTTAGGCGATTTATAACCTTTCAGTTGTCCGTTAACGTAACGGCAGTGACGTTTATTATATCTTCTTTAGTCTTAGGGCTTGATAATCCTTTTACAACCTTGCAACTTCTTTGGATAAACATTATTATGGACGGACCTCCCGCTTTAACGTTAGGTCTTGAAAGGGGGGATAATGAACTTATGAATAATAAACCTACTAAACGTAGTGATAGTTTAGTTAGTAAAAAGATGTTTTTTAGAATTATAATTAATTCTACGTATATGTGTACTCTTTTAATAATGCAGTATAGGTACAATTTTATAGGTTGTACGCAAGAACAATTAAGTACCGTAATGTTTAGTTTATTTATAATTTTTCAATTATTTAATGCTTTTAACTGTAGGGAGCTTGGCACTAAAAGTGTTTTTAAAAGTTTAAATAAAAATAAACCTATGATAATAGTTTTCTTGGTTACTTTCATTTTGCAAATAATTATTTGCGAGTGTTTTACAACTCTATTTAAAACTGTTTCTCTCGGTTTTGATATTTGGGTTAAAACAATATTAACTGCGTTATCTGTAGTGGTTATTTCAGAAATTTACAAATTATTTTACAAGTTTGTAACTAAAAGTAAAAAAACTTCAAGAAAATTAATAAAATCTTTTAATTAAAAAAAATAAAATAGCATAGACTTAGATTATGAGTGAAATTAAAATATCCGAAAGTAGTTTAAAAAGTAATAATATTGCCTATATAAACCAAGCATTAAGCGGTGTTATAAAAGAGATTGGCGGAAGGGCGGAAATTAAAAAGGATAGAAATAGATGTGAACTTAAGATATTGTTTGATAGTGAATATCGTGATTTTTTAACGTTAGAATTGCAAGACAAAATTGCCGACGTTATTGCCGTTAACTATAAATATCTATATTTCAAAAAAAATATCAAAGTAACGGGATTATCTTCATGTGAGCACGAACTTTTATTAACTGCCTTAATTTCCGCCGACATTGATGAAGATAAACGCTATGCTATTAAAAAACTTAAATGTTTTAGCGAGTACGCTATTGATGGAATATTTAATTTTAGAATGAAACCCCTTAAAGAAAAGTGGAAGGAAATTTTAGGTTATATTCCATCGGTGTTTCCGCTTGGTGGCTTGCGCGATTTTATTACCTATTTAATAAAGGATAAAGAAGGTAGAAAAGTTTATTACGAAAACGGAAAGGTTTACGATAAGCGCTTTTACGAATTAAACCGAAAAGTTTTATTAGGGGATAATAATTACGAGTACGGCTCTATTAAAGAAATGTTATTATCGGGTGCTGGGGAGATAGAACTTGGCAGTAAACTTAGCGATAGCGAAGAAAGGTATTTAAAGGAGTTTTACGGTGATAGGATAATTTTTAAAGACGGATATTTTAAAGTGTAATAAAATCGTTGACAAAGGTGGGAATTTGATATATACTTATTGTACATTTAAATAGGAATTATTTGGGACAAGTAGCGTATATAAAACATTTTTAGAGAGTTTACCCTTGGCTGAAAGGTAATAATGTGGGATATGCAGTCGAAACCACCCTTATTTATCCAAAGTTTATGCAAACTTAAAATGCTTAAAGTGGTCAATTTATTTTGACAATTAAGGTGGAACCGCGGTATATTATCGTCCTTAGACAAATGCGTCTAAGGGCTTTTTATTTGTTTTAAGTACCATACGAAAGGAGTTATTATGAAGATTTTATTACCAAACGACAATTTTATTGAAGTTAATGAAAATTCAACTGTTATCGAAGCGGCTTTTGCGTTAAGCGAAGGTTTAGCAAGAAACGCAGTAGCAGGCGAAGTAAACGGTGTGCTTGTTGATTTATCACACGTTTTAAAAGAAGGCGACAACGTTAAATTTATTACCCTTAAAGATGAAGAAGGTTTAAAAATTTACCGTCACACTTGTTCGCACGTTTTAGCGCAAGCAATTAAAACTATTTTCCCAACTTGCAACTTGGCAATCGGCCCTGTTGTAGAAAATGGTTTTTATTATGATATCGATTTTAAAACTCCTATTACTATGGAAGATTTTGGTAAAATCGAAGATGAAATGAGAAAAATTATCAAAAGCGATTTACCTATTGAAAGACAAGAACTTCCAAGGGCAGAGGCTATCAAGCTTATGAAACGCTTTAAAGAACCTTATAAAGTTCAACTTATCGAAGATTTACCTGATGAAGAAACTATTTCTTTCTATAAACAAGGTGCGTTTATTGATTTATGTAGAGGCCCACATCTTCCTTCAACAGGTAAGATTAAAGCCTTTAAGTTAATGTCGCTTACAGGCGCTTACTGGCGTGGCGATAGTAAAAACAAAATGCTTACACGTATTTACGGTACTGCTTTTGAAAAGAAGAGTATGCTTGATGAGTACATTGAAAAACTTGAACAAGCAAAACTTCGTGACCATAACAAAATCGGTAGGGAACTTGGTTACTTTACAACCGTTGATACACTTGGTCAAGGTTTACCTGTACTTTTAGAAAAAGGTTCTAAAACCGTTCAAGTTTTACAACGTTTCGTTGAAGATTACGAGTATAAAAAGGGTTATATTTTAACAAAAACTCCTTTAATGGCTAAAAGTGATTTCTATAAGATTTCTGGACACTGGGACCACTATAAAGAAGGTATGTTCGTTATCGGTGACGAAGATAAAGGCGAATGTTTTGCGCTCCGCCCAATGACTTGTCCTTTCCAATTCCAAGTTTACCTTAACAAGCCAAGAAGTTACCGTGATTTACCTATGAGATTTAACGAAACTTCAACTCTTTTTAGAAATGAAGATAGCGGTGAAATGCACGGTCTTATTAGGGTAAGACAATTTACTATTTCTGAAGGTCACCTTGCTTGTACACCTTCACAACTTGAGCAAGAATTTAAAGGTTGCGTTGACATTATGCTTTACATGATGAAAGCGCTTGGTCTTGATAAAGATATTTCTTACCGTTTTAGTAAGTGGGATAAAAATAATAAGGCTAAATATATCGGTAGTGAAGAAGAGTGGGAAAACGTTCAAAACGTAATGCGTAACATCTTAGACAACTTAGGTATTAATTATACTGAGGCGGATGGTGAGGCAGCATTCTACGGCCCTAAACTTGACGTACAAATTAAAAACGTATTTGGTAAAGAAGATACACTTGTTACTATTCAAGTTGACTTCCAACTTGCTAAACGTTTTGAAATGTTATACACCGATAGTGACGGAGAAAAGAAATATCCTTACGTTATTCACAGAACAAGTCTTGGTTGCTACGAAAGAACGCTTGCGCTTATCTTAGAAAAATATGCGGGCGCACTTCCTCTTTGGATTGCTCCTTTCCAAGTGTCAATCTTAAGTGTTAACGATAGGTGTGAAGAATACTGCCGTAAACTTGCTGATAGATTTATAGAAGAAGGCATTAGACCTAACTTAGACCTTCGTGGTGAAAAAATCGGTAAAAAGATTAGAGAGGCTCAACTTGATAAAGTTCCTTATATGCTTGTTATCGGTGATAAAGAAGTTGAAGACGGTAATAGTGTTGGCGTAAGGGAAAGAAAACTTGGCGATTTAGGCGCAATGAGCATTGAGGACTTTATCGCAAGGGTAAAACAAGAAGTTAAAGACTTAAAACTTGATTAACGGTTATAACGTTGCAATCTTGTTAAAAAAATTATAAATACTGCTAAAATTTGTTTGACAACAATATAAATAAATGCTAAAATATCTACGACAAGCAGAAGTTAACCCTTCTCGCCAGCAACAAACGGGTTCGCGTGGCTGATATTGCATTACAGTACGATTACGTACTTTTTGTGACGGGTTACTTTTGTAATCCGTCAATTTTTTTATAGGAAGGTATACGACTATTAAAGAAGCTCATCAATTAAACGAAGAAATAAGAGATCGCGAAGTTAGGCTTATTGGCGCAGACGGCGAACAATTAGGTATTATGAGTAGTCAAGAGGCTATGCGCATTGCTTACGATGCAGACCTTGACCTTGTTAAAATTTCGCCAAACGCAAATCCACCTGTTTGTAAGGTTATGGATTACGGCAAGTTTAAGTATGAACAACTCAAAAAATCAAAAGAAGCTAAGAAAAATCAAAAAGTAGTTGAACTTAAAGAAATTTGGCTTTCAATGACTATTGACGTTGGCGACCTTAACGTTAAGGCTAAACAAGCCCTTAAATTTCTTCAAGATGGTAACAAAATTAAAGTTTCCATAAGAATGCGTGGTAGGCAAAATGCTCACTCTGACTTAGGTGTGGACGTTATGCAAAGATTCTTTACGCTTGTTGAAAACAATGCCGTAATGGAAAAGAAACCTTTACAAGAAGGTAGAAGTATTCTTATGATTTTAGCCCCAAAGGCTTAACTTACAAGTAAAATAATTTAGGAGGACATTTCACATGCCAAAAATGAAATCGCACAGCGGTGCTAAAAAGCGTTTCGAACTTACCGCTACAGGCAAAGTAAAAAGAGGTCATCAAGGTAAAAGCCACATTTTATCTAAAAAGACTACAAAAAGAAAAAGAAAACTTAGAACTACAACTTACGTTGATAAGGTACAACAAAAGACTGTTGTTAAGTCTTTAATTCCTTACAAGGGTTAATATAGGAGGGTATTATGCGTATTAAAAGAGGTGTTAACGCTGTTAAAAAGCGTAGAAAAATAATGAAACTTGCTAAAGGTTACTATGGCGCTAAGAGCAAACTTTATAGAGTTGCTCGTGAAGCAGTAATGAAATCTTTAGGTTATGCTTTCGTAGGTAGAAAACAAAGAAAAAGACAATTCAGACAACTTTGGATTGCAAGAATTTCTGCTGCTTGTAAATTAAACGGTTTATCATACAGCAAATTTATGTATGGTCTTAAACTCGCTAATATCAATCTTAATAGAAAAGTTCTTGCTGATATGGCAATCAACGATGCTGCAGGTTTCACAGCTTTAGTTGAAACTTGCAAAGCACAACTTTCTAAATAATTATTGACTGTATAGTCTTAGGCAAGTCGAATTTTATTCACTATAAATATCGCTTGCCTTACTTTTTTTATGGTATATTCATCTAAACAAAATCCGCTCATTAAAGAAATAGCCTCTTTAAAGGATAAAAAGCACCGCAATAATCTCGGGTTATATATTGCCGAGGGTGTTAAAATGGTAAATGAAGCAATCGAAAACGGTTTGCCTATAAAATACGTAGTTGCAACCGAAAGTGCACTTTTATCCATTAAACCTAACAACTGTCATGTTATTACCGTGACAGATAGCGTGCTTTCATTTCTTTCTGAAGAAATGACCCCACAAGGCGCATTGGCGGTAATAGAAATTCCAAATCTTAAGGTAAAAAAACCAAACGGTAATGCAATCGTGTTAGACGGTGTGTCAAACCCAGGTAACGTTGGTACTATTATTCGTACTGCGTGTGCTTTTGGGTATAAAGATATTTACCTTATTAACTGTGCCGACCCTTATTCGGGCAAAACAGTTAGGTCGAGTATGAGTGGTATTTACTTTGTAAACTTATACAAAACTACTTACGAAGAAATTAAAACCGTACTTAACGGCTATAAGATTATCGTTGCGGATATGTCGGGCGAAAGTCTTGACGAATTTAGTGTAGACGGTAATTTTGCTATCGTTGTAGGTAACGAAGGTAATGGAATTAGCAAAGAAATGTTTGATATTGCTGATTGTGTAGTGAAAATACCTATGGATGAGCATTCGGAAAGTTTAAACGTTGCGGTTGCTTCATCTATAATAATGTACAAATTAAAATAATTTAAGGAGATTATTATGTCAGGACATAGTAAATGGGCTAACATTAAAAATAAAAAGGCTAAAACGGACGCTGCTAAAGGTAAAATCTTTACAAAATTAGGTAGAGAACTTGCAGTTGCCGCTAAAGCGGGTACAGACCCTTCAACTAACAGTAAACTTGCCGACGTTATCGCTAAAGCAAAGGCTGCAAACATGCCTAACGATAACATTACAAGAAGTATTAAAAAAGCGGCAGGCGAACTTGGTAACGTTAACTACGAAACTAAAATTTACGAAGGTTACGGTATCGGTGGTAGCGCTGTAATCGTAAGAACACTTACTGACAACGTAAATAGAACTGTTGGCGACGTAAGACATATCTTTGATAAATATAGCGGTAATATGGGTACTACAGGCTCAGTTTCATACATGTTTGAAAACAAGGGTGTAATTATTATCGAACGTACTTTATCGCTTGATGAAGACACTATGATGGAAATGGCTCTTGATGCAGGTGCTGATGACGTTATCGTTGAAGATGATATCTACGAAATTAGAACTGCACCAAACGATTTCTCAGCAGTTAGAAAATACTTTGAAGATAAGGGTATTGCTTTTGAAGAAGCAGATATCTTAATGGTTCCTAACGATAAAGTTGAATTAAATGCCGACCAAATGGTAACGTTTATGAAAATGCTTGATGCTTTTGATGATAACGACGACGTTCAAGACGTATATCACAACGTTGTTTTACCAGATGATGAAGATGAAGAATAAAAAATAAAAAGTAGCGAATTTTCGCTACTTTTTTTATTTGTTTAAGTATAATTTAAAAAATTTAACTTAAAATAATATTATCAACGGAAATAATATATTAACTTTAGTTAAAATGATTATTCTTTAACCGTTGTTTGATATAGCAAAGTCGTTAACTGCGTTTTAGTAAACGGCATTGCATAAAAGACCGTGTTATGCGGTCTTTTCATATTATTTCATATTTTTTTCATTAAAAAATTATTGCCATATGGTAATAATTATGATAAAATGTAGTTACTAAAAAGGAGATTTATGAAAAAATTCACTAAAATATTTGCTTTAATATTAACTTTAAGCCTTACTATTGCAATGCTTAATGGTTGTACGATAATTCCTCTTGACCAATCGGGTTCTGCAAACTTAGGGGGCGGTGCTACAAATATTAATAACAACGTTTCTGTTAACGTAGTTGAATCAAATACCGTTCAATATAATAGCATTGTAGAAATGATTGAAGATATTAGCCCAGCCGTTTACGAAGTTTACGCAAAGGAAAGCATTTCAAGTACTGGTGTTGCTTGTGGTAGTGGTACTATTATTGCTGATAATATTCCTACTCAACCAACTGATAAAAGGGAACCTGTAACTTACTTCGTTTTAACTTGTCATCACGTTATTAACGGTTTTGAACTTTTTATGGTTAAGGATATGTACGGTAACGAATTTAACGCGCAACTTATCGGTGGTGACGCTCCTACTGATACGGCAGTTGTTTGTTTTACCCCTGAAGATAACGGTTTTACTCCTGTTGAAGGTAACCCTAACCAATTTACTAAAGACGGTAAAACAGTTACGTTTAAAAAGGCAACTGTAAGGGTTGATAAAAATCCTGACGGTAGCGATTCTAACCCTCTTAAAATAGGCGAAAGTGTTTATGCTATCGGTAACGCACTTGGTGTTTTAGGTGGTTCTGTTTCTCACGGTATTATTTCTGCTAAAAATAGGGAAATTTCTGTTGAAGGCATGAAAATGAACCTTTTACAAACTGACTGTTTAGTTAACGGCGGTAACTCTGGCGGTGGCTTGTTTGATGAACAAGGTAATTTAGTTGGCGTTATTAACTCAGGTCTTACAGGCGACGTTCAAGGTATTAACTTTGCTATTCCTGCCGATACTGCGTTTGACGTATTTAGTCAACTTGTTTCTACTTATACTGGTGTAAACTACGGTTACGTTCAAGGTAGGGCAATGTTTAAATTATCACTTGCTACTTTAACAAGCGGTACCGACCTTGCTATATATCAATACAACGAATCTTTCTTTGGCGACCCTAAAGTTTACGTTACTGCAGTTTCCCCTATTTATAAGGACAAATTTGCAGTAAACGATATTATTAAATCTGTTCAAGTAAGAAACGATAAAAATTATACCGTTACTACTGCTACTTCGCTTATATCATTCTTTGAAAGTTTAGAATATAAGATTGGCGACAAGATTGTATTTAAGGTTTCAAGAAACAATAAAGAAGTTGAAGTTGAAATTACCCTTGAACAATATATTTACAATAACACAGGTAAGTACGTAGAATCAGTTTAATAAAATTAAAAGTGCATTTCTATTTATGATTTGCACTTTTTTTGTGTCGTTTTTATTTTCTTTAACATATATTAAAGTGAATAGGTGAGAAGGGTATACCACAATTTATCTCACCCAAAAGGAGAATAAAAATGTCATTTTTTTTAAATTGTTCTAAAGATAAATGTCCTTGTCGATTAAGCGGAAATCCTCTTAACGGTTTGTGTGAAAAGGTGTGTATACAAACTAAAAAGGTTTTTGATGCTTGTATTAAACAATCGCAAGAAGACGGCTATCCGTTAGTTCTAACAAACTTTACACCTGCAAATCCTACATATCCATTAACCTTTATTAGCGCAAGAAACACGGAAACACTTGCTACTATAACGGCACTTCAAGTAGACCCAATACCTGATAGACAAAACTTATCACGCGTTCAAGTAACTTATTCGGTGCCTGTAGAAGTTCTTTATACCGATGCAAACGGAGTGCAAGGTAAAGCAAATTCAACTTATACTGTATCTCAAGACGTAATTTTGTACGTACCGTCGCCATCAATTATGCCTTATAGTGTAGAGGCTGTTGTTTCGTTTGTCGCTCCTGAAGGGGTGTATTCGGGCAATAATACCTTTACCGTTACCGGTTGCGCAAGCGTTATTATAAAAACGGTTATGACGGTAGAACTTTTAATTCCGTCTTACGGATATGCAGTTATGCCTACTTGTCAAGAATATACTCAAGAAGTATGCTCTGGGTTCTTTGAGTTGCCACTCTTCCCAGGGGAAAATAACTAATATATTATAAAATTTTTAAACTCGACTTTCGCAGTCGAGTTTTTACTTGACAAAAAAATATCATAGTGCTATAAATAAAATCATAAAAAAGGGGTAAAAATGAAAGTTTATGCGATAAGCGACCTACATTTAAGTCTTTCGGGCGCAAAGCCTATGGATATTTTCGGCTTAAAGTGGGAGGATTATCTTAATAAAATAGAAGATGATTGGAATGCCAAGGTAAACGACGATGATATCGTGCTTATAAGCGGGGATATTAGTTGGGCAATGGATTTAAACGAGGCTATAACCGATTTGTCCTACGTTGCTAAGCAAAAGGGGATTAAAATCTTTATTCGTGGAAATCACGATTATTGGTGGCAAGGTATTAATAAAGTTAGAAACGCTTTGCCTGAAAAATCCTATGCCTTGCAAAACGATAGCATTAAGATAGGTAACGTTGTTTTTTGTGGTTCAAGGGGTTGGGCGGTTGAAGGCTCGCCTGATTATTCCGAGCACGATAAACACATTTATTTAAGGGAGGTAGAAAGGTTTAAACTTGCTTTAAATCATGCCTCTAAACTTCGTGAAGAAGGGGATATTTTAGTTTGTTTAATACATTATCCTCCATTTAACGTAAGGCTTGAAAATTCCCTTTTTACCGAACTTTTTGAAAGTTATAAAGTGGACAAGGTCGTTTACGGTCACCTTCACGGTAAAGACAGTAAAGTGTATCCAAAAATTGTAAAGAACGGTGTTGAATATATACTTGCTTCTTGCGATTTAGTAGATAATAAATTAGTAGAGGTATTATAACTATGAAGATTAAAAAATTATGTAATCGTTGGTTTATTGACGCTTTTTCAGGAATGGCTCAAGGTTTGTTTTGTACCTTAATTGCTGGTACTATCATTAAAACTATAGGCGAAAAACTTTTATTAGTTACTCCGTTTGGTTCTGTTTTAGTTTTAATCGGTCAAGTTGCATCTATCTTAACAGGCGCTGGTATTGGTGCCGGTATGGCAACGTATCTTAAAGCACCAAGATTAGTTGTGTTTTCTGCTATTGTTGCAGGTTTTATGGGTGCGTATGCAGAACAAATTATGGGCGCAAGTATAGCATATAATTCTATTTCTTTATCATTAAATGGCAGTTTAGATTCAGTAATTGCTTTATTAAGACAAGGACTTCCTGGTAACCCTATTAGTGCTTACGTTTGTGCACTTATGGCTATTGAACTTGGTACTTTAGTTCAAGGTAAAACCAAACTTGATATATTATTAGTGCCTTTAACTTGTATTTTTAGTTCGTTTATCGGTTGTTTCGTTGCTATTCCGTTTATTTGGCTTATTAAAGTATTAAGCCAAGGTATTGACGTTGCTACTGGTGCCGTTCCTTTCCTTATGGGTATAGTTATTGCCGTAGTTATGGGTATTTTACTTACAATGCCAACTTCTTCCGCTGCGATTTGGGCGTCTATTGCAACTGGTGTTACTACCCAAAATATGTATTTAGCAGGTGGCGCTGCCGTTGTTGGTTGCGCTTGTCACATGGTGGGCTTTGCCGTTGCAAGTTATCGTGAAAACGGTGTTGGTGGACTTATTTCGCAAGGTTTGGGTACAAGTATGTTGCAAATCCCTAACATTATGAAAAAGCCTATAATTATGTTGCCTATGATTATATCTTCGGCAATTTGTGGCCCGCTTGCTACTTGCGTGTTTAAACTTTTATGTAACTCATCTGGTGGTGGTATGGGTACAAGTGGTCTTGTAGGGGTATTTGGCGTTATGGGTGTAGAAGGTCAAAATCCGCTTGTAATGTGGCTTGGTATTATCCTTTTAATGTTTGTACTCCCTGCGGTGTTAAACCTTGCTATAAGCGAATTTATGCGCAAAAAAGGCTGGATTAAGTTTGGCGATATGAAACTTGATAACTAATCATAATTAAAGATACTCTCTCATAAGATTTTATGAGGGAGTTTTTTTATGGAAAATATTAATCATATTTTAACGGTTGAAAATAAAAATAAAGTGCTTATTACTTTCGTTTTAGAAGTGCTTGCTTTTTCGGATAAAGAGATAAAATTAAAACTTAAAGATAACAGTATTTTAACTGTTGAAGGGGAAAATTTAAAGATTTTATCATTTGATAATAATAGCGGAGATTTTGCTATGCAAGGTAAAATTAACCTTGTAAAATATCGTGAAAAAGGCGAGTCACTTGTCAAAAGGGTTTTTAAATAATGTTTGTTACTTTCGACCAGCCAAGAAGTGTTATCGTTTGCATTTTTATCGGTATAATTTGCGGTGTAATATACGAACTTTTTTATTCGGTAAAAATCATTTTTAATAACAAGTTATTAAACCATATCCTAAATTTTGCATTTTTAACCCTGTCTGCATTTGTGTTTACAAGTATGTCTACCAATTATAGTTTAGATGATTTTAGGTTGTATATGGTGGTGTTTTTTTGCTTGGGAATCATTTTATATTTAAATACTTTTCATAAAATTATTGCATTTTTTGTAAATAAGGTATATAATATACTAAAAGTTAAGTTTAGTAGCGTTTTAAAGCGCTTAAAGGAATATAATGACAGAGCAAAAAAAGAAAAGGGTTTTCTCGGCTTGTTTAGCGGGCGGAATAATGTTAGCGTTTATTCTCGTTGCCGTTCTCGTTTATCAAGTTGCAGGAATAATATTAAGAAAAAAACAAATAGATTTTCTTGATGCCGAAATTTTAAGGCTTGAGCAAGAAATCAAGGAAACCGAAAGCGAAATAGAGTCTTGGGGACTTGATTGGATTATTGAGCAAAGGGCAAGGGAATTAGGGCTCCATTATGAAAAAGAAGATTAATTTTAACTTCCCCGTTGGTATTATCGACGTGGGTAGCAATTCCGTCCGCTTGCTATTAACGGACGGTGTTTTTTTTAATAAAAATATAATAACTACAAGGCTTGGCGAAGGTTTAACAAAAACTAAAAATCTAACCGTTGAAAGCATTATGCGTACTGTTAACGCTGTTAAAACTTTAAGCGAACTTGCAAAAAGCAAAGGTGCAAACGAAGTTTTCGTGTTTGCAACCGCTGCGGTTAGGGAGGCGGTAAACGGCAATGATTTTACTTTGTTAGTTAAAGATGCTACAGGTCTTGTCGTTGACGTTGTCTCGGGGGAGAACGAGGCAGAACTTGGCATTAAAGGTGCTTTAAACGGCGAAGTTGGTGGAATTATAGACGTTGGCGGTGCAAGTACCGAAGTTGCCTATTTTGACGGAACTAAAACCGTTTACAAAAAAAGTTTACCTATGGGTGCGGTTAAAGTGTTTACTGAGTTTAATCGCGATAAAAAGCAAATTACGTCTTTCGTTCAAAATACCGTTTTAAATTACGGGCAAACGATAAGTGGTAATTACAAGGCAATTGGTGGAACGGCTACTACGCTTGCCAGTATTGATTTAAACTTAAAAGTGTACGATAGTACTAAGGTTGACGGGCATTTTATCAAGGTGGAAAATCTTGAAAAGATTGCCGATAAATTATACTCGCTTACACCAAGTGAAATTATAAACAACTACGCTATACAGCCACAAAGGGCGGATATTATAGCAGGTGGTGCAAGTATACTTTTAGCCGTTTGTAAGCACTTAAATTTAAATGGCGTTAGCGTTAGTGAAAAGGATAATTTGGAGGGGTATTTATACTTTTTACAAGATGAAAAATAAGATATTTAAGTACGTTTTAGAGTGGGTTTTAATAATTTCTCTTTTATTACTTTACGTAAATATGTTTATTAACGTACTCTCGTCTTCAACAAACTTAATAGAATCGATAGGATTATGCGTTTTAGGTGTTTTAGTAACGATTATTTTATCTTCTTTAGCACACGAACTTGGTCACGTAGTTTTCGGGATTATAGCGGGTTTAAAGTTACACTCGTTAACGGTGCTTTTTGTAAAATTAACCTTTACTAAGGGGAAATTTCCTAAAATAAAATTCGTTATGCCTGTAGACTTTGGTGCAACTGAATTTTTACCTAAAAAGAAGGATAAATACTACGGTAAATTATGTATTTCCGCTTTAGGTGGATTGATTTTCTCACTTGCTTATTTGGCGCTTGGTGTTGTATTCCTTTACGTTGGTAACTATTACACAGTTTGTATCTTAGGTATTACTTTCCCAATAACTGCTTACATTTTATTAATTAATCTTATCGCTTTTGATGAAACTTGTGACGGCTATTTGCTTTTTACCTTCCTTGCGGGTGGTAAAACTAAGCGCATTATATCAAACTGCTTAACTGCAATTTGTAATATTATCCTTGGTGTAGAGCCTAAAGACCTTGATTCCCGCCTTTTAGCCGAGTTTACTAAAGATTGCGATATCTATTCGGTAAGAATAATTTATCTTCGCTATTTGGCTTATTTTAGGCGAGATATTGAAAGGGCAAATAAAGAACTTTTAATGATATGCGACAGTCAAAAGTTAACTGAAGAGTTTTATATGATAATCTTTAAAGAACTTTTCTATACGGCATTAATCAAAAAAGATGAAGAATATATTAAGGCTAACGCTGAAGAGGCAGTAAACTATTTATCCTACGAATTACACCCAAGTGATTATAGAATTCACGCAACGTATAGGGCGTATATTGGGGATAATGATTGGGCTAAACTTTTAGTAAAATCAGGGGAGGAAAACCTTTCAAAATTTACTGAAAAAGGCATAGCAACTGCCGAACTTGACGCGCTTAGCGAATTAATGGCAAAATTACAATAAAAATATGCAAATAAAGTGGCTAATGCCACTTTTATTTTGCAAAAAAATATAAAAAATACTTTGCAAATTAAATTAGATATGTTATAATGTCATTAATACTTATATTTAGTATATTATAAGTACATTACGCGCACGCGCGTATTGGAGGGTTTTATGATGGAAGCTGATAACAAAGTAACTAACGAATATGGCGCTGACCAGATTAGGGAATGTAAAGGTTTAGAGCATATTAGGTTAAGACCTGGTATGTATATTCGTAATACCGATGCTTACGGTTTACACCACTTAGTTAAAGAAACTGTAGACAACTCTATTGACGAAGCGTTAGCAGGCTACTGTGATACTATTACGGTAACTATTTTAAAAGACGGTTCTTGTTCTATTCGCGATAACGGTAGGGGTATTCCTACAGGTATGCGTGAAGAAGGTATTTCTACTGTTGAACTTGTTATGACTCACCCTAACGCAGGCGGTAAATTTGGTGGCGGTGGTTACGAAATTTCTTCAGGTCTTCACGGCGTAGGTTTAAAGGCGGTTAACGCACTTTCAGAAAATGCAAGTGTTGACGTTTATCAAAATGGTAAACACTATCGTCAAGAATTTAAAATCGGCGTTCCACAAACTCCACTTTTAGAACTTGAAGAAGTTAACGAAACTGGTACAAGGGTAACCTTCAAGCCAGACCCTACAATCTTTTCTACCGTAGAATTCAACTACGATACGATAAGAAGTATGCTTCGTGACTTTGCCTTTTTAAATACGGGTGTTAAACTCGTTTTAGAAGACCAACGTGAAGGTCGCGAAAAGGTTGAAGAAATGTACTCTGAAGGCGGTATTAAAGAATACGTTGAAGTATTAAACCGCAACAAAGAAGTTTTATCTCCAGAACCTGTTTACTTCAAGAAAAGATACGGTAAGGAAACTATTGAAATTGCCTTCCAATACAACGATGGATACAATGAACAAATCCTTGCATTTGCAAACAACGTAAACAACGTTGAAGGTGGTACCCACCTTGACGGTTTTAAATTTGCGCTCACTAAAATCATTAACGAAGCGGGTAAAAAATTAAACCTTCTTAAAAACGACGATGATAAACTTTCCGGCGAAGACGTTAGGGAAGGTATTACTGCAGTTATTTCCGTTAAACTTGTTAACCCTCAATTCGAAGGTCAAACTAAAACAAAACTTGGCAATGCTGATATGAGAACTCTCGTTACAAAATCAATGAACGAAGAATTCGATGCTTTCCTTGAAGAAAATCCTTATTTTGCTAAAGACCTTATCTTTAAGTGTTTAACGGCTAAAAAGGCGCGTGAGGCGGCAAGAAAGGCTCGTGAAGCTACAAGGAAAGGTGTTTTCGAATCTACCGCTTTACCTGGTAAATTAGCCGATTGTTCTTCTAAAGACCCTTCACTTTGCGAAATTTATCTCGTAGAAGGTGATTCGGCGGGCGGTACTGCTAAACAAGGTAGGGATAGACGTTTCCAAGCAATCCTTCCACTTAGGGGTAAAATCTTAAACGTTGAAAAAACAAGAGTTAATAGAGTTTTAGAAAACGAAGAAATTAAAGCAATGATTACTGCTTTTGGCGGTGGTATGCTTGATGATTTCGACGTGTCTAAAATTAGATACGATAGGGTTATTTGTATGACCGATGCCGACGTAGACGGTTCACATATTAGAATTTTGCTTTTAACCTTCTTCTACCGCTATATGCGTCCGCTTATCGATGAAGGTCACGTTTATATAGCGCAACCACCACTTTATAAGATTTCTAAAGGCAAACAAGAACATTACTTCTATACTGAAGAAGATAAAGAAGCCTTCTTACAAGATAACGAAAAATGGGATATCCAACGTTATAAAGGTCTTGGTGAAATGGACGCTGAACAACTTTGGGATACTACGATGAATCCTGAAACGCGTACACTTCGTAGGGTAACTATTGCCGATGCTGTTGAGGCTGACGCACACTTCTCACTTTTAATGGGTGAGCAACCTGAATTAAGGCGTAAATTTATCGAAGAAAACGCTAAATTTGCGAATACCGAATTAGATACTTGATAGGGGGATAACGAAATGGCTAAAAAGACGATTAGTGAAGAATTGACTGCCGAGTTTAGAAAAACTCTAAGCATGACTAAACTTCTTGACGTAGAAGTTAACTCTGAACTTAAACAAAGTTTCATTGACTACGCTATGGCTGTAAATAGGTCAAGGGCTATCCCTGACGTTAGGGACGGTCTTAAACCCGTTCACAGACGTATTTTATACTCAATGAACGAAATGGGCTTAACGCCTGATAAACCTTTTAAAAAGTGTGCTGCAATCGTCGGTGACGTTTTAGGTAAATATCACCCACACGGCGACAGTTCAGTTTACGATGCACTTGTAAGACTTGCTCAAGATTTCTCAATCAACTTACCGCTTGTTGACGGACACGGTAACTTCGGTTCGGTTGACGGCGACCCTCCAGCAGCGTATAGGTATACTGAGGCAAGAATGACTAAACTTGCCCTTGAAATGCTTGCCGATATCGATAAAAACACCGTTGATTGTAAATCAAACTTCGACGATACGAGAAAGGAACCTGTAGTTTTACCTGCAAGGTATCCAAACCTTTTAGTTAACGGTGCAAACGGTATTGCGGTTGGTATGGCTACAAATATTCCACCACATAACCTTGGCGAAATTATCGACGGTACTATTGCGTTAATCGATAACCCTGAAATTACCGTTGATGAACTTATGGAATATATTCCTGCACCTGACTTCCCAACGGGCGGTATCTTAATGGGTAGAAGTGGTGTTAGAAACGCTTATAGAACGGGTAGAGGCGGGTTTGTGCTTAGGTCTAAGTGTGAAATCGAAGAATACAATAACGGCACGAGAAACCGTATTATTGTAACCGAACTTCCATATCAAGTAAACAAGCAAAGACTTATTGAAACTATTGCTGAATACGTTAAAGATAAAAAGATTGAAGGTATTGCCGATATTAACGATGAATCAGACCGTCACGGTATGAGAATTGTTATCGACGTTAAAAAGGATGCTAATCCACAAGTAGTATTAAACACTTTATACAAACAAACTAAACTTCAAGTTAGCGACGGTATCACTTTACTTGCCCTTGTTGGTACTGACCCTAAAGTTTTAAATATTCGCGATATTTTAATTGAATACTTAAATCACCAACGTGACGTTATCTTAAGAAGAACTAAATACGACCTTGATAAAGCAGAAGAAAGATGCTTAATAGTATACGGTCTTGTTAAAGCCTTAAAAGATATCGACAAGGTTGTTGAAATTATCAAAACTTCTAAGGATAGGCAAGATGCAAGCATTCGTTTAACTGAAGCATTTGATTTAGATACTGAAGGCAAGCAAGCAAACGCAATTTTAGATATGAGGTTACAAACTTTAACTAACCTTGCCGTTTCTAAGCTTGAAAACGAACTTGAGGACCTTAAAAAGTTAATTGCCGACTATAAGGATATAATTTCTTCTACGGCTCGTATAGACGCTATTATTAGGGAAGATTTAGTTGTAATAAAAGAAAAATATTCTGAACCAAGAAAGACTGAATTATCAGTACTTGAAGGTGATATTGAAGACGCTGCGTTAATCCCTGTTGAAGAAGTTGTAATTTCTATGACTAACCTTGGTTATATTAAGAGATTGCCAACTTGTGAATACCGCGCTCAAAGACGTGGTGGTAAGGGTATTACCGCTCACAAGCCTAAAGAAGAAGATTTCGTTTGCAATATGTTTATTTCATCTACCCACGATGATATCATGTTCTTTACAAGTCATGGTAAGGTATTTAGAATTAAAGGTTATGAAATTCCTGAAGTTCAAAGAACGGCGCGTGGTAGGGCTATAGTTAACTTATTACCGCTTGGTGAAGGCGAAAAAGTCAATGCAATTATCCCTGTAAAAGAAGGTACTGAAGGCTTTATTGCAATGGCCACAAGAAACGGTCTTATTAAAAAGACACCGCTTAGCGAATTTGATAATATCAGAAAAACTGGTAAGATTGCAATTAGCCTTAACGAAGGCGATGAACTTGTTTCAGTTGAATTTACTTCTGGTACCGACCAAATCCTTTTAGGTACAAGAAAGGGTAAATGTATTAAGTTCTACGAAGGCTTAGATGAAGAAAAAGGCACTTACGGTCTTAAACCTATTGGTAGGGATACGCAAGGTGTTAAAGCGATGGATTTAGACGATGATGATAAACTTATCGCAATGACGGTTGTTAAAGAAGATAGAAACGTATTAACTATCACTTCAAACGGTTATGGTAAACTTAGTGACATTTCTGATTATAGGTTACAAGGCAGGGCTGGTAAAGGCGTAAAAGCAGGTAACTTTAATGAAAAAACGGGTGAACTTGTTTACCTTGGTTTCGTTAAAGAAGATGAAGACGTAATGCTTATTACTGACAATGGTATTGTAATAAGGGTTAAGTCAACTGACATTTCAAAAGTTGGTAGGGATACCCAAGGCGTAATTATTATGCGTATGGATAAAACTAAAGTTTCAACTGTTGCGGTTGTTCCACACGAAGATGAAGAAGAATTCGTTGAAGGTGAAGAAAACGGCGAAGAAACACAAGAAGAAACAACTCAAGAATAAATAAAAATGCTCGGCTAAATTGCCGAGCATTTTAAATTTAAAACCACCTAAGCAAAAGTGTTAGGCGGTTTTTTTGTTATTTCTTTATCATAAAGTTTTTATAGTTGTTTGAGAAAGTTGAAGTTAAGTACTTGTTCAGCCTAATAAATATGTTTACAAGCGGGAAGTCAATTTCAATAATTGCAAGTATTAATACAATGTATGGCCAACTTTGGAATCCTTGAACTTTAAATATATTAACCAATCCAAAGAAGTTTTCTTGAAGTATCGGTGAAGTATCAAGTAAGAATACTACCCAAAGTATAAGTACTGTTGAAATAATCGCTACTAAAACACCACGAAGTACGTTGAACGGTCTACAAATTTTGCAAAGGTAAACAAGTCCACCAAAGGTAAATACTATAACTTGAACTGTTTTAGCAAAATCATCACTTGGGAATATACCAAACGTAGCAAGTGCTCTAACAATGTACACGTTTGCAAGTAGTATCAAGGCGCCGGGTAGGGCGTTACTTAAAATCGTAGATAGGAAGTCGCCGTCAACTCGTTTATCGTTTGGTTGAAGGGAAAGAACGTAAGACGGTACACCTATTATAAAGAATTCAAGCATAATAAGTTTATTTGATTCGAACGGGAATGGAATTCTACTGAATATAGAAATTATAGCAAGGAATATAACAAACAAAGTTTTCATTATGAATAATGATGCCGATTGTTGTATGTTGTTTATAACCCTTCTACCTTCAGAAACGACCTTAGGCATTGTGTTGAAGTTATTGTCAACTAAAACTATATGCGCTACGTTTTTAGCCGAATCAGCGCCCGATGCAACGGTGATAGAACAATCTGATTCACGCATTGCTAAAATATCGTTAACGCCGTCGCCCGTCATTGCAACTGAGTGACCAGTACGTTTCATTGACTTAACAAGCAATGCTTTTTGTTCTGGTGTAACACGACCAAATACCGTATATCTATCGGCAATAGACGCAATTTCTTTATCGGATAAGCCTTCTAAACTAACCCAGTTAGATGCGTTTTCAATACCTGCTCGTTTAGCAATTTCAGAAACGGTAACAGGGTTATCGCCGGAAATTACTTTTACTTGAACGTCATTGTCCTTAAACCATTTAATAGTTTGAATTGCCTCTGGTCTAATATTATCCGTTAAAACGATTAAGGCAATCGGTTTCATAGTAGATGGAATTTGGTCTTTAGAAGAAATACTTGCGCTTGAGTGTGCAAGCATAAGTACACGGTTACCGGTAAAGGAGTGTTGGTCGATTTGTGTTTTAATAAATTCAGGCATATCTGAAATGATAAATTCAGGTGCACCTAAAACGTAAGTTCCAACACCTAAGAAGGTAACGGCACTATATTTTCTATCCGAGTTAAACGGAAGAATCTTAACTGCCGTCAATTCGTTGTTAGGGATAAAGTGTTCCCTTAAAGCAACGGCAGTTTGGTTTGTGTCATCTAAAATATTTTCCATTGTGCCAATAATATCGCACAATGCGTGTGGATGCTTGTCGGTAAGTGGTATTTCGTTAACCACCTTCATTCTGCCGTCGGTAATAGTACCCGTTTTATCAAGACATAAAACGTCAACCCTTGCAAGCATATCAAGTGAATAGAAGTCTTTTACTAAGGTGTTTTGCTTATGTAAACGCAATACGCCAAGTGCAAGTGCCATTGTTGTTAAAAGCACAAGGCCCGCAGGTATCATACCTGTGATAACAGGGCCCGTTCTTTCTACAACGAATTTAATCGTTTCAACGATTCTGTTTGAATCGGTTTCAGGGTGGAAGGCGTTAACTATACAAGTTGCGGCAGCGATAGGGATTATAAGTAAACCTATGATTTTAACTGCCCAGTTGATTGTAGTTATAAGTTCGCTGTGCGGTTTTTTAAAGCGTTTTGCCTTAGTTGTTAACTGTTGAACGTAACATTCGCTACCAACTTTGTCCGCCCTTGCGTAGCAAGTTCCACTCGTTACGAAACTACCTGCCATTATAAAGTCGCCAACCGTCTTTTTAACTGGTACTGATTCACCCGTTAAAAGTGATTCGTTAACTTCTATATTTCCTTCTAAAATAATACCGTCTACAGGGATTTGGTTACCTGTTTTCATTTTGAAAATATCGTCAAGAACTAACTCTTCAGACGGGATTACAACTTCCTTACCATCACGAATAGCCGTCGTGGTAGGGGTTTGAAGTATTGACAGCCTTTCAACTGAAATTTTAGCACGGATTTCTTGTATAATACCAATAGTTAAGTTAATTGCAAACGGAATAATAAAGACGTAGTTAGAACCTTTAGTTCCTACTAACGAATATGCTACAACTACTATTACGCAAAGCAAGTTAAAGAAGGTAAAAGTATTACTGCAAATTATAGAAAGTAATGACTTAGAATACTTTGTAACTACAATGTTAGAAAGCCCGTTAACGTATCTGCGTTCGGCAATTTCAGTAGATAAACCTACGTTTATATCAGGAGTAAATCTTTCCGCTTCAGAGTGTGGAATACGGTATTTTTTCTTCTTGATTTTTAATTTTTTCTTCTTAGCTATTGAAGGGGGTGGGTTGCTAACAACAACTTTAGGTTCTTCAACAACGTTAGAATTTTTAGTCGTTTTATTGTTGCTTTTCATATATACTCCAAAAATATATAATATACTACTATAATAATAGCACACGAAAAAGTTTTTTTCAATAATTTTGAATAAATTTTAACAAATTTATTGACATTTAAATAATCGTATATTACAATATGAATATATTTTCATATACTTGTATGAGGGGATTGATATGAAAGGTAAAATTTTAAAGGAAGGCGAACTTTACGATTTATCGTTAGATTTTAAGGCGTTAGGTGATGTAAATAGGCTTAAAATTACTATACTATTACTTGACGGCGAAAAATGTGTTAATGAAATTGCTGAAAGTGTAGGGTTAAGCCAGTCGGCAACGTCACATCAGTTAAGAATTTTAAAAGATAGCAAAATTCTTAAGTGCAGAAAAGAAGGTAACGTAATTTATTACAGTATTGTAGATAATCATATAAAAACTATCATTGAAATGTCTATAGAGCATTTATGTTGTTAAAAGGGGATATTATGGCTGAAAATATTAAAATATTAAAAATTATTGGCGAGGTTTCGCAAGAAAATAGCAGTAAAATTATCGAAGATGTAAAATCGATTAGCGGTGTTTTAGACTGCGTTATTGAAGAGTTAGACGGCTTAGCTATACTTAAATACGCTATTGATGAATGGTCAAGCGACTATGATATTTTAGTAAAGATTATGAATCTTTTAACTGATAACTATGATTTAGATAGCGAAATGTACGACATAGCTGAAGAAAGTGATGAAGAAGAGTATATCATAATTGACGAATCTGATGAAAACGAATCTTACGAAGAAGATGATGAAAGTACTTCTCATTGTCAAGGTTGTCACGAACATGGTAATGAAAAAAATGAAAGAAAATTCAAACTTATTGAACTTGGCGTTTCGGTACTTTTCTTAATTGTTGGTTTAATTTTAAATTCTATAGATAAAACTAAAGATTTTTCAAAATATTTATTCGTTTTATCTTACGCTGCGGCGGGCTATGAAATTCTCTTTGATGGCTTTGTTAAAGTAGTAAAAGGCAAAATTTTTAACGAAAACTTGCTTATGAGTATAGCATCTTTATCCGCTATAGTTCTTGGTCAGTTTGTTGAGTCTGCAGGTATTATGTTGCTTTTCTCTTTAGGTGAATTGTTTGAACATACTGCAAGCGATAATGCTAAAAAAGTTATTGATAGATTAAAAGATTTTTCACAAAAAACCGTTAGTGTAATCAATGAAAACGGCGAAGTTATCGTTAAAAATCCTGAAGAAGTTGAAGCCTGTGAAGTTATTTTAATTAAAGCGGGCGAAAGGGTTGTTATTGACGGCGAAATTATTGAAGGCAGTTCTTCTTTCGATACGAAAACTATAACGGGCGAAAGCAACTATAAAGATGCTAAAGTCGGCGACGTTGTTTACGGCGGATTCGTTAGTGTAAACGGCTCCGTAAAAGTAAAAGCATTAAAAACTTATAATGAATCAACTATTAAAAATATCGTTGATATCGTTGAAGAGTCTGCTGCTAAAAAATCTAAAAATGAAAAGTTTATAGAAAAATTTGCTAAAGTTTATACACCTATAGTTGTAATTTTTGCGTTAGCACTTGCATTTATTCCGCCAATTTTTAGCGGTGTTTACCTTGAAGGCCTTAAGGTTTGGGGACTTAGGGGAATTATGCTTTTATGTATATCTTGCCCTTGCTCACTTGTTATTTCCATACCACTCACTTATTTTTGCGGTGTTGGTAGCGCGGCTAAAAAGGGTATTTTGGTTAAGGATTCTGCAAGTTTAGAAAAGTTATCTAAATGTAAAACTATCGTGTTTGATAAAACTGGCACTTTAACTGAAGGTAATTTAAAATTAACAAAAATTATCTCAACTAAAGATTTTAACGGTAAAGTTTTAAACTACGCAAGAATTGCCGAACAATATTCTAATCACCCTATAGCAAAAGCCGTTTTAAGTGCAAATAATAATGAAATTCCAAGTGGTGAAAACTTTGTTGAAATTGCAGGTAAAGGTGTTACCGTTGAATATAAAGGGGATAAAATTGCTTGCGGTAACAAAGGCTTTATTGAAGAATTAGGAGTTAAAGTTATAGAAAATTCCGAAGTTGGTGCAAAGCTTTACGTAGCCGTTAACGATGCTTACGCAGGCTGTATAATTTTCAACGATACTATCAAAAAGATGGCCTATGGTGCGATTTTAGAACTTTATGACGCAGGAATTGAAAAAACAGTAATGTTAACTGGCGACAATAAAGACTACGCCGTTAAGGTAAGAAAAGAACTTTCAATCAAGCAATCCGTATCAGAACTTTTACCACAAGACAAGGTTAAAGAAATTGAAAGATTAATAGAAGAAAATAAAAAGTCAACCGTTGCGTTTGTTGGCGATGGTGTTAACGATGCACCTTCAATCACAAGGGCAGACGTAGGTTTTGCAATGGGTGCACTTGGTAGTGATTCTGCCATTGATAGTAGCGATATCGTTATTGTTGATGACGACTTATCAAAAATCCCTTATACTGTAAAACTTGCTAAACGTACAAACTCTATTGCTAAACAAAATATTATAGCCTCACTTGCCGTTAAAGGTTTAGTTTTACTTTTAGGCGCTACTGGTGTGTATACAAGTTTATGGCTTGCAATTTCTGCTGACGTAGGTATGTTAGTACTTACAGTATTAAATGCTATAAGAAATAGAAATAAGGTTATTTAAAGGGATTTTACTATGAAAATTGGTCTTAATATGTATTCTCTTCACGAGTTTACAAAAACTGAAGAAGGTTATTTAGATACACTTAAAAAAGTAAAGGATATGGGCTATGATTTTATTCAATTTTCAGGTGTTCCGTACTCTTTAGAATTGGTTAAAAAGGGCATAGAATATACCAATTTGCCAATATATTTAACACATTTTAGTTATGATAAAATCGTTAATGAAATTGATAGTTTAATGGACGACCACGATGCTTTTGGCTGTAAAAATATCGGGCTTGGCTGTGCTACACTTGAACAATTAAAAGATGAAGAAAAGTTTAAGCAAGGCATTCAAAAATTAAACGAAATTGCTAAATATATAGAAAAACGCGGTTTTAAATTCTTCTATCATAACCACGATTACGAATTTCAAAAAATGAAAGACGGAAGAACCTTTTTCGATTATATTATAGAAGAGGCACCTTATATAAACTTTACTTTAGATACCTATTGGTTACAGCTTGGCGGTGTAAATATTTTAGAATATATCGAAAAAACTAAAGGTAGAATTGATTGTATTCACTTAAAGGACGTAAAACTCTATTTAACTAATGAAAACGTTATGGATAGGGCTTTTGCGTGTTTAGGCGAAGGAAATCTTAACTTTAAAGAGATTGTTAAAAAAGCAAACGAATGTGGTGCAAAATACTTCTTTGTAGAGCAAGACAATGCCTCTTACTTAGAAAATCCGTTTAATGAAGTAGCAAAAAGCGTAAAATACATAAAAAACAATTTCTAATAATAAAAACGCCCGAAAATTCGGGCGTTTTTATTGTGGTTAACAACTGAAATAGCAACAGCAAGTTGCTTGTCAGTACGTATAGCGTGTGTTATAATGCTATAAAAACTTGTTTAGGTGGTGTTTTTAATGGAAACTAAAGATATAATTTACGAATTAAGAATAAAAAAAGGGTACTCGCAAGAGGAACTTGCAGAAAAGATATTTGTTACTAGGCAAGCGGTTTCTCGCTGGGAAACTGGTGAAACCATACCAAATATTGATACTTTAAAGGCTCTTTCAAAATTGTTTGACGTTACGATTAATACTTTACTGGGTTCTCCTAGATTGCTAGTGTGCCAATGTTGCGGAGCACCTCTTGAAGATAGCAATATCAGCCGTGAAAATAATGGCGACTTTAATGAGGAATACTGTCAATGGTGTTATTCTAACGGCGAATATACACTTGACTTTTGGAAAAAATACGTAGATATTGGCGGAAAAGAAAAGCTTGAAGAATTTAAAAAACAGTTAATAGTTGAATTAAATACACTTTTAGATATTGAAAAGTTACCAAAGGTAGAAAATTTAACTGTGTTACCAGGCGAATTTCTCAATATGGAATATGTTTTTTCAAACGGCGAGAAAGTAAAATTTCTTGACGATAGACAAACCTATCTTGCAAGTCAACTTGAAGGACAATCAAAATGTTACGGAATTGTTGCTAATATGGATTTTTTGTTGATATGTAGGTATGAAGAAAACGGCGAAAATCCCGAACTTATTATTTATAAAAAAAGATAGTAACGTGTTTTAACTTGTTTATTGTTATTTTTACTAATTAATATAAAAAATCCTTGGCGAATTGCCAAGGATTTTAATTTTTATTAAGCAATGATGTTAACAAGTCTACCTTTAATTACGATAACTTTTTTAATAGCCTTGCCGTCAAGTGCGCTAACGATTGTTGGGTTAGTTTTTGCAACTTCTTCAATTTGTTCGTTAGTCATATCTTGGGTAACCATAATTTTTGCTTTTACTTTACTGTTGATTTGTACTGCAAGTTCAATTTCATCTTTGATAAGTGCTTGTTCGTTGTAAACAGGGTAATCAAAGGTAAATACTGATTTTTTATTGCCGGCTTGTGACCATAATTCTTCTACAAAATGTGGTGCCATAGGCGCTAAAATTAAAAGTAAATCTTTAATACAATCTTTAAGTAAAGTTACGTTTTTAACGTTGCTATCAAGTGCATCGTATTTAGTAAGGGCAGAAACGTATTCGAAAATTCTTGCAATTGCAGTATTGAAAGAGAAAGAGTTCATATCCCTATCAACGCACTTAATTGCGTAGTTACGGCTATAGTCAAGTTCTTTTTCGTCACGTTCGTAAGTTGTAACTTTATTGTCAGGTTGTGCGTTGATGCCAACAACTAATTTTTCAACTTTTTCAAGGAATTTTGCAATAGTTTTAATACCGCTATCATTCCAAGGACCGCCTTCCGTGTAAGAGAAACCAAACATTAAATACATTCTAAATACGTCAGAACCAAATTCTTGAACGTAATCGTCAGGGGAGATAACGTTTCCGCGTGATTTACTCATACGGTTGCCGTCAGGGCCTAAAATAACACCTTGGTGTACAAGTGATTTAAACGGTTCGTCAAAATCAAGGTAACCCATATCGCGGAGCGCTTTAGTGAAGAAACGTGCGTATAATAAGTGCATGCAAGCATGTTCAGCACCGCCAACGTACTTGTCAACAGGTAACATTTTATTGATGATATCCTTATCCCACGCTTGTTTAGAGTTGTGAGCATCAGGGTATCTTAAGAAGTACCAGCTTGAGCAAACGAAGGTGTCAAGAGTGTCAGAATCTCTTGTAGCTTTACCACCGCATTTTGGACATTTGCAGTTGATAAATTCTTCCGATTTAGCAAGTGGAGATTTACCGTCTGGTTTAAATTCTACGTTATAAGGAAGTTTTACAGGTAAATCCGATTCAGGAACGGCTACGTCACCACACTTAGGGCAGTAAACCATAGGGATTGGTGCGCCCCAGTATCTTTGACGTGAAACAAGCCAGTCACGAAGTCTATAGTTAACCTTAAATGAACCGCTGTTTGCTTGTGTTAAGTCTGATAAGATTTTCTTTCTTGCCTCTTCGCAAGTAAGGCCGTCATAATCTAAACTGTTTACAAGTACACCGTCAGCAGTAAATGGAAGTTCATCGTTAACGCCTACGCCTTTAACAACGCGTGTAATAGGTAAGTTGTATTTATTAGCAAATACAAAGTCTCTATCATCATGAGCAGGAACGCCCATTACGCAACCTGTGCCGTAAGATGCTAAAACGTAGTCAGAAATCCAAATAGGAACTTTTTTACCGGTAACAGGGTTAATACAGTATGCGCCTGTAAATACACCGGTTTTTTCTCTATCAAGAGAAAGCCTTTCAATTTCTTTAGTTTTAGAAGTTGCTTCGATATATTTTAAAACTGCTTCAGATTGTTCTTCAGTCATCAATTTTAAAACGAGTGGGTTTTCTGGTGCTAATACTACGTAAGAAACACCGAATACCGTATCGGCACGGGTAGTGAATACCTTAAGTTCGTCTTCGCCGTTTTCCGCTTTAAATACTATTTCGCCACCGATTGATTTACCAATCCAGTTCTTTTGCATTGCTTTAGTTTTTTCAGGCCAATCAAGATTGTCTAAACATTGTAAAAGTTCTTCAGCGTAATCGGTAATTTTAAAGAACCATTGCGTAAGATTTTTTTGAATAACGGTATCGTGACATCTTTCGCATTGACCTTGAATTACTTGTTCGTTAGCAAGTACTGTTTGACAACTTGGACACCAGTTAACAGGTGCTTCTTTTCTGTATGCTAAACCGTGCTTATAAAGTTGAAGGAATATCCATTGCGTCCATTTATAATAGTCAGGCATACAAGTTTTAATTTCTTGTGACCAATCGAAAGTTGCGCCCATTTCCCTTAAAGTTTGTTCCATTCTTTCAATGTTGTCAAGGGTAGAGTCTTGTGGGTGAACACCCGTTTTAATGGCGTAGTTTTCAGCAGGAAGACCAAACGCGTCAAAACCCATTGGTTGGAATACTTCATAGCCTTTCATTTTTTTATAGCGCGCAAAAGAATCGGTTGGGCCGTAGTTGTACCAGTGACCAACGTGAAGTTTTGCTGCCGAAGGGTAAGAGAACATTTCTAAACAGTAATACTTTTTGTCGATATTTCTTTTATCGAAACAGTAAAGTTTATCCTTTTCCCATTTGGCTTGCCATTTTTTTTCAATTGCTTTCATATCCATAAAAACAGTTCCTCCAGGATACTTTAGTTAAAATACTTTACTATTATATCATAATAAATAAAAAAGTAAAAACAAAAAATAGTAATTTTGCAAAAAACCTTTTAAATATTGACAAAATTATTTATTCGGTGTAGAATATCAAAAAAACCTTTATTTAGGAGAAAATATGTCTAAAATTGTTACTATTGATAACGGTATTTTAAAAGTTCAAATCAGTTCTTTTGGCGCTGAAATGATAAGTATTCAAAAAGATGGCGTTGAAAAACTTTGGTGTGGCGATAAAAATATTTGGGCAGGTCATAGTCCAATATTATTCCCGTACTGTAGCGGTCTTCGTGACGGTACCGTTTATATGCGTGATAAAAAGTTTACCGATATGGTTAAACACGGCTTTGCTAAAAGAAGTGAGTTTGAAGTTGTTTCTGAAGAAAAAACATCCGCTTGTTTCTTGCTTAAAGAAAACGATTATACTCTTTCAATGTATCCATACAAATTCAACTTTAGGGTACTTTTCAAACTTGAAGGGGAAAAAGTTGGCGTTTACTATATGGTAGAAAATACCGATACTGTAAAAATTCCGTTCAACGTAGGTTGCCACGAGGCTTATGCAACTAACGGCAGTATTGAAGATTGTTATATAGAATTTAGCGATGATACTGACGTTATTTACAGCACTTGCATTAAAGATTCTTGTCTTGACAAGAAAACTTATAAAGTTGAACTTGACGGCAATAAATTACACCTTAAAAACAACTTCTTTATTCCTATTGAAAACTATATCCCAGAAACAAAGTCTAACGGCTCAATAATAGTAGAAAATATCAAGTCGAAAAGGGTTAACCTTTATAGAAAAGACGAGTTCTTAGCCTCTGTATATTTTAACGACTTTGCACACCTTGTAATTTGGACTATTCCTGAAAGGGAATTTATTTGCATCGAGCCTTGGAATGGCCTTCCTGACTTATACGATGCTAACTATAAAATTGAAGATAAACACTCTATTGACTTCGTTGAAGTTGGCGGAGTTAAAACATTGTATCACTCAATTACCTTCTAAAAACACTTCACCCCGACAAATTCGGGGTGATTTTTTATTTTTTTAACATTATTGTTTTATTAAAAGCCTTGTAATTTTTAACTATATATGGTATAATAACAAAATAGTAAACACAACACATGGGGGTTTTATTTTGGCTAATAAATCTTACAGTTCAGAAGATATTCAAATTTTAAAAGAACTTGAAGCCGTGCGCGTTAGGCCGGGTATGTATATCGGTTCAACGGGTGTAAAAGGTCTTCATCATATTTTGTGGGAGATTATTGATAACGCTGTTGACGAAGCTGCAAACGGCTACGCCAATAAAGTTATTGTATGTTTGCATGATGACGGTAGCGCATCAGTAGAAGATAACGGTAGGGGTATGCCTGTTGATATTCACCCCGAAGCAAAGGTAAGCGGTGTAGAAGTTATTTTTACAACCCTTCACGCAGGTGGTAAATTCAATAATAACAGTTATTCCTACTCAGGCGGTTTACACGGTGTAGGTGCATCGGTAACAAACGCACTTTCCGAATGGCTTAAAGTTGAAGTTTACAACAAAACAGTTTATACTATGGAGTTTTCTTCTTATGAAGATAAGGCTCAAAAAAAGATTTTATCGGGTATTCCTAAAGCGCCACTTTTCAATACCGGTGTAAAAACTATTAAACACGGCACAATGGTTAGGTTTAAACCTGATGCAAGGGTGTTTGATACGGTTGAATTTAACGCTGATACAATCTTAGTAAGGCTTAGGGAAACTTCCTTCTTAAATAAAAACATAGAACTTGTATTTAAAGATTTAAGAAAGGGCAAAAATGCTGAAGAGATAGTGTTTAAATCAGAAGGCGGTATTAAGGACTACGTTTCTTATATCAACACGGGTAAAAATACTTTATATAACGAGCCTATTTATTTTACTTACACTAAAGACGATATTTTAATTGAAGTATCCTTCCAACATACCGACGGTTATAGTGAAAACGTATTCTCTTACGTTAACAATATTCCTACCGTTGACGGTGGTACTCACGACGTTGGTTTTAAATCGGGTATGACAAGGTTTTTAAACGACTACGCTAAGGAAAACTTAACTGGTAAAAACAAAGGCGTATCCTTTAACGGTGAAGACTTCCGTGTCGGTATGACTGCCGTTGTTGCGGTAAAAGTTAAAAACGCACAGTTTGAAGGTCAAACTAAGGGTAAACTTGGCAACGTTGAAGTAAAATCGGCGGTTGAAAGTGCAACGATTGACGGGCTTACAGTTGTTTCTAAAAATAAAAAAGAATCAAAGTGCTTTGATGCTATTATGGAAAAAGCCATTTCCGCTGCAAAGGAAAGGGAGGCTGTAAGGCATACTAAAGAACTTAACAGGGCAAAGTCGGGTGCCGACTCTACGAGGTTACTTGGTAAACTTGCTAACTGCTCTTCAAAAGACGCTAAACTAAACGAAATATTTATCGTAGAAGGTGACTCTGCGGGCGGTAGTGCTAAAGAAGGTAGGGATAGAAAACACCAAGCAATTTTACCACTACGTGGTAAACCGCTTAATTCGGAAAAGAAATCTCTTATCGAAGTTCTTAAAAACGAAGAAATGAAAACGATAATTTCCGCACTCGGTACGGGTATTGGTTCAGACTTCAAGATAGAAGATTTAAACTACGATAAAGTAATCATATTATCCGATGCCGACCAAGACGGTTATCATATTAGAAGTATTTTATTAACCTTCTTCTTTAGATATATGAAGGAACTTATAACTGAAGGTCACGTATATATCGGTATGCCTCCACTTTATAAAGTTCATAAAAAAGACGTTGCAGAATACGCTTACAACGATAAAGAATTGGAAATTGCTAAGCAAAAAGTTGGTAGGGGTTATCAAATTCAACGTTATAAAGGTTTAGGTGAAATGAATCCTTCACAACTTTGGGATACTACTTTAAATCCTGAAACACGTATGCTTTTAAGGGTAACTATTGAAGACGCAACTAATGCGGAAAAACTTATAACAACCCTTATGGGCGATGCTGTTGATGAAAGAAAGGTTTATATTCAAAAGTATGCAAACTTTAACAAAGAAGATGATTTTGATATAAAGAATAGGGATTAATATGAGTAAAGAAATCGAAATTAAAGAAAATATAGTAGAAAGTAACATTGAGTCCGTTTTACACAACTCAATGATACCTTATGCTGAATACGTTATTTTAGATAGGGCGTTACCTCGTGTAGAAGACGGTTTAAAACCCGTTCAACGTAGAATTTTATACGCTATGAACGAACTTGGTTTAACGCCTGATAAACCACATAAAAAAAGTGCAAGGGTAGTCGGTGAGTGCTTGGCTAAATACCACCCACACGGTGACAGTTCAGTATACGATGCAATGGTTCGTTTAGCGCAACCTTTCAATATGCGTATGACACTTGTTGACGGTCAAGGTAACTTCGGTTCAGTTGACGGCGACGGGGCGGCGGCTATGCGTTATACCGAGGCAAGGCTTAATAACTTAGCCCTTGAAATGTTAAGGGATTTAGATAAGGATACAGTTGATTGGGAAAATAACTTTGACGATTCCTTAAAAGAACCTAAAACCCTTCCAAGTAGATTTCCAAATATCTTAGTAAACGGTGCAATGGGTATTGCCGTTGGTTTGGCAACTAACATACCACCGCACAACTTAACTGAAGTAATTGACGGTGCGATTTCTTATATCGATAACCCAAGAATTAAACTTCAAGATATGATGAAAATCGTAAAGGGTCCAGATTTTCCAACAGGCGGTTTCTTAATTGCCGGCGATGAGCTTGAAAAGGCTTAAGAAACGGGTAAAGGCAAGATATTAATTCGTTCAAAAGTTTCGGTAGAAAGGGAAAATTCGGGCAAGCAATCAATAATTGTAACTGAAATTCCTTACCAAGTAAACAAGGCGATGTTAATCCAAAAAATCGGTCAACTTATGGTTGATAGAAAGGAAGAGTTTGGCGGAATTTCCGACGTTGTTGACGAGTCTGACCGTCACGGTATGCGCATCGTTATCAAACTTAGAAAAGACGTTGATGCTGCCGACGTATTAGACCTTTTATATAAAAATACCAACTTGCAAGTTTCCTTCGGTATCAATATGGTTATGATTGCCGATGGTAAACCACAACAACTTGGTCTTTTAGACGTGTTTAAGTATTACACGGAATACCAAAAACAAGTCGTTTTAAGGCGTACTAAATACGATTTAGCCAAGGCTAAACTTCGCCATGAAATCGTTAGCGGTTTAATTATTGCCGTTACCGATATCGATAAAGTAATTAAGATTATTAAAAAATCGGCAGACACTCAATCTGCTAAACAAAACTTAAGAAAAGAATTTAATTTATCAGACGTTCAAGCACAAGCAATTTTAGACTTAAAACTTGCAAGACTTACTAAACTTGAAATTGATAATTTAAAAGACGAACTTGTATCTTTAGAAGAACTTATTAAAAACTTAACTCATATCGTAGAAAGCAAAAAACGTCTTAGCGAAGTTGTTAAAGAAGAGTTTGTTGCCGTTAAAAAGAAATATAAAGAATTAAGAAAAACAATCATTGTTGACAGCGTTGAAGAAGTTACACAAAAGCGCTTTGATGATGAAAAGCCTGTAGAAAATTACATTATAGGTTACAGCGGTAAAGGTCTTGTAAGAAAGGTTAAAGTTATGTCTTACTCTCGCAGTAAAACTGATACACCTACGCCAAGCGAAATTTTCTTATTCTCTGTAAAAGCAACTTCTAACGACGTTATCTACGCGTTTACTAATAAGGGTAACTTATTTAGAATGATTCCTGATAATATCCCTGAAGCGCGCGGTGCAGGTCAAGGCGGGGTTACTTTCGATGAGATATTTAAAGAGGCTTTAAAAGATGAAATCCCTGTTGCTTTCTTTAATTTTGAAGGTAAAGAGCCAAGCGGTAAAGTGTTAACGTTTACTAAACTCGGTGCCGTTAAGTGTACTGATTGGGCTGATTACGCATTCTCAAGGTCTTCTTGTCAAGCAATTAAACTTAAAGACGGTGATAGCGTATTAAGTGTTGAACAAGACGTTGAAAATAAAGATTTA
Source organism: Christensenellaceae bacterium (assembly GCA_045651405.1). Taxonomy (GTDB): domain Bacteria; phylum Bacillota; class Clostridia; order Christensenellales; family Borkfalkiaceae; genus HGM11412. The sequence continues at coordinate 6,688 of JAZRSH010000020.1, read as the reverse complement.
TTCTTTGTAACAAGCAAAGGTATTTGTTTAAGGGCAAATAAAAACGTACCTATTCAAGGTAGGGTTGCAGGTGGCGTAAAAGGCATTGACCTTGTTGGTGACGACTTTGTTGTTACCGCAACGCAAACTGATGACGATACAAGCACAGAAGTTATCATTGCTACAAGTTTTGGTACCTTCAAAAAGGTATTTATAGGTACAATTTCTAAAACTGCGCGAGCTTGTAAGGGTGTTAAGATTTGTGATTTAGGCGACCCTAAACTTGATGAATGCGTAGTGCTTGCAAACGTTATAAAATCTGATGAAAATGCGTTGCTGACTGTGGTTGATAGAATAGGTGCTATCTATTATATCGATTCGCTTGAAGTTCCACAGGACAGCAGGACAACGAAGGGTAGATACATCTCAAAAGTGGGACCATGTCAACCGTTAGTTGTCTACTGCGTTAGGCGATAGTGGAGATTTTGCTATCAATAAAAACTTAATAAAAAGTTCGATAAAACCTGCAAAAATGGATATCGGCGTTGATGAGTTGAAATCTCCAACCGTAAAGGAAAAGGATGCTAAAAACGTCGAAATTCATACGAAGGAAAATGTGTCCGAAATTGAAGAGGTTAAGGAAGAAACTAATAAAGAAGTTAAGGTTGAAGTGGTAGAAAAACCGCCCGAAAAGATTTTTAACAAAAAAGAAGTAGTATCGGGTTTTGAAGAGGTAAAACAACAAATTAAGAATTTGTATGACACCATCTTTGGTTACGGCGATAATTTTAAACCTACTTATCAAGACACTCTTGGTGACTTCTTGTCTTACCTTGGCGGTATATCTTATAAGCTTGGTGCAGAAAAGAATTTCTTTGAAGTTTTTGGCGTTAACGTTAACACTTTAAACGATAGATATTATTCCGTTAGTTATATTCCTTATGCGGTAAAAATTGCCGTTTGGGCATATAAAAACAAGGGTAAAAATAACGTCTATGAAATTTTAAATGGTATCGTTCGTTCCGCTTACGCTTTCGGTTATAAAATACCTGAAAAAGATTTAGAAGATAAGGTGTTTAAAACTATTTTATCCGTTGTGGATTTTATTAGAAATAACGATATTTCAATTAATTAAAAATTTTACTAAAAAATAATAGACAAATTTGCTACTATATGTTAATATATTGTAGCAATTTGCTTCTATGGCTCAGTCGGTAGAGCGCATCCATGGTAAGGATGAGGTCGCCGGTCCGATTCCGGCTAGAAGCTCCATTAAAAAACGGTTAGCAACTTTGCTAACCGTTATTTTTACATAAAAAAGGTGCATAATCAAGTTATGCACCATAATTTTTAATTTTCGTATACTTCACGTTTAAGAATATACACTTCGTCAAAAGTTCTATACTTTTCATCATAGTCAAGCCCATAACCAACAACAAATTCGTCAGGGATAACAAAACCAACGAAATCTGCAGATAAATCAACTTTACGTCTTTCAGGTTTGTCAAGTAAAGTGCAAATTTTAACTGATTTAGGGTTTCTTTGAAGTAAAAGCCTTTTAAGATAAGAAAGGGTGTTGCCTGAATCGATAATATCTTCAATAATTACTACGTCTCTATCATGAATAGGCACGCTTAAGTCTTTAATCAACTTAACTTCGCCTGAAGTTTTAGTATCGCTACCATAACTTGAAACGGACATAAATTCTATTTCGCAAGGAATAGTAATAGTTTTTAAAAGGTCGGCAGTAAAAAATACGCTACCTTTTAAAATACAAATAAAAAGGGGATTAGAATCTTTGTAAAGTTCATCCATCTCCTTAGCGAGTTCAGTAATTCTATTTTGTAAATCTTGCTTAGAAACAAGCACTCTCTCAAAATCTTTAAACATAATAAACCCTGTAAATTTTTATAAAACAAAAAGACCGTTTTAAAACGGCCTAAATGTATTAAACTCTTTCTACTTTATTGCTTTTAAGACAACGTGCACAAACGTATTCATTAGAAACAGCGCCTTCATTAAGGACCCTTACCTTTTGAATATTTGCACTATATAAGCGAGGAGTTTTACGGTTACTGTGGCTAACTTTGTTACCAGATAATTTACCTTTACCACAAACACTGCAAACTTTTAACATAACGCACCTCCGTTAAAACTTAAATTACGATTTTAGCATAGATAATATATCATTATTTAATAAAAAAAGCAACAAATTTTAAGGGTTTTTGTAAATTTAATTTATAAAATATTAAAATTATTTTAAAATATAGAAAAATTGTTGCAAAAACTTTAATTTTATTGTAAAATATACTTGTATTATTATGTAGGAGGGCACTATGTCAGTAAAAACAAGTAATGCTTACGGCAAAATTTCTATATCTGATGAAGCGATTGCAAAAGTAACCGCTTACGCTTCGCTTGAATGTTACGGAATAGTTGAATTAGTATCTCGTAGACTTACTGATAGCCTTTCTCAGTTCTTTAAAAAAGGTAAGGTTACAAAAGGTGTTAAAATAACAACTCAAGGTGACCGTATCTTTATTGACGTTTACGTTGTAATAAAGTTTGGCGTGTCAATATCTGCTGTTGCTGATTCTCTTAAAGACGCAATTAAGTATAAAGTTGAAAACTTTACTGGTATGGTAGTTGATACCGTTAACGTTAATATAACGGGCGTTAAATTATAAAATTCGGAGATTATTTGATGAAAACTATAAACGGTGCTATGTTTGCCCAAATGGTAAACAACGCTTCAAGGTTATTAGATATAAATAGGGATAAAATCGATGCTTTAAACGTATTCCCAGTTCCTGACGGTGATACGGGTACGAATATGTCCCTTACAATAAAATCTGCTATCAAGGAAGTTAAGACTTGTAAATCTAACACTCTTCCAATTATTGCTGATAGTGTTATGAGGGGTGCTTTAAAGGGTGCGCGCGGTAATAGTGGCGTTATCTCTTCACAAGTATTAAGGGGCTTATGTACTATTTTTAAAGAAGTGCAAGAAGCCGACGTTAAACTTTTTATTAAAGCATTAAAAAATGCAACGGACGTTGCTTATAGTGCGGTATCAAGCCCTAAAGAAGGTACAATGCTTACCGTGTCTCGTATGATATCTGAAGCAGTTTCAAGCAGTAAAGCAAAAACTATTGAAGAATTATTTGAAGATATTATAAGTAGTGGTGAAAACGCACTTAAATTAACCCCAGAACTTTTACCAGTTCTTAAAAAAGCAGGCGTAGTTGACGCCGGCGGTATGGGTTTACTTACTATTTATAAAGGTATGCAAAAAGCCGTTTTAGGCGAAGAAATTGAGTATACTGAAGTAGAAGTAGAAGATAAAAAAGAAGAAGTTAAACTTGAACACGCTGATATTTTAAATTTAGGCGCTATTGAGTTTGGTTATTGTACTGAATTCTTTATTAAAAACCTTAAAAAGAAGACGACTCTTGCCGATATCGATAGGTTAAGAGAGTATCTTATGACTCTTGGCGATAGCGTACTTGTTATCGGTGACCTTGAATTCGTTAAGGTACACGTTCATACAAACAACCCAGGCCGTGCGCTTACACGTGCATTAGAACTTGGCGAAATTGACAACGTTAAAATTGAAAATATGCTTGAACAAAACCGTGAACTTATCAAAAAGTACAATGCGGAGAAAAAGCAACTTGGTATGCTTGCCATTTGTTCGGGCGAAGGTTTTGCAAATATATTCAAAGAACTTGGCGTTGACCAAGTTATTGAAGGCGGTCAAACAATGAACCCAAGTGCATCTGATATTGCCGATGCAATTTGCAAAATCAATGCAGAAAACATCTTTGTTTTCCCTAACAACAAAAACATTATTCTTGCTGCAGAACAATCAAAACAACTTATCGAAGGCAAAGAAATTCACGTTATTCCTACTAAAAACGTACCTCAAGGTATTTCGGCAGTATTGTCATTTAACCCTGAAGAAACTGCAAGCGTAAACAAAGTTAATATGTTCCACGCTACAGAAAACGTTGTTGCAGGTCAAGTAACGTATGCAGTAAGAACTACTAAAATTGACGATTTTAACCTTAAAAAAGGCGATATTATCGGTCTTAACGATAAAAGAATTTTATCTAAGTCTGAAACTATAGCGGATTGTACTTTAAGACTTATTGACGTTTTAAAGAATACAACTCATTGCACAATCGACCTTTATTACGGTGCAGACATATCTGAAGACGATGCAGAAGCAGTACGCAATCAAGTACAAGAAAAATATCCTGATTGTGACGTTGAACTTTACAACGGTGGTCAAGCGGTTTACTACTTTATCGTTTCGTTAGAATAATTTGATTTTTAAAGAGAAACCGTTTTAGGTTTCTCTTTTTAATTATTGTAAGTTATTTGTAAATAAATCTTTTCAAGGGGAGATATCATGAGTTTATCAAAGATAAAATACTTAAGTGATAAGCGTATTGCCGATTTAAAAAAACTCGGCATTTTTAGTCTTGAAGATTTAGCAAATAATTTTCCACGTTCTTATCTTGACTTAACAAAAATTACTGAAATTAAGTATGCCTATCATAACGAATTCGTTTTAACAGTTGCAAAAGTTGAAACGGAACCACGTGAATTTACTTCGGGTAGGTTAAAGTATATAAAGTTATATTGTTCGCAACGCGCGGACACATTTTCTATCGTGTGGTTTAATCAACCGTACGTAAAAAACAAACTTGTTGTTGGTAAGGAGTATTTCTTTTACGGCAGGGTAACCAATAAATACGGTATGGTTTCAATGACAAATCCCGTGTTTGAACCGGTTGATAAAAACACTAAACTTAAAGGTTTAGTACCTGTATATTCCTTATCGGGTAACTTAACGCAAAATTTACTTAGAACTTTTTGTATAAGTAGTGTAGACTGCTTGCCAATCAATACTGCTATCCCTGAAAATTTAGTTAGAAAGTATGCGTTATCCCCACTTAAAAGGGCGTATTATGAAGTTCATAATCCAACATCGCAAAACTCTTTAAACAACGCACAAGACAGGGTTGCTTTAGAAGAATATTTTAAAATGATTACCGCCTTTAAAATTATTAAAGGGGATAAAAAATGCCTTCGTACCAACAAATATGCCTGTAATTCTAACGCAGTTGCAGAATTTTGTAAGCGTTTTAACTTTGATTTTACTAATGGTCAAAAGAAGGCTGTTAACGAAATTTTCACCGATTTAACTGGTGATACGGTTATGAATAGGCTTTTGCAAGGTGACGTTGGTAGTGGTAAAACCGCGGTGTCACTTTGTGCTGTTTTTATGGCGGTAAAAAGTGGATACCAAGTTACTTTTTTAGCACCAACTGAAGTTCTTGCAAAACAAAATTACGAAGTTATTTCAAGATATTTAAGCGAGTATAATATAGCCTACTTATCTGGTAGTGTTTCTAAGAAAGAAAAAACTGAAATTAAGAAAAAAATATTAAATGGCGAAGTTGATATCGTTGTTGGTACCCATGCGATTATTCAAGACGACGTTGAATTTAAAAACTTAGCATTGTGCGTGTGTGACGAACAACAAAGGTTTGGTGTTGCACAACGTAGCGCCCTTTCTGATAAGGGAAGTAACGTTGACGTGCTTGTTATGAGTGCTACACCAATTCCACGAACTTTATCATTAATTTTTTACGGCGACCTTGATATTTCTACAATTCTTGATAAACCTGTTGATAGGCAAGAAGTTCAAACGGGTATAGTAAGTGATGCAAAATACCCTGATATGATTGAGTTTATTAAAAAACAACTTAATAGCGGCAGGCAAGCATACTTTGTTTGCCCTAAAATCGAAGGTGATGAAGACGGTGCGATTATCAGCGTTAAAGAACTTTACGAAGATCTAATAAACCTTTTACCTAATTATAATATCGGGCTTTTACACGGAAAACTTAAAGACAGTCAAAAAACGCAAATTATGACTGATTTTAAAGATGGGAAATACCATATTTTAGTTTCAACTACCGTTATTGAAGTAGGTGTAGACGTGCCAAACGCAACTATTATGGTTATAAATAATGCGGAAAGGTTTGGTTTATCCCAACTTCATCAATTGCGTGGAAGGGTTGGTAGGTCTGATTTAAAAAGTTATTGCTTTTTACTTTGCGGTAAGGAAACAGACAAGGCAAAAGAGCGTTTACAAGCCGTTAAAAATTGTAGTGACGGTTTTAAAATTAGTGAAATCGACTATGATATAAGGGGCGGTGGCGACTTTTTAGGCGAAAGACAGTCAGGTAAGTTTTTATCAAACCTTGGCGGGTTAAAATACTCGTCTTCAGTAATATTCTTTGCTAAAGCGTTAAGTGACGAGGCGTTTAGTGATACAAGTAACGTTCAAGCCCTTAAATCTCTTGCCGTTTTAGAATACGAAAGACTTAAAAACGTAACTTTAAATTAAAAAGTGGTGGTTTTTATATAAATTTGCTACCAATATTTAAGTAAAGAATAAAAAATAAAAAAAATTTTAAAAAATGGCGAAAAAACGCTTGCTTTTAATTTTTCTTTTTGATATATTATAAAGGCACTAAACGTTACGGGTGCCGAAATGGGAGTTTAGCTCAGTTGGGAGAGCATCTGCCTTACAAGCAGAGGGTCACAGGTTCGAGCCCTGTAATTCCCACCATTTGCGGGAGTAGCTCAGTGGTAGAGCACTGCCTTGCCAAGGCAGGTGTCGCGAGTCCGA
>JAZRSH010000019.1:0-70204 GCA_045651405.1 Christensenellaceae bacterium | reverse complement strand
AAAAAACACCTGAAAAATTGTTGACATAAATCTTTATATAGGTTAAAATAGTAAAGCACTCCAAGAGTAGGGGTGTTAATTTTTTAGGATGGAATTGAAAAATGGCTAAAGGAAATGCAGTAAGAATTACACTTGCTTGTACTGAATGTAAGCAAAGAAATTACGACGTTTATAAAAACAAAAAGAACACTCCAGACAGAATCGAACTTAACAAATATTGTCCTTTCTGTAAAAAACACACTGCTCATAAAGAAACAAAATAATAAGTTAGTGTGATTTGGCATTAAAAAAATGCTTAGAGGTGTATAATGAAAAAGGAAAACTCTACAAAAAAAGTTGTAGCAAAAAAATCTCAAGATAAAAACAAAAAGCCGAACATCTTCGTTAGAATGGGTAGAAAGCTTAAAGAAGTTTTTTCTGAAATCAAGAAGGTTTCATGGCCAAGTTTTAACAAAGTTGTAAAACAAACAGGCGTTGTTATTGGCGTAGTGGCTATTTTCTTCGTTGTTATTATGTTGATGGATTTAGGTCTTGGTGAGTTACTTAAATTACTTACTAAGATTGGTGCTTAATAAGGAGCGTATAAATGGCTGAAACGGCAAAATGGTACGTAATCCATACCTATTCGGGTTATGAAGCAATGGTAAAAGATACTTTGGAAAAGATGGTTGAAAACAGCAACCTTCAAGACCAAATTCTTGAAATCCAAATACCTATGGAACAAACAATTGAAGAAAAAAACGGCAAAAAGAAAGTTGTTTTACGTAAAATTCTTCCTTGTTACGTGTTTATTAAACTTATTTATTCAAACAACCTTTGGTTTATGATAACTAACACAAGGGGCGTAACAGGGTTTGTAGGTCCACAAGGTAAAGCACTTCCGCTTTCTGATGACGAAGTTAAGCGTATGAGGCTTGAAACTAAAATGGACGTTGTTGACTTTAAAGTTGGCGATAAGGTTCAAATCGTTTCTGGTCCGCTTGATGCGTTTGAAGGTGAGATTTTAGACCTTAACTTTGCAACACAAAAAGCAAAGGTTAGGGTAGTAATGTTTAGTACAGAAACAGAAGTAGACGTTGATTTTATTCAACTTAAAGTTATAAACGCTTAGTCTACGCGCAAATCAATATATATATATTATTAAAGGAACTAACGAAATTTATTTTCGATAGAATAAGTGGGAGAGACGTTAAATTTTATTTTCATGGCGTCTTGCAAGTACCACGTTAGGAGGAATTTTTTATGGCTAAAAAAGTTACTGCTGTAGTTAAATTACAGTTACAAGCCGGAAAAGCAACCCCAGGCCCACCTGTAGGTTCAACACTCGGACCTTACGGTATCAACTTACCTGGATTCACCAAAGAGTTTAACGCAAAAACTCAAGACAAAGTAGGATATGTAATTCCCGTAGTAATTACAATTTATCAAGACCGTTCGTTCACGTTTATTCTTAAAACTCCACCTGCTCCAGAACTTATTAAGAAAGCATGCGGTATCGAAACTGCAAGTGCTACACCTAATAAGAACAAAGTTGCAAAACTTACTAAGGCGCAAGTTGAAGAAATCGCTAAGATTAAAATGGTTGACACTAACGCTGCTTCATTAGAAGCTTGCATGAGCATGATTAAAGGTACTGCTCGTAGCATGGGTGTAACTGTAGAAGAATAATAGGTGAGTGGGAGAGACGTTAAATTTTATTTCTATAACGTCTTGCAAGTACCACAAGGAGGATTCAAGATAATGAAATACGGAAAAAAATATATCGATAGCGTAAAGTCTTTCGATACAACCAAACAATATGACGTAGCAGAAGCACTTGATATCGTTTTAGCTACTTCAAAAGCAAAATTCGATGAAACTATCGAATTCCACACAAAACTCGGCGTTGACCCAAAACAAGCTGACCAACAAGTTAGGGGCGTAATCGTACTTCCTAACGGTACTGGTAAAACTATGAGGGTTTTAGTTATCGCTAAAGGTGAAAAGGCAGACATCGCAGCTCAAGCTGGTGCTGATTACGTAGGCGCTGAAGATTTAGTTGCAAAAATCCAAAAAGATAACTGGTTCGATTTCGACGTTATTATCACTACACCTGATATGATGGGTGTTGTTGGTAGAATCGGTAAACTTTTAGGTCCTAAAGGCTTAATGCCAAACCCTAAATCAGGTACAGTTACTATGGACGTTGCAAAAGCAATCGCAGACGTTAAAGCAGGTAAAGTTGAATACAGACTTGACAAAACTGCTGTTATCCACTGCTCAATCGGTAAAAAGAGCTTTGGTAAAGAAAAACTTTTAGAAAACTATCAAGCACTTTTAGATGCTATTATTAAAGCTAAACCTGCTGCTGCAAAAGGTCAATACATTAAAAGCATTGCACTTGCAAGCACAATGGGTCCTGGCGTAAAAGTAAATTCTAAAAACGCTTAAAATTAATTGACAAAACAAAATGCGATATGATACAATTATCGCGTAACTAAATAGCCGAAGAAAGCTGGTATTTATAAAGTGTCGTTTTGATACGCCCGCCGAGGTACTTAATTTACGAACTATTTTGTCCGTTCTTTATCGTGCTTTCGGTGAAGAACGGTTTTTTATAGGCAAAAATAATTATGGAGGTAAACTAGAATTGTCAGCACATATTGAAGCTAAAAAGCAAATTGTTGAAGACATTAAGGCTAAAATCCAAGCAAGTAAGTCTGTAGTTTTAGTAGACTATAAAGGTCTTACTGTTGCTGAAGATACTGAATTCAGAAACGAATTTAGAAAAGCTAACGTTGAATACAAAGTACTTAAGAACACTTTAGTTAGAAGAGCTTTCAACGAATTAGGTGTTACTGATTTCGATAACGACCTTAACGGTACTACTGCCGTTGCTTTCGGTCAAGACGAAACTACTGCATCTAAAATCGTTGTTGACAACGCAAAGAAATATGAAGAAAAACTCTTTGCAAAAAGCGCCTATGTAGAAGGTTCATATATGGACAAAAAGGGCGTTGAAGCACTTGCTGCTATTCCTTCGAAAGAGGCACTTTACTCTACAATCGCAGGTACACTCAGCAATATTATTCGTGGCTTAGCAGTTGCTCTTAACAGAGTTGCTGAGCAAAAAGGTGAATAATCACCACAAATTAAGGCAAAACGCCTAAAAAAAATCAAATTTAAATTAAGAGAGGAAAATTATTATGGCAGATATCGCTAAAATTATTGAAGAAATTAAAGGTATGACTGTTTTAGAACTTAACAGTTTAGTAAAAGCTATCGAAGAAGAATTCGGTGTAAGTGCTGCTGCTCCTGTAGCAGTTGCTGGTGCAGTTGTTGCTGATGCTCCTGCTGCTGAAGAAAAAACAGAATTCAACGTTGTTCTTAAAGACGTTGGTGCTAACAAAATCGCTGTTATCAAAGCAGTTAGAGAACTTACTGGTCTTGGCCTTGTTGAAGCTAAAACTATGGTTGAAAAAATGGGTACTGTTAAAGAAGCAGTTGCTAAAGACGAAGCAGAAAAAATGGTTGCTAAGCTTAAAGAAGCTGGTGCTACTGCTGAACTTGCTTAATCAAGTAAAATTACAAATTAAAACGACTTACCAATTGGTAAGTCGTTTTTTTATTTAATTTTTTCTATAAGTTCGCTAAGTTTACTTATTGCAAAGGTCACTTTAGGCTCGGTTGGGATAGGTAAGTTTTTAGGGTTAAACCAACAAGTATCAATGCCGTAGTCACTACCGCCTTTAATATCACTTGTTAAACTGTCACCAATAATTAACGCATTGCCTTTAAGGGTAATTCCCGCTAATTTTTCTGCCTCTTCAAAAAACCTAATATCGGGTTTAGCGTAACCAAGTTGTTCAGAGATAAAAAGTCCGTCAACGTACTTAAAAAATTCTTGGCATTTAAGTCTATTTTCTTGCACTACGAAAAATCCGTTAGTTGCTATATAAATCTTACCGCCTAAATCTTTTACGGCTTTAACTATTTCGTTAGCACCGTCAATGAGTTTTTTACCAAGCGCAAGTTGAGATATAAACGTTTTGTTAAACTCAAGTGGGTCGATATTGGCATTAACAGTTGGCAGGTAATTGTTAAACCGCGTAAAACCGATTTGCGATTTTTCAATAAGTCCCTTTTCTAAATTTTTCCAACAGTTATCGTTGATTTTAGAATACCTTTCGTAATCTTCTTCGGTGCAAGGTATATTGTGAATTTTGCTTGCGCCCAAAAGTGCTTGTTTTTCCGTGTCGGCAAAATCTAATAAAGTGTTGTCTACGTCAAATAAAAAATACTTATATTTCATAAGTACATATTAACCTAAATTTAAAAAATTTTCAAGTAATTATATAAAATTAACGCATTTTATATCAAAATCCGCTTGAATTTTGTCTAAAATAGAAAAATTATCCCTATCGTAATACTTATTTTGAAATCTATAAAGTAGGTTTTTAACTTCAAAAATATCCACGTTTAAACTTTTTGTTTTATCAAAAACGTTTAGTAAATTTTCTTTAATAAACTCTTCACTGTCGTGTAAAATTTTATTGTTTAACTTGCCTAAAGTTGATAACGCATCAATACTTTCAGAGGTTGTTACGTCAGAAACTTTTAGCCACGCCTTGATTTCACCCTTTAATATAGGCGTATCTCCGCTATAATCAAGGGTTAGATTGTTTTTTACCTTGTGTATGCTTATTGATATCGTTGTTTCTTTGCCGTCGTTATCGATTGACGGAATTGTAAATACCGCCTCGGTTACGCCTTTGTATAAAAGAGAATAGCATAGTGCTTCATCTCCGTTAATGGTGCCGGTTTTATATCCCTTGTTAAATAAAAGGGTAGTGTTTGCATCGTAAATTACAAGTTGTTGTTCACCACCGCTACTGCCACTGCTACTGCCACCGCTTTTACCACCGCCACCACCATTAGGGTCGGTTTTAGACATCGTTGGTGCGGACTTTCCCCCTTTACCTGACTCATCGGTTGGAACTAATTTAACCATTGGCATATAACCCGACCCTGATTTTGAATAATAGCCTATAGAAAACTGTTTTATCGAGGTAGTCATTATACGGCTAGCACCCGTGTAATCTCTAACGAAGATTTTAGATAACGATAAACCTGAAATATTATCAAGTGGAGAAGATGAAAGTAAAACGTCTTTTGCCAAGCCTTCCACGCAGCATAGTATTGCAGAATCTTCTACCTTGTACGACCTTACGAAAAAGTCAACTATGCTCATAACGTTTTCCGTTAGTAAACTTTCGCCAAGTATTATAAGATTGCAAAAACTAAGTTTAGGATACCAACCCGTAAGGCTACCAATTTTAGTTACCGCCTCGTATAAAGTAGCGCCGTTTGCGGAAATAACAGATTCTTTATTCGTTGCTTGCGAGTTAGATACTTCAGGTATTGCTATTTGTGCCGTTACTTCGTAGCCGTTTTCATCTTTATCTAAACCAAGCGACACTATAAGTGCCGTTTTTTCTATATTAATAAGGGAAAAATCGGTAGTAAAGTAAAAAACGAATATGCAAATGAATATCAAAATTAAGATTTTTGCTCTTTTAAAAGCCATAAGCATTTTCTCCTATTTGAAAGTAAAAGGGTTAAAAATGGTAATAAATAAGTCATTACTATAAAGAAGTAAGATAAATATTTTTGTGTAAAGGCAATAGAAGGGAAGAAATAATTTTGGGTTAGTAAGGTTATAATTAGCGTTACGCCAAGCACTATTATAGGCGGGTAAAATCTATTTTTAAAATAAAAGCAGTCCTTTAATGCCATAGTTGCAAGTAGCAATGGTAAAGAGGTTTGATATACGCTTATTGCGGACAATAAAAGGGAGGCTATATAATCGTACCTACCTATGTTTGATAGTGTTATAGAATATTTACTCATTTTTAAAATTGCGTAGTATTGCCTTTCGGCTATACTTGAAAATATCGAATAAAAAATTACAAAAACACTAATCGTTATTAAGGTGTACGCGATAAATGATAGCGTCAGTTTTTTAGTGATTTTGCTATCTTTTTTTACATAGCCTAAAAAATACAGTAAAAATACAGGGTCGCCGTACCATAATAGGCTATTAAAAGAACCGTTTATAAGTGTGCGTGGGGATTTTGATAGCAATGGAAGTAGTGTTGTGTAATCTCCCGCCGAAAGTGATAGTAAAATTGTAACTATTAATCCAAACCCAAAAATCCAAATGCAAAACTCCATACTTTTAGCAAAGGGGTATAACCCTTTTACCGCTATATAAAATGCAACGAAAAAAAATGGCATAAAGGTAAAAAGTGTTGGCTGAGTTTCATAAAAGGTTAGTTCTATAGTGTTTTTTTGCTCTAAAATTGGAATAATTGCCTTAGATATAAAAAATATAAGGTACAAAAATGAAATTATTCTACTGCCGTTATCCCCAAAGTTTATCCTTAAAAGTTCGATAAAAGTTTTATCGGAATTCTTTAAAAAATAGCACACTATAAACAAAAGCAACAAGTCAATAATCATATTGATAAGGGTGCTTATCCATAACCCTTCGTTTACCATACCCGATAAAAGTGCGGGCAAAATGAAAAGTTTACCAAGCGTAAACCCTACTATTATGATTATCGATAAGTTTTTAGTAGTTATATTATTCATTTACCTGACCCTTCCTTATTTTATTTGGGCTTTTAAAGGATATAGGCCTTCGTTTTATATTTGCTAAAAAGTCAAGGCTTAAGCCGTCTTGCAAATCGTTTAGTATAAGTGGCGAGTATGGTGATAAATACGGCACGCCAAAACTTTTAAATGAAGATAGATAGGTTAGAAGTGCAACGCTTGTTAAAATTATTCCATAACCGCCGAAAGAACCGCCAATTATTAAAAATAATAGACGCAAAACGGATAGTGTCTCCGTCATATCGGGTACCGTGTATAAACAAATACCGGAAAGTGCTACAATCATAATAGTTGGGGTAGAAACAATCCCCGCGTTCACCGCTGTTTCGCCAAGTACCAATGCGCCCACTACCGACATTGCTATCCCCACGTACCTTGGCATACGAATACTTGCCTCGTTAAGTGTTTCAAAAATAAACAGGGTAAAAAACATTTCAACACTTGGGGATAGCGGAATACCTTTAATACTACCTACAATGGTCAGTAAAAAGTTAAGAGGTATTAATTGCAAGTGAAAAAGTTGTGCCGCAACGAAAAATGCAGGCAGGTAAATTGCAACAAGCACGGCGCTAAGCCTTATAAGTCTTGATAGGTTTGCCCTGTAATTATTGATGTAGTAATCTTCGCTTGATTGAAAATCTTCAACAAATAAAAAGGGTACCGTTAAAATTATTGGCGAGCCGTCAACGATAATTCCCACCTTGCCTTCAAGCAGTTTTGCTGATAAAATATCGGGTTTTTCGGTTGTGCCAACTTCTTTAAACATAGAAGTTTTGTGCGAAGAAATCATTTTAATGATATACGAACTATCAATAATACCGTCTATTGAGATGTTTTGAATTTTTTGTCTAACGGTTTTTACAATTTCTTCGTTAGCAACGCCAGAAATATAAACTATACCTACGGTAGTGTTGGAATATTTGCCTACACTAAATCTTTCGTAGCATAAATCTTTGGAGCGCAATCTCCCACGAATCAAACTCATATTGGTTTGTATGCTTTCAACAAACCCTTCACGCGGGCCTTTTAATATTGAAGAGGTAGGTGGCTCTGTAACGGGGCGGGTTGCAGGTTTTTTAGTTGCCACTGTAATGGCTTTATTAATTCCATCAATAAAGATAACCGCATCGCCACCAACGATTTTTTGCGTGCATTTTTCATAAGAAGTTAAAATTTCGCCTTCGGGATGGGTTAAATTGTTTAAAATATCCTTTGCGTTAACCTCCTTTTTATAGGATGATAGTGGCGAAATAATTTGCTTGCCTATTGATATTTTATCCGATAAACTTTCAACGTAAATTACGCATGAAGGCGTATTATTAATAGTAAAATTAAAGTAGATTATATCTTCACCGCAAATAAGGTTTTTAATAACGGATAGATTTTTTTGTAAATTTTCTTGTAGTTTCATATAATTACTATCTATATTTTTACTAAAATTATGTAATATATAAAAGAAAAAAGGTAATGGAAATATCCATTACCCCTTTTCTTATTTATTTAAGAAGGCTTTCATGATAATATCAGTTATCGCTTTACACTCCTCTTCAGAAAGAGAAGTGTTAGAAATTAATAACATAAGAATGCTGTTTGCATTTTCTTCGTGAGTGTTATTTTCTGAGTATCCGTCGATAATATCTGCAACGATATTTTTAGTGGGCGAGTTAGTTAATACGCCTTTTAAAATTTTAGTGAGAGTTTTCTCTAAACTACCGTTGTTTATAGTTTGCGTAATAATAGCGTAAATAAGGGTAGCCATACCGCCAATCTCAACCCCGCTTTGTATAAGGGAAAGCGCTGAGGTACCCTTTAAAAAGATTATACCGAAAATCGAATAAAGTATTATACCTAAAATGAAAGGAATAATAACGGTTTTAAGCGTTTTGTTTTGCGGTAATATCTTTTTTATAAAGTGCGTAATAATATACACGGTTAATGCAAAAGCAATTTTAATAATATCAGTATTTAGTAGTAAATTCATAATTTCTGTCATAACTTTATCCTTTTTAGAAGGTGTTAAATCGTTTTACTTTTACGCAAAAACTTAACAGAAATATTTTAAGTTTATTTAAAATAGCTGTTTTTATAGCCGCTTTTAAGTAGGTAATTACGCAGTTTAAAACTTGCTTTTAATCTAAGTATTTCTATTCAACTACCTCCTAATTTTATTTTTGTTTTCCAGACGCTAATGTTATTATAATATTAAAATTTCTTTAAATAAATAGTTTATGACACTTTTTTAAATAGCCTTATTGCAAGTACGGTCATATCGTCTTTAGGCTCGTTTTCGTCAAGTTCTATAGCCCTTTTAAGTAAACTGTCGGTAATTTCTTGCGGGTTTTTATTATCCAAAGTCCGCAAAAAATCTATAAGGTCGGTTGAGGAGCCAAAAGCATCGCTAATGCCGTCGGTAAACATAATAACGGTATTGCCCTCGTTTAGTTTAGTCGTGCAACCGGTAGGGGATAAATCGTCTAAAATACCAAGGGGTAGAGAAGTCCCTTCTATTATTTTTATAGAACTATCCGTTAAAATGAAACTGTAGGGGGCGCCAATTTTAATAAAGTCGGCAGTAAGATTAAAAAGATTTACCGAAACTATATCCATTGCCGAAAAATTATCATCGGTATTTAGCGCTAAAACTTTATTTACCATACTTAAAATCAAGTTGCTTTCAAGCCCCGCTTTATAAAATGATTCAATTAAGGATATAGCCGTAGAAGAAGTGTTTTGCGCTTTAATTCCACTACCCATGCCATCGCTTAGCGCTATTAAAAACTTGCCTTCGTCTATCTTTTCAAGCGAGTGGGTATCGCCACTTGATACTGAGCCTGATTTAGTTGAAACGGAAAGACCAAAAGCGGCGTCAATTACGGGGGATTGCTTTATGGTTATTGCCGAAGTTTTTGCGGAAATTGCCGTTTTAGCAACAATGCTGTTTAATCTTCCCGTTGCTAAATCTATAGTTTTTAAAAGTTCATCGGTAGAGATGGCGTCATTATCTAAAACTAAGTTAATCTCGCTAAAATCCCCTTCGCCAAGCACCATAATTTCGTTAAACTGTATGCCTTTTTTATGTAATAAATCGCCTATTAAACCTTCTTGTTCGGGATTATAGGATAGCGTTTTAGAAAAGTCAAACGCCATACCTTTAAGCACCCCTGCAACTCCTTCAGACTGCATTTTAATTAACTCTTTACCCGTTAAAACTTCTTCGGATTCCTTTACTTTTTCTTTGTATTTACCGATAAGTGAGTTCATTTCAAAGATAACTCCGTTAACAAACCCGCAGTTTTCGGTAAAGTGTTTGGTTAAATCTATAAGAGATAGCCTGTTTTTTGCAATTCCTACTGAAAATATCTTATAAAGGTCACTTCTGTCGGGCATATTTTTTTGTAGACATCTTTGGCGGTTTATACACCCTTCGCAAACGTTGGAAATTACTTCGTCCATCATTCGATATATTAAATCGCTATCCGATGAAACGCAGTCTTTAAGTTTTGTAAAACTGTGTTGCATTTCGCTAAAAACGTCGCTAACACCGTAAAGTTTTGCTGAAATATTAGCGCGCATGCGGTTAACTGCATACTTTGTTAAATTTTTGTTTGATAGCATAATAGTTTTCTTTTGTAAGGTAGAATATAAATTGCTTGGCAAAAACAAAAATATAACGATAGGTATTAAAACGAAGTAAATATCAGTATATACAAAATCCCCGTAAACCTTAAGCAAAATCATAAGTGCTAAGTCGGTTGCTATAAGCGAAAATGCCGATAAAATTTTAGAGGAGTTTATAAACAGCGCTACCGAAAAAGCCCAAATTGCGTAAACGGATATAGGCGTTAGCGAAAAACTGTAAACGGAAGGGGCTACTGCTAAAACTATTGCGGTTAAGGTTGCTTTACTTCCACCAAATATAACTGATATCGTTAAAATCAAAAAGATATTGACGCTTTTTAAAATATTAATATTAAAAAGGTTGATAAAGCCTATTTCCGTTAAAATAGTAAATATAGATAAGCAAAACAACTCGTCAAAATGTATTTTGTAATCAAACTTCTTAATAAAAATTACCCTTGATGCCGATATAAAAGTAAAAACACCTACTATTGACCCGCCTACTGAAAAAAGTTTTAAATTAAGGGAGTCAGGGTATAATATTAAAAAACTTAAATGTGCTAAAATGGAGTATAAAATAATTTCGGCGCCCACCCGTTTTTTTCGTTTTTTGTGCAACAAAAATATAGGCAACATAATAATTGCCGTTATCAAAGACGGGTATAAAACTTGTGGGGAAAAAGTTAAAAGTCCGCCTACTATATATACAAACGAAGATAAAAAGGGGTTGAGCCCAAGGTATAATAGCGAAAGGTAAAAAGCCGTGCCGAAATAACTATTTTCAAAAACCATAGTTAAAAGGTAAATTATAAAAGTAGTAATAACTGTAATGATAACGTCTTTATACGTAATTCTTTTTTTAATAACTAATTTTTTAGACATAAAAAATACCACCTAAAAAATTTATAACATAATTTAAGTGGTATGTTTTGTATTAAATTGTATAGTTTTGTAATTTTATTTACTATAGTTTACAATAGTAGTTCCAACTTTACGGATTTGTGCGGTAAATACGTTTTCCGTACCGAAAATTCTTTTCATTTCGTTAACGTAGCCGTCAAGTTCCTTATCGCTAACAAAAGCCAAAATAGAACCGGCAAAACCACCGCCGTGAACCCTAACTGCACCGTCTTTGATAATAGACCTTGAAAGTTCAATACCAAGTACTACTGGTTGAGAAACTTCGCCAGGTACGAAACAGTTTTGTAAAAGAACTAAACTTGATAAACCTGAATCGTTAATTTGCTTTAAGAATTCCTTATTATCACCCTTTAAAAGTGCCTTTTCTGCTTTTAACACCCTGTCGTTTTCTTGATAGAAGTGCATTGCACGAAGGATAGCCCTTGAAGAGAAACGGTGGGTAAGGGTAGGTAATTGACTTTTGAAATCGCTATACTTAACGTCTCTTAAAACCTTTTTGCCAAAGTATTCGGCAATACCTTCCATTTCCTTTCTGATAGCGGCGTAATGCTCTGTTAAATTTGCGTGGTCGCCACCCGTATTAGTGATAACAAGTGTATAGCCTTTAGGTGGGTTAAGTTTAGTAATTTTAGGTTCCGTAGGGGTATTAAAGTCAAGTTTACAAAGTGAACCGATAGAAATTCCGCTTTGGTCTAAAATTCCGCAAGGTTTGTTGAAGTATTTATTTTCAGCAAATTGTGAAATAACCGCTCTATCAACTTCATTTAAAGCACCGTCTAAATATAAACTGTTAAAGATTTCGCAAACTAAAACTTCAAAGGCAGCAGAAGAAGAAACGCCCGCACCTTTAAATATATTGCTTGTCGTATAAGCGGTGAAACCTTTAATCTTATAGCCCTTATCAAAAATGCCTTTAGCAACGCCACGTGCTAGTGCGTTAGAAGTTCCAAATTCT
This sequence comes from Christensenellaceae bacterium, assembly GCA_045651405.1. Classification (GTDB taxonomy): domain Bacteria; phylum Bacillota; class Clostridia; order Christensenellales; family Borkfalkiaceae; genus HGM11412. Next base: position 58,056 of record JAZRSH010000019.1, on the reverse strand, counting down.
TCTTTTTTAATTTCAAGGTCTTTGATGTCAACGATAACGGGCTCGTAACCTTCAGAGCAAATTTTAACGATAGAATCGTTAGTTTTAGTAACCCAAGCAAGCACGTCACAACTGATAGATGCAACAACTACTAAACCGTGGTTATGGTCGGTATGGTTACCTAAAATTTCCGCCCTTCCCGAAGAAGAAAATAAAAAATCAGGTTTAATTTTTTCATTTTCATAAAAGACGTTTTCAAGCTTGTCAATTCTTTCTTGAATAGCATCAAGGTTGGCATTGTCGCCATATAAAGTTTTAAAATCCATTTTAATATCCATAGTAATTATATAATAACAACTTAAATTGATTTTGTAAACAAAAATCACGCATTTAAAAGAACTTGCTAAATTTTTGTGTTTGGTGTATAATTTAATTATCGTTAAAGGAGTATTTTATGTATTTAATAGCAGGGCTTGGTAATCCAGACGCAAAATATTTAAAAACTATGCACAATATGGGATTTATGGCTATAGATATGTTAGCCGATAAATTGGGTGTAGAGTTTAATAAAAAAGGATTTAAAGGCGTTTACGCCATGACTACCATTAAGGGCGAAAAGGTAATTTTGTTAAAACCTATGACTTATATGAATTTAAGCGGTAGCAGTATTCAAGAGGCTCTTGCTTTTTATAAAATCCCAAGAAGTAACCTTTTAGTTATTTACGATGATTTAGATATCAACATCGGCAGTTTAAGGATAAGGGGTAAAGGCTCGTCGGGTACGCATAACGGCATGCGTGACATCGTTAATAAAATTGGCGGGGAAGACTTCCCAAGAATAAGGGTTGGCATAAAGCCTGTAAACGATAGCAGGGGGCTTGTTGATTACGTTTTATCCGATATCAAAAAGGATGATGAAGAAGTATTTAAAGGGGTGTTAAAAAAGGCAAGCGATGCTTGTTATGATTACATCAACGGAAAAAATATTGAAGAAATAATGTGCAGGTATAACGGTTAAAATGTTGAAAGATATTATTTCATCAAAAGACTACGGTGGTAGTTACAATTCAATAAAAGATAACGTCCGCAGTGGGGTTCCCACTGCGGTCTTTGGCGTTTCTTTTGCTGAAAAATGCGCCGTTATTTCTGCACTTGATTGCCCTACCTTATTAATAGTAAGGGACGGTACCCAAGCAATTCAATTTGTAAATGAAATAACTGCAATTTCGGGGGAAAAAGTAGTATATCTACCACCTAAAGACGACCTTTTGCTTTACAAGTCTACCTTCAATAAGGATAGTATGTTTAAGCGAATAACGGCACTTTATGAAATTTCTAAGGGTGTAAAAACGGTTGTTACAACCTTTGATGCGCTGCTTGGATTTTTCCCTAAAACCATTGATGGTTTAACCTTAAAAAGCGGGGAAGAGTACGACCTTTACGGCTTAGTTGAAAGGCTTGTTAAACTTGGTTACACAAGGGTGGATTTTAGCGAAAAGAAGGGGGACTTTTCACTTCGCGGAGATATTTTAGAAGTTTATCCTATAAGCGAAAATCAAGTTTATAAGTTAGATTTTTTTGGCGATGAAATTGAAAAAATCCGTAAAGACGATAGTGGTACGGTAAATGAAATTACCATTTTACAAACTTCAGACGTAGTTATATCCCCTGAAGAAGTGCCTGAAATTATACAAAAACTTAAAAAGGCATATTCAAACTTTGGCGTGTTGCTTGCTAAAAACGCCGTTAAAAATCTTTACGGAAAACTCGTTGAAAAATTAGAAACTGACCTTACTGACGACAGTTTGCAATATCTTTTCCCACTTATTCAAAATAAAACTCATAACGTTTTTGACTTTTTATCTAACGATACGGTCGTAGTTTACGATGAGTCTAAGATTATCCACTCAAACTTAACCTATTTAGTTAAAGAGCATAACGAGAGGTGTAGCGCCCTTATAAAAGCGGGTGACGGGCTTGATTTTATTAAAGACCAAGCCTTACAGCAAGATGAACTTTTAAATTTATTTGAAGATAAAAAGTGTTTAGCACTTCAAACTTTAAGTTCAATTATTCCATTTTTCAATCCACTTAAAACGTACAATATTTCTTCTACTTCCGTGCCACGTTATTGGCTTGATATAGAAAGTTTGTTTACAGACGTTAAAAATTGGGTTTTAAGCGAGTATAAAGTAATTCTTTGCGCCAACGATACCGAAGAGGCAAAAAGACTTTACTTTGATTTAACTGCAAGAAAAATTCCTGCGCTTTACAAGGAAAATTTACCTGAAGAATTAAGTGGGGTTACCGTTACAATTTGCCCGCTTGATAAGGGTTTTATTAGGCACGAAACTAAACTTGCAATAATTGGTGCAGGGGATATTTTCAACAAAAAACCTAAAGAAAAAACGGTTAAGAAAAAGCGTGGCGATTTATTCACCGCACCTAACGTTGGCGATTTTGCCGTGCACGAAAGTTTTGGTATCGGCTTAGTTAAAGGCGTTAAAAAAATATCAACAATCGAAGGTACTTCCGCCTACGTGGAACTTGAATATTACGGCGGGGATAGGCTTTACGTTTCCATTGACCAAATGGATAAACTTTCAAAGTACCTTGGCGGTGGCGAAAATCCTACCCTTAACAAGATTGGTGGCGGAGAGTTTGAAAGAATTAAAGAAAGGGTTAGAAAGTCTATTAGTCAAATGACTATCAACCTTAAAAAACTTTACGCTGATAGAAAAGATGCAAAAGGCTTTATCTTCTCTGAAGACAATGCCTTAACTTACGAGTTTGAAAATTCTTTTGAGTTTGAAGAAACTGAAGACCAACTCGTATCGATAAAAGAAATAAAAAGTGATATGGAAAGTAGCAAGGTTATGGATAGGCTACTTTGCGGAGACGTGGGCTTTGGTAAAACCGAAGTTGCCCTTCGTGCTTGTTTTAAAGCGATAATGGACGGCAAGCAAACGGCAATTATTGCGCCTACTACTATTCTTACCGAGCAACACTATATGACGGCAAAATCTCGCTTTGAAAATTTTGGTGTAAGAATAGCCGTGCTCAATAGGTTTAGAACGCCTGCATATCAAAACAAAATATTACAAGACGTGAAAAACGGTGACGTAGATTTAGTTATCGGCACCCACAGGTTGTTTTCTAAAGACGTTAAGTTTAAAGATTTAGGTCTTTTGGTAATAGACGAAGAACAGCGCTTTGGCGTAGAGCATAAAGAAAGGCTTAAAACGTTAAAAGAGAACGTAGATACTCTTACACTTTCGGCTACTCCTATACCAAGAACGTTACATTTATCACTTTCGGGTATTAGGGATATAAGCACGATTAATACTCCACCAAAACAAAGGTTGCCTGTTCAAACGGTAGTTACCGAACTTACCGATTCCCTTATTAAAGACGCCGTTACAAGAGAAATTTCCCGTAATGGTCAAGTTTTTATACTCTACAATAGGGTTGAAAGCATTTATAAATTTGCCGAAAAGGTAAAGGAAATCGTACCCGAAGCGCAAATCGTTGTTGCACACGGTCAAATGAAGGAAAAGGAACTTGAAAACAACATTGCCTCATTCTATCGTGGCGAAGGTAACGTTTTAATAGCAACAACCATTATCGAAAACGGTATTGATATGCCAAGGGCAAATACCTTAATAGTTGAAAGTAGTGACTTGCTTGGTCTTTCTACACTCTATCAATTAAAGGGTAGAGTAGGTAGGGGTAACCTTCTTGCTTATGCATATTTCACGTATAGTGAAGGTAAAGTTTTAACCGACCAAGCCTATAAACGCCTTGAGGCGCTTATGGAATTTACCGATATGGGTAGCGGTTACAAAATTGCAATGCGTGATTTGGAAATTCGCGGTGCGGGTAACGTGCTTGGCAAAGAGCAACACGGTCATATGGATAGGGTTGGTTATGAACTTTACAACAAACTTTTAAAGGAACAACTTGGCGAAAGAACTATGAACGAAGAGTTGGAACTTGAAGTAAAAGCAGACGCTTATATTCCTGATGATTACATTGAAAATGAAAGTGCGCGTATGGACGCATACAAGCAAATTGCCGAAATATCTTCTCTTGCCGATAAAGAAAGGGTTACTTCTTCACTCGTTGATAATTACGGCAAAATTCCAACCGAAGTCAATACTCTTATAGATATATCTTGGCTTAAGTTTAAAGCCGAAGAAGTTGGCGTTATAAAAATAAGTATTTCTATGCACGTGGGTAAACTTACCTTTAAGGGTATAGAAAGTTTTAAAGACGGTAGAGTTTTAGAAAGGGCTAAAAACTTCAAGGATAAAATATCCCTTACTTTTGAAGAAAACCCTGTTATTTCTTTCAACGTAGAAAGCGGAAAACCTATCGAATATTTAAAAATTATGATAGACTTTCTCTCTTTTTAATACTTTAGTATTACTTTTTGTAAAAAATAAGTAAAAATTTTTCTAAAGTTATTAAAAAGTATTGCAATAAAGTCAAACCTTGTGTATAATATTACTATTGATATTTAAATAATCGGAGTATGCGCTTAATTTTATTGCGTGTGCTATTGCAACAAAATTTTGGAGACAATTATGAAAAAATTATTAGTTAAAATCGTATCGTTAATTACAGCAACTATTTTAAGCATTGGCTTGTTTAGTGGCTGTGACCTTGTTACTACTGACGTAGAAAGGGATATGAATCAAATAATAGCAGAAGTATCAATTCCTGATAGTGGTCTTAAAGATACTATTTACAAAAGGGAACTTTCAGCTTCTTTCAACTCAACAGGCTATTATTACGTTATGTATTACGGTTACGGTTTAAGTGAAACTTACCAAATGCTCCTTGACGAACTTATCGATAGCAGAATTATCGTTCAACAATCAAGGTTAGCGCTTACTGGTAAATCAACTTCTGGTGGCGTAGTATTAAACGATGAAGGTTTCTTTAAGAAAGCGTATGAAGTTGCTGAAGATGAAAAAACTTCTAAAGATAGGGTTCTTTCTACTGATAACCACAATGGTAAGAAGATGACTGAACTTAAAAAAGATTCACCGTTAGACGAATTCTTAACTGATTACGAATATGCGTATGCACAATACAACCTTGTATTAACACTTGATTCTTTACTTGCATCTTATAGAGATGAGGAAGAAGAAAAAGAATACAAATACGAAAACATTTCAGTTACTGACCGTACAACTTTAACTATTCCTACTGAAGAAACTAAAAACGAAGATGAAAAGAAAACTCAAGAAGTTTCTAAATCTTACGCTAAATCAATCAACAAAATTAATAAAGATAACGATTTAGGTCTTAAAATCTTTAACGAAGATGGTTCTATTGCTTATAGCAACGTGTACGACCTTGATTGGGATCTTTACACAACTTACGTTGATAAGTATGACATCTCTACTAAAGAAAATAAAAGAGCTGTTAAAAAACTTATCAAAAACTTAAAAGATTACGGCTTTATTTCAAGTGAAGAAGCATCAAGGGCTACTCCTACTGAATTAGATAAGTTATTTGAACTTACTTACTTCAAGGATTCTGTTAAAGCACTTTACGAAAACCTTCTTGTAACTAAATACAAATTAGCACTTGAAAACCAACAAGAAAAACTTGTTAATAAAGATACTTTATATAGCGAATACGTAACTTTATTCAACAGCCAAAAAGAACTTTATAAAAACAACTATGAAGCATACGAAACAGCACTTGAAGGTGCAGGCGAATCTACTTTCGTAGTTTACAACCCTAATTACGGCAAAGGTTCTTACGGTTACATCGCAAACCTTTTAATCGGTTTTAGCGAACAACAAAAATCAAGGCTTGATACTAAAATGGCTGAAGCAAACATTACCGATGCTGAAGTTAAAGCGTTTAGACAAGCTTTAATCAACGAACTTTTAGTTTATGACCTTCGTGAATCTTGGGTTATGTCAAACCACGGTTCATATAGCCCTGAAACAGGCAAGTTCACTTTTGATGGTGACTACTGTCCAACTGAATTATTAAGAGAATTCAACGGTACTATTTTAGGCGCTACACCTTATCAATATTTAGATGAAAACGGCGAAGAAGCAACTAAGTACACTTACAAATCAGTACAAGCAGGTGCTATTTCGTACGAAGATTTCTACAAAAACGTGTTTGCAAACGTTATGGGTATTACTGATATTAAGAATACTGGTAAGATTGAAGGTGTTGAACTTATCAATAGTATTTCTAAGAGAGTTAACGATGAAACTCTTAAGAAATTTAGAGATTTAATTTACGCATATTCTACTGACGCAGGTTCACTTGCAGAAAATTACGGTTACGTTTACTCACCAATCACTTCTGGTAAAGTTGGTCCATTCAGCGGTAAATACGTAGAAGAATACGCAGAAGCATCTAAACGTCTTATTGAAGGTGGCGTTGGTTCTTACGAAGCAGTTGTTTCTGATTACGGTGTTCACATCTTACTTTGCACAAGTGTAATTTTACCATCGGGCGAAGCACCTGTTTCATTTGACGCGTTTAATGCAGACTTATTAGTTGAAGGCACACTTGCTTATATGTTTAAAGAATATAAACTTAGCCTTATTTCTTCAACTCAAATCAACAGTATTACTGATAGTTTCATTAATCAAAACCGCGCTAAAGGTGTTACTCTTTACGAAGATCGTTATTCTGATTTAATTACTGAAGAGGAAGAAGAAGACGACGGTCACAACCACTAATTAATAATGAAAAGACAATCTGCATAGGTTGTCTTTTTTTAACAAAAAGGAGTATATATTATATATGGATATATCAAAATTAGACGTTAACTTTTTAAAAAATGCCGAAAGTTTAGAAGGTAAAGACGTTTATTCTGTATTAGACGAGCCAATTTCTTTACACGGTATTTCCTTTGATAAGCCAAATAATTGCTTTGTAAGGTTACCTTACGAACTTGCTAAAAGTATATCTAAGCCACTTGAAGTTTTAAATTCTTGTACTTCGGGCGGTAGGGCAAGATTTTCTACCGATTCTAAAAAAATCGTATTGGCGGTAAAGTATAGATACGTTGTAAACGTGCCTCACATGGCATCAACAGGGTTTGTCGGCTTTACTTTAACTGAAGATTTAGAAAACGGAAAAAGCCAATGGGTTAAAACGTTTGTTCCACCTGCTAAAGATAAAGAAACGGGTTATACAGACGCCGTTAACTTTGAGGCAGGCGAATACCTTCCAGGAAACGGCAAATACGGTATGCGCCACTTTACCCTGCACTTTCCACTTTATAACGATTTTATCGAAGCGGTATATATCGGTATAGAAAAGGGTAGCAAAATAGAAAAAGGCATGCCATATAGAAATGTTAAACCTATTTTATACTATGGTAGTTCAGTAACCCAAGGCGGTTGCGCATCAAGGGCGGATAACCTATATCAAGGCTTTATTTCTAAATGGTCTAATACCGACTTTGTTAACTACGGCTTTAGTGGTAACGGCAAGGCAGAACCTGAAATTGCCGAGTTTCTTTCTAAAGTTGATTGTAGCGTTTTCGTGTACGATTACGACCATAATAGTTGTTCTGCCGATTACTTAGAAAAAACTCACTATCCACTTTATAAAAAGTTTAGGGAAACACACCCAACAACACCTATCGTGTTTATGTCTGCAAGCGATTACTTTAAAAACATAGCAAACCGTTCGGCAAGAAGAAAGGTAATCGAGGCAAACTTTAAACGCGCTAAGGAAGAAGGGGATAAAAACGTTTACTACATAAGCGGTAAAAAGATTATGGGCGATGCCGGTGACGACGCTTTTGTAGACGGAACACACCCAACTGATTTAGGCTTTTACAAAATGGCAAAATCTATATACAAAATAATAAAACCTTTCATATTAAAATAGTAATTTAAAGTTTTAATATAAAACGCAAAATCTACGATAAAACCCCTAAATTTAGGGGTTTTTACATTTTTTAAAACACATTATCTTGTGAACGGCTAAAAAGTGACACACAATATATTGTGTTTTTTCTTTACAATTTTAATAAAATGTTGCAAAAGCAACAAGTATTTTTATTTAAGTGTGATATACTAATTCTACACCCAATAAAAAAGACAGGAAAGGTTATTATGAAAATTATCAAAAGAAGCGGGCGCGAAGCCGAATTTAACTTAGATAAAATTATAAACGCAGTAAAAAAAGCAAACGAGGGCGTTATTGAAAGCGACCGTCTTAGTGACGAGCAAATCGAACAACTTGCGCACTCTGTTGAATATATTTGTTCTAAAAGAACAAGGTCGCTTAACGTAGAAGAAATTCAAGACCTTGTAGAAAACGAAATTATGCGTTACAATGCTTTCAACCTTGCAAGGGCATATATTACTTATCGTTATAAAAGACAACTTGTAAGAAAAAGCAATACGACAGATGACCGTATTTTAACCTTAATTGAGTGTAATAATGAAGAAGTAAAACAAGAAAACTCTAATAAAAACCCAACTGTAAATAGCGTTCAACGTGACTATATGGCGGGCGAAGTTTCTAAGGATATTACAAGGCGTATTTTACTTCCTGAAGACATTGTTAAAGCACACGAAGATGGTATTATTCACTTCCACGATGCTGACTATTACGCACAACACATGCATAACTGTGACCTTGTAAACCTTGAAGATATGCTCCAAAACGGCACGGTTATTTCAGGTACTATGATTGAAAAACCACACAGTTTTTCTACCGCTTGTAACATTGCTACGCAAATCATTGCGCAAGTTGCATCTTCACAATACGGCGGTCAAAGTATTTCGCTTACACATTTAGCACCTTTCGTTCAAATTTCAAGGGAAAAAATTACTCGTGAAGTTTTACAAGAGTTTGAAATGGCTAACGTTAAGGTAGATGATAAAGCCTTAAAAGAAATCGTTGAAAAACGCGTTCGTGATGAAATTTCAAGGGGTATTCAAACTATTCAATACCAAGTAGTAACACTTATGACTACTAACGGTCAAGCACCGTTTATTACGGTATTTATGTACTTGGGCGAAGCAAAGGACGAACAAACTAAAAACGACCTTGCTATCATGATTGAAGAAACCTTAAAACAACGTATCAAAGGTGTTAAAAATGAAAGGGGCGTATATATTACCCCTGCATTCCCTAAACTTATTTACGTTTTAGAAGAACAAAACATTCACGAAGACAGTAAGTATTATTACTTAACTAAACTTGCTGCGGAATGTACTGCTAAACGTATGGTTCCTGACTATATCTCTGAAAAGATTATGCTTGAACTTAAAAAAGATGCAAACGGCGACGGTCATTGCTATACTTGTATGGGTTGTCGTTCCTTCTTAACTACTTACCTTGATGAAAACGGCAAGCCTAAATACTACGGCAGATTTAACCAAGGTGTTGTAACTATCAACCTTGTACACATTGCGTTATCTTCTGGTAAAAAGTTAGATGAATTCTGGAAACTTTTCGATGAAAGGTTAGAACTTTGCCACCGTGCTTTACAATGCAGGCACGAAAGATTAACTGGTACTTTATCCGATGCTGCGCCTATCTTATGGCAACATGGTGCGTTAGCAAGGCTTAAACCGGGTGAAACTATTGATAAACTCCTTCACGGTGGTTATTCAACAATTTCTCTTGGTTATGCAGGTCTTTGGGAAACAGTATATTATATGACGGGTAAAAAACTCACCGAGCCAGAAGGCAAGGAATTTGGTTTACTTGTTATGAAAAAACTTAACGAATATACTGCTAAGTGGAAAAAAGCCGAAAATATCGACTATTCGCTTTACGGCACACCGCTTGAAAGTACAACTTACAAGTTTGCTCAAGCCCTTCAAAAACGTTTCAAAATCGTACCTGGTGTTACTGATAAAAACTATATCACTAACTCGTACCACGTACACGTTACCGAACCTATTGATGCGTTTGAAAAACTTAAAATCGAATCGGAATTCCAACAATTATCACCAGGTGGTGCGATTAGTTACGTAGAAGTTCCTAATATGGCACATAATATTCCTGCCGTACTTAAGGTTATGAGATTTATTTACGATAACATTATGTATGCGGAACTTAATACTAAAAGCGATTACTGTCAAGAATGTGGCTATAACGGCGAAATTAAAATTGTAACAGATGAAAGTGGTAAACTTATTTGGGAATGTCCTAACTGCGGTTGTCAAGACCAAAGCAAAATGAACGTTGCCCGCCGTACTTGTGGCTACATTGGTACGCAATACTGGAACCAAGGTAGAACTCAAGAAATTAAAGAAAGGGTACTTCATTTATAAGAATAAAACTAATATTAAAAACTCTTTCAGCGCTTGCTGAAAGAGTTTATTATAGAAAAATTATGAATTACGCAACAGTTAAATATTTTGATATCGCAAACGGTTTAGGTATAAGAACCTCCCTTTTCGTTTCTGGCTGTACACATCGTTGTAAAAACTGTTTTAACAGCGAGGCGTGGGATTTCAACTACGGAAAACCCTTTGACGATAATATACAAGAAGAAATAATAAACTCGCTTAAAAGTCCGTTTACTGACGGATTATCCCTTCTTGGTGGCGAGCCGTTTGAACCTTCTAATCAAAAGGGATTACTACCTTTTTTAAAAAAAGCAAAGGCAGAAATTCCCAACTTAAATATTTGGTGCTATACTGGATATCTTTTTGATGAAGAACTTTTAAAGGATAGTAGGGCTAAAACGGAAGACACTTTAGAAATGTTAAAACTTATAGACGTTTTAGTAGACGGTAAGTTTGTTGAAGAACTTAAAAATCTTAATTTAAGGTTTAAAGGCTCGTCAAATCAACGAATTATCGACGTTAAAAAGTCTCTTGAAGAAAATAAAGTAATTTTATATCAGTTAGATTAAAGGGGATAAAAATGTTTACACAAAAATTAGAAATTAAATTTAAAAAACTCAATGAAAACGCAGTAACGCCAACTTTTGGTACTAAATACTCTGCGGGCGCAGACCTTTATAGTGCAGAAGAAGAAATAATTATCAATCCAGGCGAAACAGCCTTTATCGGCACGGGAATTGCCATGGCTATCCCTGAAGGTAAAGTAGGCTTAATTTATGCAAGAAGTGGTTTGGCATGTAAAAAAGGCTTAGCACCTGCAAATAAAGTAGGCGTTATTGATAGCGATTATAGGGGCGAAGTTAAGGTTGCCCTTCACAACCACTCAAACACTCCGCAAACCGTTTTAAAAGGGGAAAGAGTAGCCCAAATGGTTATTACCGACTATTATCCTTGTTCTTATATTGAAAGTGACAGTTTAGATGCTACTGAACGTGGCGAGGGCGGTTTTGGTTCAACTGGCCGTAAGTAATATTTAATGCTTTTTCGTTCCCTCTAATTGATTTTTATTCGGCAAAAAACTTCGCAATACTTTGTTAAACCCCTTGACAAGATGTAAACTCTTGCCTGCGGGGATTTGCTATTCCTTGCTTGCTTTTTATCCGTTAAAATTTCAATTATTTCTCACTGCAAAGCATTTTGCGGTAAAAGATAAATAATTAGTGCTTTACTGCGCACACTATCTCTATGAGAAAGAAAAGTAGAGAAGAGCAAGAAATTTTAAACAGGCTTACTTATTGTGAGCCGTCTCAGGTAGGAATTATCTTAAAAGAATACTTTGCACTTAAAAAGAAAAACAAAAAATAAAAGTGGATTGCATTTTGCAGTCCACTTTTGATATATAGATTAAAAGTCCCAACTTGGTATATATTCTTCTTTAGAAGAAGTTAAATCTTGTATAAAACAATCGGTAATACCCGCGTTTTCAATAGCGTTAAGCGCCCGTTGGTATTCCTTTTTAGTGATTTTGCGCTTTAGTTCGGGATATTTTTCTATATCGCCAAACGGTGTGTATTGCGACATAAGCGAAAAATACGGGTTGTTAACTTTATTTTCGCTAAACCATTTAATAATTTCTACGCTATCGTTTGAAGATAACGGCAAAATTAAGTGCCTAACTATAACACCGCTTTTCATAAGCCCGTTTTCAATAACCGTTTGTTTAGAATCCATCATAAACTTAACGGCTTTAGAGGCAACTTCAAAATAATCACTTAGTCCCGTATAGCGTTTAGAAACTTCCGCGCTATAAAACTTTAAGTCGGGCAAATATACCGATATATACTTATCAAGTTTTTTAAGTGTTTCAATATCTTCGTAGCCGTGCGTGTTGTAAACAACGGGGATTTTAGGTGTATAAATTTCAAAAGCTTTTATAATTTCGTTTGCGTAGTGCGATGCCGTTACCAAATTGATATTGTGCGCGCCTTTATCTTCAAGTTCTTTAAAGATATTTGATAGTTGTAGTGGGGTAACAGTTTTACCGCGCAAATTCCTTGAAAGTTCGTAGTTTTGGCAAAAGACGCACCTAAGCGCACAACCGGTAAAGAAAATCGTTCCCGAACCGTTATTACCGCTTATAAGTGGCTCTTCGAAAGGGTGAAGGTAATATTTAGCAATTTTTATTTCATTAGTCGCCCTACATCTACCTAAACTATCTATTGTTCTTAATGCGTTGCATTTATTAGGGCAAATATTACAATAATTACTCATATAAAGATTATATCATTAAAAATAGTATTTGACAATCTCTTTAAAAAACTATATAATAGTTTAAGATAGATAAAATGACCACAAATATATTTAAAGAAGGTTTATAATGAATAAATTTTTTACTAGTGAAAGCGTAACTGAAGGTCATCCTGATAAGATTTGTGACCAAATTTCAGACGCGGTTTTAGACGCAATTTTAGAAAATGACCCAGAGGCACGTGTTGCTTGCGAATGTAGTTGTTGTACAGGCTTAATTTTAGTAATGGGTGAAATCACTACTAAATGCTACGTAGATATTCCATCAATTGCTCGTAAGACTGTTGAAGAAATCGGCTACACAAGGGCTAAATTCGGTTTTGACGCGCAAACTTGCGGTGTTATAACGAGTATTAGGGAACAAAGTCCTGATATCGCAATGGGTGTAGATAGTTCTGTTGAACACCGTGAATCAGGCGATTTAGCCGATAAAATCGGTGCGGGCGACCAAGGTTTAATGTTTGGTTATGCAACTGACGAAACGGAAGAATATATGCCAATGGCTTTAACGCTTGCCCACAAACTTACTGAAAGGCTTTCTTTCGTTAGAAAACAAAACATCTTAGATTATCTCCGCCCAGACGGTAAAAGCCAAGTAACCGTTGAATATGACGGTAAAAAGGTAAAAAGAATTGACGCGGTTGTTATTTCTACACAACACTCTGAAACAGTTTCTACTGAAAAGTTAAGGGAAGATATTAAAAGGGAAGTTATCGAGGCAGTTTTACCTAAAGAACTTCTTGATGAAAACACTAAATACTATATCAACCCAACTGGTAGGTTTGAAATTGGTGGTCCACACGGTGATAGCGGTCTTACTGGTAGAAAGATTATCGTTGATACTTACGGCGGTAGTTGTCCACACGGTGGCGGTGCGTTTAGTGGTAAAGACCCAACTAAGGTTGATAGAAGTGCTGCGTATATGGCAAGATACATTTGTAAAAATATCGTAGCGGCAGGTCTTGCTAAAGAATGTACTTTAGAGCTTTCTTACGCAATCGGCGTTGCTAAACCACTTTCAGTATTTATCAATACCGATGGTACAGGTATTATCCCTGATGGCGAAATTGCAGATATCGTTAATAAAGAGTTTGATTTAAGACCTTATTCTATTATCCAAACCCTTGATTTAAGAAAACCAATTTATCGTAAAACGGCTGCATACGGCCATTTTGGTAGAAGTGAATTCCCTTGGGAAAAACTTGATAGGGTAGAAGACCTTAAAAAATATATTAAATAATATTTTAACCCGACTTTGAAGTCGGGTTTTCTTTTTTTATAAACTACTTGCCTTAAATTTATATGTGTGTTATAATTATTATGCCAAACGAACTTAATATTGTCGCAAATAGGCGTAGTTTATTTTTTTGTAGGATAATTATGCTACTATTTTGTCATACTGTTCGAACAGTAATACTTTTGGTAAAAGTGCAACTCCCGTTCGATGGTATGACTATGCTTATACATGCGATAAAGTTCGTTTGGCGACAACTTGGAGTTTTGCATTTTTCGGTGCGTTAACTTCGGTTGGCGCACTTTTTGTTTTTAGGAGGGTTTGTTTTATGGATGTCTTTCTTAATTTAGTTGCTGGTGGTATTGTGGCAGTTATTATTATTTGTTGTGTAAAAAAGAAGAAAGAACGTGAAGAAATAGAAAAAAAGCTTGCTGAAGATAGGTTAAAACAACAGCAAGAATTATTAAGACAGAAATGGGAAGATAAGAAAAATGAAATAGCAACTAATGGATTACCTGTTGTAAATTCTGAAACTCTAAAATTGACAAAAAGTGAAACTTGCCACTTTATGGGTGACGCGTATTACTGTAAGATAAGACAAGGAACGGTGGGTTACGAAGGTGGAAATAATGGGGTTTCCTTAAAAGTAATGAAAGGGGTTAGTTTTAGAGTTGGAAACTACAAGGGGCATTATATAAAAGATGAAATAATAGAAAGAACGAATGGTTTAATTTATTTAACAAATAAAAAAATTGTGTTTACAGGATTGCAAAATTCCGCAGTTATAAAATACGATGATATTATAAATTTAAGTGTAGAAGATAATATATTGCAAATTCAAACAGAAAACAAATCATGTTTATTTCAAGTTGATGATAGTATTGACTTTATGGTTATTTTAGAATGTGTAATGAATCAGCAAGAAGATACTAAAGAAGTTTAGAAGTTAATAAATATTAAAAAAGCATTGCCGTTTGGCAATGCTTTTTAAGTTTTAGTAAAGTTATTATTCTTCAGTTTTTTCTTCAGTAGTTTCAACTGTTTCTTCAACTGTTTCTTCAACAACTTCTTCAGTTGCTTCTTCTACTGCAATAATTTCTTCTTCTACAGTTTCTTCGATTACTTGTTCGTTAGCGTTTTCAGTAATTTCTTCTTCAACTGCTTGTGCTTGTTCGTAATCGTATTCTTCTTCATCGTCAGCAAGTTTAACTTCTTTTTTCTTGCTTGCGATTTTTTCCATTACTTTTTCACGAGAATTTCTATCGTAGTAAGATTTAACTTTTACTTGTTTTTTAACGTTTTTCTTGATAGTTGTTCTAACAAGAATTACTAACATAACTGCTAATAATACAACTGCGATTACAATTGATGAGATTTGAAGTGCAGCATCAGTAGAAACTTGGTAACTGTCGTCCTCTTCTTCTTCGTGGTCGTGGCCATCGTCTTCAGTAGAAGAAGTATTGTCAATTACGTCATCACAGTAAATAGTTGTAAAGTCAGCAAATTTAACAATGCTGTTACCTGCGTAAATTTCTTGTGGTTTGAAAGTTTTTGTAGATTCAACAACTTCACCGTCAACAGTTTCTTTTAACGTTGCGTTAGGTCTTGTGTGTTGTTTAGTTTCAAATTTGTAACCGTTAATTGAGCTGTAGTCGTATTTGTAAGCTTCTTTATCAGTTGCAAACGTACCTTCTTCAAGGTCAATGCTTTTAACGTTTTCAAAGAAGATAGCACCTTTAGAGCCTGTTGCTAAATCTTTATCACCGTTCCAAATTTCAACTCTTAAAGATAAGTCTTCATTACCTGCGTTTACGTAGAAGGTAACTTCAGTCCATTTATCAACGGTTGAAATAGTGTCAGGTGTGATTGTTGATTTTAAAGTAACGTTAATAGGGTCAAGTTTAAGTGGGGTACCGTTTACGTCAATAAGGTAAATGTTGGCAACTGCACCGTCAGTAACTTTAACTTTAAGTGTAATCTTTTTACCTGTGTTTGCAGTAACTGTGATTTTTGAAGACCTATAACTTGTGTTAATTGCTTCTTTGTTATCAAGAACTACTGCTTGTGCGTAAGTGTTACCGCTGTTAACTAATGTTTTGAAAGTATCAAGACCGTCAATTGCAACGTTATTTAAACCAT
Source organism: Christensenellaceae bacterium (assembly GCA_045651405.1). GTDB lineage: Bacteria > Bacillota > Clostridia > Christensenellales > Borkfalkiaceae > HGM11412. The sequence goes on along the minus strand of JAZRSH010000019.1, from coordinate 42,090 downwards.
AAGTACCATCTTCATTGATGTATTTGCTGTTGATGATACCAGTTGTGCATTTTCCTTCTTCAGCGCCCATAAACGAGTAGCCGTAAACTGAAGTTACAGGTTTATAAATGATATCGAAAGAACCTTGAACGTCAGTATAAAGTGGGTAGCTGTCGTTTGAAGAACTTTCAGAATCATCTTTTTCAACGTATGAATTGTATTTACCGTAAAGTGAAGTTTTGAAGTTATTACCAGTTGTGATTAATGAGTAAATTTCTTTACCTGTTTCTTTATCAAGTTCAGTTACTTTAAGGTCTGCAAGGATAGCGTAACCTTTTTGAAGTAACCATTGGTCTTCGATAATTTTAAGGTTGTTTTCACCAAACGTGAATTTGATTTGATATTCAACAGCTGTGTCAGTAGGGTTGCTAATCATCATTTTATAGAAGTTCCAACCGCCGTAGTTTCCTTCAACACCTATTGTATCCATTTCGCTAAATGCTGTTACGTATTTATCAGCAGCGATGTCGTAAAGTTCAACTTTTGCTTTAGTAGATGAATTTTCAGGATTTACTTTAGCATAGAAAGTGAAGTAGTTGTAAGTGCCAGGAGCTAAAGTGATTTTGTTTGTTAAGTAAGAACCAACTGATGATTTAGCGAAATTCATATAAGCAATATATGGATTAGCATTATCGATTTCGCTTTCTACGTTTGCTAATTCTTCGCTGATTGCAGTTACGTCAATATCATTTTTGTAACCCGCTTTCATTACGTTTTGACCAGCGCCAGTTAAATCGTAACCTGCTGTTTCAATGTAATCAGGGTGAGTAGGGTTTGTACCTTCTACTACTGATTCTTCGCCGATTTGATATCTATAAGTGATAGATTTTTTGCAAGTTGCTTTAGCGGCAAGTTCAGCGTTGTATTCTGATTTTTCAGTAGGGTTAGCTTCGTAAACAAGAGTGCTTAAATCGTAAACGTTTTCTTTTTCAGAATCGTTAATTACTTCAGCTTCAGGTTTTTCAAGTGCGTTGAATTTTGATTTAGTAAAGGTTTCTACTTGTGCGTTATCAAAGTAAGCAAAACCTTCAACGAAGTTTTTAGTGAAAGTTGAGTTACCGTCACCAAGACCAACAGTCATAGTTAACGTAGTTGTAGATAAATCAGTACCAACGATGTAAAGTTCGTATTTTACCCAGTTACCGTAAGTGTTGATGTTTTCAAAGCAAAGGTCTTTAAATGCTTTGCTACCTGCTTTGTTTGTAAATCTAACGTACGCACCAAATTCGCCTTCAGGAAGACTTGCAGATTTAAGGTTAACTGTTTTTACCCATATAGATACGCGTGCGTAACCTTCAACTGGAATTACGATGTTTGACGATGCTTTGAACTTTTGAGCAGTACCAACACCTTCTTCGGCTGTTTTGTTAGCAATCATTAAGATTTTAGTTCCGCTGGTGTTTGGATTTACTTTGTCTTCTTTATCGTCTTTATCGAACTTGTTTTCAGTAAGACCATAGTAGTAAGGAGTTCTTGGGTTAATGAATTCGTCACCATCTTTAGGTCTTTCAGTTTCTTTAAGTTTGTTGTAGGCAGTTTCTTCAGTATCAATAATACCAGAAGTGATAGTTGAAGAAGTTGCAGACGTATTATCGCTATCTACAGACCTTGTCCAGTTAATTGAAGACGAGTAAGGGAATTTAGTATCCTTTTTAGTTGCGTATTCAAAGTCACCGTTTTTAAGTGTTTGATTGTCTGTAAGCGTTTGTTCTGTTTGTGTTTCTGTTTCAGAATCGCCACTATCACCATCGTCAGAAGTGTCACCACAAGCGGTTGCAAATGCAAGTGAAATGCACATTACTAACGAAAGTAATAAAATGAGAAATTTTTTGAGTTTGAGTTGAGATAATAAATACATAAGTCACCCTTTATAAATTTTTAGTACACAAAATAATATATCTTGCTTATTATACTTATTAAGTATAATATATTTTGCTTTAAAATGCAATAAGATTAAGGCAAATTTTCATAAAATTTTCAAATAAAAAATTTGTTGTCTACCCCGATTAATATCTCAAATTTTACAAACACTAATTTTATGAGTAAAAAAGACAAAGTATTGCTTATTGTAACGGGCGTGGTAACTGGTGTTTGTAACGGACTTTTCGGCGGTGGCGGAGGTATGGTTGTTGTGCCAATGTTGGTAATTTTGTTAAAATTATCCCCAAAAAAAGCACATGCTACGGCAATTCTTATAATATTGCCTATAACAGTAATTAGTGCAGTTATATCTATTGTTAACGGCCATTACGATTTAAATGTAGGAATCCCCGTTGGGTTAGGCGTTGTTGTGGGTGGGGTTTTAGGTGCGTTACTTCTTAAAAAAATCAACAATAAATTACTTGTAAAGGCATTTGCCTTTGTAATGTTTATTGCGGGTGTTAAACTTTTGTTCTTTTAAGGTTGTTGCGCTATACATATATGGATTACAAATTTTTACTTTATTTATTTGTTGGTCTTGCAGGTGGCTTTTTAGGGGGTATGGGTATGGGCGGTGGTACCGTTTTAATACCTATGCTAACTATATTTTTAAAGTGCTCGCAACACCTTTCGCAAGCCGTTAATTTAATATCGTTTATACCTATGGCTGTAGTCGCTTTGATTTTTCATATAAAAAATAAACTTATTGAAAAAAAGGGGATATTATTTATAATTATCCCTGCAACGTTATTTGCCGGCATAGGCAGTTTTATTTCTTGTAAAATTGACGGGGAATTAATGTCTAAGATTTTCGGTGGATTTTTATTGTGCCTTTCTGCCGTGCAGTTTTTCTCAGATAAAATAATAAAAAATATGCAAAAAGACTAAGTAATTGCGTGCGAAAAAAAATACAAGTTTTTTTAAAATAGGTCTTGAAATCGGTAAAAAAGTGTTGTATAATATATGCGTGAAAGAGTTTGCTGTGCTTAATTAGAGTATTGGCTAGAATTATAAAGGCAAAGAGAGGTGTAATTAACTTGGAAAAAATTGGAATTATTGACCTTGGCTCAAATACCGCAAGGCTTGTAATAGTTGAAATGCTTGGTGACGGACATTTTGTTGTAGTTGACCAAATTAAAGAAAGCGTTCGACTTGGCAAGGATATGGAAAGAGATGGTTTTTTAAAACCACAACGCATAGCCGAGACAATTAAAACCTTAAAAATGTTCAGGAAACTTTGTGATGCTTACGAAATTGAACGCATTATTGCCGTTGCAACGGCAGCAGTTCGCCGTGCGAAGAATCAAAGAAGTTTTCTTGATGAAATCGTTGCTAACACGGGCATAAAACTTAAAGTTTTATCGGCGGAAGAAGAAGCAACGTACGTTTATCGTGGCGTTATCAACACTATGGATATTCCTAAAGGTCTTATCTTGGAAATCGGTGGCGGTAGCACGAAAATTATTTATTATAATAGAAGGAATCTTTTAAACTACGAAACTTTACCGTTTGGTGCCGTTACTTTAACCGATTTATTCGGTGGCGATGGTTTATCACCTGAAGAACAATCACAAAAAATTGAAGAGTTTATCGTAGAACAATTATCAAGGATTGAATGGCTTAAGGAAATCGACCCTGAAACTCAACTTATCGGTTGTGGCGGTTCGTTTAGAAATCTTTGTAAAATTGTTAAAATGAAAAAGAAATGCCCACTTCCACTCATCCACAACTACAACGTTTCTATTGATGAGTTTGAAGGTGTTTACGAAATGTTAAAAGGTTTAGACCTTGATAAGAAAAAACGTATCAAAGGCGTATCTTCTGCAAGGGCAGACTTACTTCCATCAGCATTTGCCGTTGCACATGCGTTTACTAAATATCTTCACTTTGAGAATTTAGTAATTTCATCTTCAGGTTTAAGGGAAGGTATTATGTTTAACTACGCAGTACCTACTACCGTTGAAAAACCTATTACCGACGTTTTAACTTACAGTTTACAAACTTTAGTTAAATATCATAACTGTAACGCTAAGCATTGTGAACAAGTTGCTAACCTTTCGGTACAACTTTTCAAACAATTAAGGGTACTTCATAAATTCCCACGTCAATGCCTTAAAATATTAAAGGTTGCGGCGTACCTTCACGATACAGGTGCTACGGTTAAGTATTACGACTATCAAAAACATACAAGCTACATCATTTTAAACTCAAGTTTATACGGAATTTCTCAAAGGGATATCGTTCTTGCAGCACTTGTTGTTGCTAACTATAAAAATGACGACTTCTCTCTTGCAGAACTTGTTAAGTATAAAGAGTTTATTGGTGAAGAAGACGTTGAAATTATAAGAAAACTTGGTGTAATTTTAAGAATTGCCGCAAGTTTAGATAGAAGTATGTCTTCTTGCGTTTTAACTATTAACTGTGACGTTTTAGGCGATTCAGTTATTATGAAAACTGAACTTGACGGTGACGCTTCGTTAGAAATTAAAGATGCACTTTCTTCGCAAGTGGATTTTAAGCGTGTATTTAAGAAGAACCTCGAAATTTTATAAAGCGTATAAACGGCGCAATACTGTGTTACTGCTTCGTTTGTGTGACTACAATGACCAAAAAGGTCTATTGTATCCACCCAAACTCGCGAGCCTTGTCTTGCTTGCTTATACACTTTATAAACAGTACATCATTAAACTCAATAATATTAAAAAGGCAGGTTATTGCAACCTGCCTTTTTCTTGTGCCTCGTCTAACTTGTATCTATTCCCTTACAATACGTACTTTAAATAGGCTTGATTACCTGCTAACCCTTGATAGCCTTGTCTTGCTTGTTTCTATACTTTAAAAAAATCACGTTGTTAAACTAAATAAAAATGAAAGGAACTGCAAAGCAGTTCCTTTTTTGTATATAAAATTAAATCCAAAACTCACCGCAAGGTGAATATCGTTCGCCGATAGGTGAATATCGTGCAAGATTTATCTTGCCTATCGTGCAACCTAAGGTTGCATATCGTTAATTAATGGCTTCGCGTAAAAGTTTGATGTTTGTAGCAAGGTCTTTAGATGCAAATACACTTGAAGAGCCTGCTACGAATATGTTTGCACCTTTTTCGCTCATAATCTTTGCAGTTTCAAAACTTACGTTGCCGTCTACTTGGATAGGGATATTTTTACCCTTTTCCTTAAGCCAATTTTTAAGTTTTTCTATCTTTAAAAGGGTGGAAGGTATAAGTTTTTGACCTGCATAGCCAGGGTTTACCGTCATAATTAAAACGCCGTCAAGGTCGTCTAAAATTTCTTCTAACACGCAAATAGGTGTTGCAGGGTTTAACGCAACAAAAGTTTTTGCACCTTTCTTTTTGATTTCACTTAAAACGCGTTGTAAGTGTGTTGTAGATTCGTAGTGCACGCTAACGATATCCCCTTCGCCAAAAGGGAAGTATCCAATTTTTTTATCGGTACTATCAACCATAATATGTATATCAAGTGGGATATTGGTGTGTGCTTTTACTTGTCTGATAAAATCTGTGCCAAGCGTATAGTTTGGCACGAATTCTCCATCCATTATATCAACGTGCAAATATTCAATGTCGTTTTTTTCAAAAGTTTCTATTTGTGATTTAAAATCGAAAAAATCACAACACATAAGTGAAGGGGAAATTTGTTTAATCATTATTCACCACCATAATTTTTATTGAAAATTCTCTATTTTTAAGCACGTCAAAGGCTTTTTCGCCATCGCTAAGAGGAACCCTGTGCGTAATAATTTTTTCTGGGTCAAATCCGCCTTTTGCAATAGCGTCAAGCGCGTCCTTCCAGTCGTTGATAGTATCGGTAAAGTCAGAATTCCAATTTCCTACAAGGGTTAATTGTTTTCTAAGTAATTGCGAATAAGTTTTTTGCGTTAATTTAATATCGCCGTGTACGTTACCAACAAGTGCAACTTTAGAAAAGGCTTTAACTGCGTTGATTGCACCGTTTATGCAAGGTTCGGCACCGCTACATTCAATAGCATAGTCAACGGTTGCGTCGTTATATCTTTTAAAGCCAAGTTCTTCCGAGAAAGCAAGTTTCTTTTCGTCAATATCTACAAAGTAAACGTCTTTTGCTCCGTAGTACTTAGCCCAATATCCGCAAAGAAGACCAATAGTGCCCGCGCCGTAAACCACAACTCTTTCTCCTTTATTAATATTTAACTTTTTAACTGCGTGTAAACAAACTGCAAGCGGTTCTACCATTGCGCCCACGTCGTAAGAAACGCTGTCTGGTAAAAATACCAAGTTGTCCTTTTTAACTGCTAAATAACTTTGAAAACCGCCGTCCCTACGAGAGCCGTAATAATCGTATTTTACACAGTTAGCGTATTGTTGTTTTTTGCAAAACTCACATTTTTTGCAAGGAATTAAAGGGAAAGCGCAAACGCGTTTACCTATTAACGATTTATCGTTAGTATCTTCAATAATACCTGAAAATTCATGACCTAAAACGATAGGGTAATAGTAAGATGCTTTACTAAAAACTCTACCGATATCGCTACCGCAAATGCCTGCCGATTTAATTTTTACAAGCACTTCATCACTTTCAAAAGTGGGTTTAATTGAGCTTTCTACTTTATATTCATTTTCATAAACTACAAGTTTCATAACAATCTCCTTATTAATTACTTGTAAATATATTTTACTAATGATTGATTTTTAAATCAATACCCGTTGAAAAGATTGACAAACAATCATTAAATATGTTAAAATTCAATCAAATCAATCATTATGGGAGATTGTTTATGGCTGATTTTAATAGGCAAAGTGAAATTTTGGCATATTTAAACGAGTATGAGAAAATAACCGTTAAAGAAATTTGCGGAAAGTTTTACGTGTCTGAAGCGACTGCGCGTAGAGATTTAACGGCACTTGAAAAGCAAGGTGCGGTGCGCAGGGTGTTTGGCGGTGCTACCTTAATTTACGGTGGGGATAAACAAATTCCGCTTTTCGTAAGGGAGCGTGAAGATGCGCAAGAGAAAATTCGTATATGCCAAAAAGCATCTAAGTATATTCACGATGGTAGCGTTATTTTTATAGACGGCTCTTCAACTGCGGGTTTTATGCTTTCGGAACTTAGTAAATTTAAGGATTTGATAGTGATAACTAACGGTTTAAGGATTGTTGAAAAATTAGGCGCAATGCATATTAAGGTTTATTCAACAGGTGGACTTTTAATGGAAAATTCTTCGGTATTTATCGGAGACGATGCAGAAAGGTTTGTGGAAAACTTTAACGCCGATATTTGCTTTTTATCTTGTAAGGGGGTTAGCGATAGCGGAAAACTCACTGATACGTCTTACTTTGAAACGCAACTTAGAAAGAAGTTTTTAAAAAATTCTAAGGTAAAGGTTATGCTTATAACTAAGCATAAATTTGGTAAAGAGTATATTCACACTTTATGTCACGCTGACGACGTTGACCATATAATAACCGACGACTAAAACTTATAAATCAAGCATAAATTTAAGGTGTAATAATGAAAGAAATTAAATCTATAGGAATAGCATTTACGTACGCTGGATGTATAATAGGCGCGGGCTTTTTATCTGGGCAAGAATTGTGGCAATTTTTTGGCAGTTACGGAAAGTGGGGTATCGTTGGATTTTTTCTTGCAATGATACTTCAAATAGCGCTGTGTAGCGTTATTATTATCTATGCAAGGCGTTCTCAAATTAAAGAATTTGACTTACTTATTGCTAAATCTAAACCTATAAGGTGGTTTTTTGTGTTTAGCGAAGCGTTTTTCATCTTTGGCGTTTTAATGGTTATGTTTGCAGGCGCAGGTCCACTTATAAAAACGGTATTTGGATTAAACGAACTTGTAGGCTCGATAATCTTTGCGGTGATAGTTACCTTTGCCACTTTTGGTGGGTTTGAAAAAATGGTTAAAATTTTAAGAATGACTATACCGTTTTTAACCGTTGTAACAATAGTAATTAGCATTTTAGCATTTAGTAAATACGGTTTTCCTAACATTATAGATGCGCAAGTGACGGGTAAAACGGCGCTTATGCCTAACTTTGTAGTTGCCTTTATACTTTTTGCGGTGCATAATATATTTTGTATTTTAGGCGTACTTGTTCCGCTTGGCAATTCAACGGATAAAGACTCTTCAGCGGTAACCGGTATGACGATAGCAAGTATCGTTTGCACTTTAATTACTTTTTCGGTATTAATGCCAATTTATTCTGCACCAGAGTTTGCAGGCTACGATTTACCAATGCTTGAACTTACAAAAACAATATCCGCTCCGTTATTTTACGTATACGGAATACTTCTTTTAACGGGTATGTTTGGTTCGGCACTTTCGCACTTTATCGCAATAGTTGACTTTAGCGCTAAAAAAAGCCAATTTTTCAGTAGTAAAAAGAACTTAATTATCGTTATTACTGCAGTAGTAGCCTTTGTACTTAGTAGGGTTGGTTTTTCTAAACTTATATCCGTACTATACCCGCTTAGTGGCTATATAGGAATTATCGCTTTAGTTTTAATAGTAATCAACTTTATAAAATTTATCAAAAAAAATAAAAATTCAACAAAAAGGGGATAAATTTATGTTTTCATTAGGACATTTTATTTGGCTTGGAGTATTAGCGTTAGCGATAATTACCGCGTTAGTTTTATTAAAACGTTTTAACGTTTCGTGCTCGTTAGTAGGAAAAGTATCAATGGTTATAGCAATCATTGGTAAACTTGTACACCTTATACTTTCAATGAAAGAGACAAGCGATGGCGGTATGGTAATTAATCAAACTCAACTTGACTTTCACCTTTGTTCTATTCAAGTATACTTAATGATAACTTGCCATTTATTAAAAGACCAAAACAAAGTAAAAGCAATAAAGGGTTTTATGGCACCAACGATGGCAATCGGTGCGTTGATGGCTCTTTTGATACCAACGGAAGGGGTAGACCCTGCCGTTCCAAGAGTTTGGCAATATATGATAATACACGGCAATTTAGTATTTTACGGTTTTTATTTAATGCTTGTTGAAAAAACTGATTTAGGTTTAAAAACTTACGTAAGAAATTTAATTGCTTTTTCTGGGTTTGCAATGCTTGGCTACGTGATGAATAGTATTTTAGAGGCATACAACACTAACTTTTTATATTTAAGAAAACCACCAATGGAAAACTTACCTATATTAAACTTAAACAATGGATATTTCGTGTATATAATAAGCCTTATATTTATAGCAGTATTATTGCTTACGTTAGTTCATTTACCGTTTATGCTCAAAAAAAACAAAGAAAAATAAAGATAAACAAACACCCTAAAGGCGGTCAACCTTTAGGGTGTTTTTAGTTGTTATTTAGATTTAGCATCAAATATGATATTACAAATATCTTTAGCAAAGTCTTGTTCGTGGCTGACAAGAATTATTGCGCCTTCGTATTTTATAAGCGCCTCCTTAAGTGCGTTTTTAGCCCTTACGTCAAGGTGGTTTGTAGGTTCGTCAAGAATAAGTAGGTTAGACGGGGTGTTACAAAGCACCGAAAGTTTAGTTCTTACTTGCTCACCACCGCTCATATTAGAAATAGGTTTTGTGGCAAGTTCGCCTTTAAGACCTACTTTAGCAAGTTCGTTTCGTTGTTCTTTAACGTTTGCACGTGGGAAGGCGTCGTTAAAGTATTGCATTGCAGACTCGTTAGGGTTATCAAAAATAAGTTCTTGGTTTAAAACGGCAGGTTTTGCAGCAATATGGAAGTTAAACGAGCCAGCCCTTGCCGAGATTTTGCGAGTTATAGTTTTAATAAAGGTAGTTTTACCAACGCCGTTAGTACCCCTTATCCAAAGTTTATCATTGCTTTTAAGGTGTAAATCAATAGGTGGGATAAGTGTTTTATCGTAGCCTACTTCAAGCCCTTTAACTATTAAAAAATCCTTACTGTTAAGCGGGATATAAGGGAAGTTAAACACCGCATCGTAAACGGTTGCGGGCTTTTGCATAACTTCAATTCTGTCAAGCATTTTTTTTCGAGAGTTAGCCATACCGGCAGTTGCCGCACGCGCTTTATTTTTTTCGATATATTCAGTCATTTTTTTAATTTCTGCTTGTTGGCGAAGGTATGATTCTTCGTACTGTTTTGCGTTCATTTCACGTTGAACTGAAAACTGAGTATAGTTGCCTGAATATTTCTTTATATTGCCGTTTTCAATATTGATAATAAACTTACAAACGCTGTCTAAAAAGTCAATATCGTGGGATATAACCATAAAGGTTTTTTTGTAATCGTTAAGGTATTTTTTAAGCCAAGCGATATGCTCGATATCCAAAAAGTTAGTAGGTTCGTCAAGTAACATTACGTCAACTTCTTCAAGTAGAAGTTTAGAAAGCATAACCTTAGCCCTTTCGCCACCCGATAACCTTGAAATTATAGTATCGTAACCAAATGCGTTAACGCCTAAGCCACCTGCAACTTTTTTAATTTTAGCATCTAAATCGTAAAAGCCCGATTCGTCAAGCATTTCTTGATAGCGTGAAGATTTATTTATAAGTTTATCAAGTTCGTCAGGGTCTTCTACTTCGCCCATTTTTGCATACATACCCTCAAGTTTTTCATTGAGTTCGAAAAGGTGAGTAAAGGCGGTGTGCAAATATTCCATAACGGTAAGGGAACGGTCGATATCGGCGTGTTGGTCAAGATAGCCCCACCTTGCGCCTTGTGCTTTTAAAATTTCGCCGTCGTCTTGCGAAAGTTTGCCTGCAATAATATTGATAAACGTAGTTTTGCCCGCGCCGTTAAGACCAACGATTCCTAAATGCTCGCCGTTGTTAACGGAAAGCGATGCGTTGTTAAAAAGGTTTTTATCATCGTAGCGATGCGATAAATTTCTAATTTCTAAAATACTCATAACCTAAATATTTTAATAGATTTTTAATAATTAGTCAAGTTGCTTGATTAAACCTTTAAAATATGTTAAAATTTTATAAGGAGATATGTTATGAAAAAATATAAATTTAGGTTTAATAATTTAACTTTAATTTTAATGGTAGTAGGTATTTTAGTCGCCCTTGCTTGCATCGTTGCTAACGTTTATAGACTAACTGTAAAAATTAGCGGTAGTTACGAATTTACTTTATATGAATATATAAGTTTTCCACTTATCGGCTTGCTTTCAATTGGTTTTATTGTTATAGTGGTTTTAGCCTTTTTTAACTCTTACTACAAAATTGATGAAGAAAAGGTAATTTTAAGATTTGGCATAATTAAAAACGTAATCGACTTAAAAGAAGTTACGGAAATCAGGCTTTTAACATCTAAAAGCAAGTTAGAACTTATTTTTAAAGATGAAAGTTACTTTGTTATAGCAACTAACCCCGATTGGTTTGAAAGTTTTGTTGATGAAATCAAAGAAAAACGCCCTAAAATAGCGTTTGTGCAAATAAGTGAAGATGAAATTAAAAAAGATTAATAAATAATAAATGCGTTGCCGTTTGGCAACGCATTTTTAGTTAGTTTAAAAGGTTATTTTCGTTTTTGTTATATATTATCATTGAACCAACTATTAAGAATAATGATATGACTTCTGTTAACGCAAATAAAATATAATAGATATAGTAAATATCTATGGTAAAATCATATTTGACAAAGTTGTAAGTAATTTCTATAAAATTTAATATAGAATAAATTGTTAATATAGCCAAGCAAATCCATTTAATAATTTTTTTAGGTATAGCAAAAATTTTAATACTATCACAAAAAGATAATAACGTAATTAACATAAAAGTAAGCATATAAGGTATAAAGGTAAAATTAATGCTGTAGTTTCCGTATGATGGTATAATAACTGGGATAAGTGCCATAACGAAATGTAAGAAAGCTATGCCTAAAAAAGCGCCCCAAAGCACGGATACTATAATACCTCTTTTTTTAATGATTAAAAATATACCTAACGCAATAAATATTAAAGCTTTAATACCTACAAGAATATTAGTATAGGGAAGTATATTATGATAAGAATTAATGCTGATAGGATATTTAAATATTTCAATAATAGAAGGTGAAAGATATAAAAGCCAAAAAATACCACAAAGAATTAAATAACTACCACCGACAATTGCTAATACGTTAGATATAGTTCTTGTTACTGCTTGTTTATTCATAAAATACTCCTTAGTAAAAAGTGTCAAAAAAATTACGGATATATGTGTAAGTTGTTTTTGCTATTTTAGTGTATCATATAAAAATCTATTTTTCAATACTTTTTTAAAAAAGGAAACCCGACTTTTCTAAGTCGGGTTTAATAAGTTTTTTAACTTAAATTTTATTTTTTATACATTGGTCCGTAAGTTTTGCAAGCTCTATAATCTTGACCTTCTTTATCCATACCAAAAGCATTCCAACAAGCAGGGCGGTAAATTTCGTCTTCAGGAACGTTGTGCATACAAACAGGGATACGGAGCATAGAACACATTGTAATTAAATCAGCACCGATATGTCCGTAAGAAATGGCACCGTGGTTAGCACCCCAGTTTTGCATTACTTCGTAAGCAGTTTTAAACGGACTACCTTCCTTGCCGTCGCAACGTGGTGCAAACCAAGTGCAAGGCCAAGTAGGGTTAGTTCTCTTCATTAACTTGTCGTTAACGTCTTTAGGGAGGTTAACAGTCCAACCTTCGGCAATTTGAAGTACAGGACCTAAACCTTTAACAAGGTTAAGTCTAATCATAGTAACAGGCATTTCTGCGTAAGTGTCGAAATGGCTTGAGAAACCACCGCCACGGAAGTTATCAAAACCTGCTTCGCACCAAACGGTAGCATCAGTCATTTTCTTGATATCTTCATCAGTTACTTCCCACCATTTTTTCATAACTGCGTTGCCGTTTTCATCGGTGCATACGCCACTTGCGTCAAGACATGCTGCGCCCGAGTTTAAAAGGTGGATAATACCATCAGACTCTTTTGCTTTACCAGTAAGTTTATAGCCGGTAACCCTTTCGGTTGCTTCGCCCGACCAGTAAGTTCTTACGTCTGCAAATATTTGCGCACGGTGAGTTAAAAGCCTCATCATAAGCATACCCATACCGTTAAGTACGTCGTTTTCAGTTGCTAAAGTGAAAGGTTCTCTTGCACCTTGATAGTCGAAAGTGGAAGATAAAAGTGCTTCAGGGTAGTCACAGTTTGGCCAATGGTCAGTCCATTGTCTTTGACCTTGGAAACCGCCGACAATCGCGTTATGGCCCGACTTTTCTTCAATAAACGCGTCGGGAAGATTTTGGTTGCCCGCCATTAAATCTTTGATAATGCAATACATTTTAACGGTAAATTCCCATTGTTTATCCTTTTCCTCACGGGTAAATTTAATTTTGTGGTCTTTTCCTAAGAAAGGTACTGTGTCAGGGTTATCATCCCAGCCTTCTTTGCAATGTTCTTTAGTCCAAGCAAGCGCTTTTTGGTATTCTTCTTCGTTATAAATACCTTCTTCCATACGGCGGAGAATTTCAACTTCGTCAACCGATTCAACGCGCATACCAAAATAACTTTCCATCATATCTTGGTCAATAATCGAGCCTGCAATACCCATACATTGCGAGCCGATTTGAAGGTAAGATTTACCGCGCATTGTAGCAACTGCAATAGCCGCACGGCCAAAGCGGAGAAGTTTTTCTTTTACGTCTTCAGGAATTTCGTTTACTTGGTCTAAATCTTGTACTTCGTGACCGTAAATACCAAATGCAGGAAGACCTTTTTGCGCGTGGCCAGCAAGTACAGCCGCAAGGTAAACAGCGCCCGGTCTTTCAGTACCGTTAAAGCCCCAAACACCTTTTATTGTCATAGGGTCCATATCCATTGTTTCCGAGCCGTAGCACCAGCACGAAGTTACCGATAAAGTAATATCAACGCCTGCTTTTTTAAACTTGTCAGCACAAGCAGCAGCTTCCGAAACACGGCCGATACAAGTATCTGCAAGAACTACTTTAACAGGTTCGCCGTTAGAGTAAAAAAGGTTTTCTTCAAACAATTTTTTAGCGGCGTTAGCCATTGCCCAAACGGTAGGTTCAAGTGATTCGCGAAGCATCATAGGTCCGCGACGACCGTCAATACAAGGTCTTATACCGATAACAGGATAATCGCCAATATATCTTGATTTTTTCATAGTAAAATTAGTACCCCCTAATTTATTATTTTATACTTTAATTATATAATTGATATAATATGATAATAAAGTAACAAAAGTGCCGATTTATATAATAAAACTGCTAAATTATTGACATTTTTATTAAATGAGTGTAAAATTAAACTATGTTTAAAAGGATAGAATTAAGAAAATTTAATATAGCCAATAAATTTGGCATTAAACTTGCTTACACCGCTCTTTTAGAACTGGATAACGGTAAGGTGCAAGATACCGTTACGCACAACTTAACGGAAATTATGTACGTTAAAGAGGGTAAGGGTGCGTTTGAAGTAGAAGGTAAAATCTATCCCGTACAAAGCGGTAATTTAATGATAGTTAACCCCGATACTCTGCATAGCGAAATGTCTAATGGCGATAAGTTTAGCGTATACATTATCGGTATAGAAAACTACGTATTGCAAAACCCTTTAGGTGTGTATGAGCCTATAAAATTAGCGTCGGACAGGGTAGGTTATTATTTAGAACAGTTGTTTTTAGATTACGAAAGTCAAAATGCAGATTTTATTGAAAATATTACTTGTTTATTTTCGCTTATTATAAACGAAATAACTTTAAATGCCGATTACACGCCACAAAGGTATGTTAAAAGTAGTGGTAACGAAGTTACTAACCTTGTAAAAAAATACCTGGACGAGCATTTTTTAGAAGAAGTATCTATAGATTTATTATCTCGCAAGTTTTTTGCTAACCGAACGACTTTAATGCACAATTTTAAAAAGTTTGTGGGTAAATCAATTAAAGCGTACGTGTTAGAAAAACGGCTTGAAGATGCGGAAAATTGGCTTAAAATTTCCAACCTTACGGCAACGGAAATTTGTTATAGGTCAGGTTTTCAAACGCCTGCGTACTTTTGTAAATATTTTAAAGGCAAGTACGGTTTAACACCTAATGAATATAGGTGTAAATTTTCTAAGGGGATTGATAATAATAAATTAATGGAGTGATAGATTATGCAAAAAAAGTTAACTAAAAAGTTTTGGCTTGCACTTGTGATATTTAGCTTAATAGGTCAAGTTGCATGGGTTGTAGAAAATATGTACTTTAACGTATTTATTTACAATATGTTTAACGCCTCGCCTGACGATATTTCACTTATGGTGTCGGCAAGTGCTGTTTCTGCAGCGGTAACTACTATTTTTATGGGTGCACTTTCGGATAGATTGGGCAAGCGTAAAATTTTTATGTCGGCTGGTTATATCTTATGGGGTATATCGATTTTAGCCTTTTCACTTGTAAGGCTTGACGTTATAAACGCATTGTTCCCTATGGCTGTTTCTGCATCGGCTGTTGCTATAACAATCGTTATAATTTTAGACTGTCTTATGACCTTTTTTGGTTCTACTGCAAACGATGCTGCCTTTAACGCATGGCTTACCGATTCAACCGATAGTTCAAACCGTGGTTCGGCAGAAGGTATAAATTCAATGATGCCACTTGTTGCTATACTTGTGGTATTTGGTGGATTTATGTTTACCGACCCTAAAAATATTGAGCATTGGACTTTAATTTTCGTTATTATCGGTGTAGTCGTTCTTTTAATAGGAATTCTCGGTTTATTCTTGATAAAAGAGCCTGAAGTTAAAAGGGAAGAATCGGGATATTTTTCTAATATTATCTACGGATTTTTACCTTCTACCATTAAGAAGAATAAAGAATTGTATATTTCACTTATCGGCTTTATAATCTTTAATATTTCTATACAAATCTTTATGCCGTACTTAATTATTTACTATGAAGTTTCACTTCAAATGAGTAATTACGTATTAATTATGGCGCCTGCAATTATACTTGCCTCGGTAGTAACTGCTTTATGGGGCAAGGTTTACGATAAAAAAGGCTTTACTTTTGCATCAATTATTTCCGTTGCTTGGTTAATGCTTGGCTATATTCTTCTTTTTATATTTAAAGATACGGTTATGGTATTTATCGGCTCACTTTTAATGATGAGCGGTTATTTATCAGGTATGGCGGTATTTGGCGCTAAAATTAGGGATAATACACCTATCGGTAAAGCGGGTAGACTTCAAGGCGTAAGAATAGTATCGCAAGTATTAGTTCCGGGAATTATCGGCCCGTACATTGGCAAAATGATACTTAAAAATGCAGAAATGATTAAGGGGGACGACGGTACAATGTCTTTCGTTCCGTCGGCAGAAATTTTCCTTGGCTCACTTATTGTAATTATCTTAGTTATTCCGTTTATCGTATGGATATCCAAAAGTCAAAAGCCTAAAATTCAAAAACTTAAAACGGATTATCAAGTAGATGAAATTCCTTACAGCGAATATCCGCGCCCAAACTTTAAAAGAGATAGTTTTATAAACCTTAACGGCAATTGGGATTTTAAAGTAGTTAAGGGTAAAAACGAAATTTATAATAGTAAAATTTTAGTGCCGTTTCCACCAGAATCTGAGTTATCGGGTGTGGAAAGAATAACTAAAAAGGGCGAAAAACTAATCTATAGCCGAACTTTTAGTGTAGATAAGCAATATCCTAAAACTATTTTAAACTTTGGTGCAGTTGATAATTTCTGCGAGGTTTATATCAACAAAAACAAGGTGGGTAAAAACATAGGTGGATATTTGCCGTTTGCTTTTGATATCACTAACTTTTTAGTTATTGGCGAAAACGAGATTGCCGTTGAGGTTTTAGACGAACTTGACACTAACTATCCTTACGGCAAGCAAAAACACAAACGCGGTGGTATGTGGTACACGCCAATTAGTGGTATTTGGCAAACTGTATGGCTTGAAAACCTTTGCTTAAACCCAATAACTAACCTTAAAATTACAACTACTATAAATTCCGTTACTTTAAACGTTGAGGGTGGCGAAAATCAAAAAACTATCCTTTTAGATGGTAAAGAATATAATTTTAACGGCAATACGATTACTATTGATATTAAAAACCCTAAACATTGGTCGCCTGAAAATCCTTACCTTTACAATTTTACTATTTTATCAGGCGAAGATAAGGTTGAATCATATTTTGCTTTAAGGGAAGTTAAAATCGAGAAGAACAAAATACTTTTAAATGGAAAACCTTATTTCTTTAACGGTGTATTAGACCAAGGTTATTTCCCTGACGGAATTTATCTTCCGCCAAACGAAAAAGGTTTTATTGACGATATCTTAACAATGAAAAAGTTGGGATTTAACACCCTTCGTAAGCATATTAAAATCGAACCGCTTGTATTCTATTATTATTGCGATTTATACGGTATGGCGGTTTTCCAAGATATGTTAAATAACGGCAAGTACAGTTTTATTTTTGATACGGCATTGCCAACTATCGGTTTAAAAAAGAATAAGATAGGCAAGCCAACAACTATTCAAAAACAAGTATTTTTAGATACCGCTAAAAAGACTATAGAGTTATTAAACAACTATCCAAGCGTTGTTTACTACACGATTTTCAACGAAGGTTGGGGACAACACGATGCAACCAAAATTTATAGCGAATTAAAACCGCTTGATACTTCAAGGGTTTGGGATACGGCGTCCGGTTGGTTTAACAATTGTGAAAGCGACGTTATTAGCGAGCACGTTTACTTTAAACCTATAAATTTAAAAGAAAGTGAAAATAAACCTATTATCTTATCGGAGTTTGGCGGATATTCGTATAAAATTTTAGAAAACTCTTTCAATCTTTCTAAAACTTACGGCTATAAAAACTGCACTAAAGAAAACTTTATGACTGAACTTGAAAGTTTATATATAAATCAAGTTCTTCCACAAATAAAAAAGGGTCTTGCAGGGGCTATTATCACCCAAGTTAGCGATATTGAAGATGAAACTAACGGGATTATAACTTATGATAGAAAGGTTTTAAAAGTAGACGAAACTAAAATGCAAGAAATCAACAAAGCCTTAATAACTGAGTTTAATAACTAAAACTTAATAATGATATAAGATTTTGTTATTTTACTTTTCAATACTATAAGTGTATAATAAAATTATCGAAATAAATCGGAGGACGATATGTTAAAAACAGACGTATTAGTTATCGGTGCTGGCGCGGTAGGTTGCGCCATTACAAGAGAACTCACAAAATATAACGTAAACGTTATTTGTGTAGATAAAAGGGAAGACATTGGTGGCGATGCTTCAAAAAGCAACTCTGCAATTATCCACACGGGTTACGATGCTACGCCAGGTACTTTAGAATCAGAACTTGTTGTTGCTGCTAACCCAAGGTATGAAAAGTTATGTGCAGATTTAGATATTCCACTTAAAAAAGTAGGTGCGATACTTCCTGCAATGAGCGATGAACAATTTGCTAAACTTCCTTCAATTAAGGAAAAGGCAATGAAAAATAGGGTTTACGACGTTGAATACCGTTCTAAAGAACAACTTTTAGAAATGGAACCTAACTTAAACCCAGAAGTTAAAGGGGGTTTATATATCCCACGTGAATATATTATCGACCCTTTCCTTTACGTTATTGCTATTGCTGAAAACGCAGTTCAAAACGGCGCTAAGTTTATGCTTAATACCGAAGTTACCGGCATCAAAATGGAAGGTGACAAGGTTGTTGGTGCTGAAACTACGGGTGGCTATATCGAGGCTAATTACATAATTAACGCGGCAGGTCTTTTCTGTGATGAAATTGCTGCAATGGTTGGTAAAAACGATTATTACGTTAACCCAAGAAAAGGTCAATTCTATATTTTAGATAAAAACACCGCTTGCAAAGTTAACCATATCGTACTTCCTATCCCTACAAAACTTACAAAGGGTAAACTTATGTGCCCAACTGTTCACGGCAATATGCTTGTTGGCCCTACTGCTGAAGACTTAACTGATAAGTTTGATAAGTCAACTACAGCCGAAGGTTTACAAAGCATTAAAGAAGACGTTCAAAGGCTTATCCCTAACGTAAGACTTCAAGATACAATCACACAATACAGCGGTTTAAGACCTAACCGTAACCCTGAAGGTTTAAGAATTGACACTTATGATGACGTTAAAAACTACGTTAACTTATCAGGTGTTCGTTCAACGGGCTTAACAAACTCTATCTCTATCGGTAGTTACGTTGTATCTCTTTTAAAACAAATCGGCTTTGAAATGGTTTGGAAAGATAACTTTATCTCTAAAAGAAAAGGTATTTCAAGATTCCACGAACTCACAAGGGAAGAACAAGATAAACTCATTAAACAAAATCCTTTATACGGTAAAATCGTTTGCCGTTGCGAAACTATTACTGAGGGCGAAATCGTTGATGCAATCCACTCTATAATCCCAGCGCGTAGCGTTGACGCGGTTAAGCGCCGTTTAAGAGCTGGTATGGGTAGATGCCAAGGTGGTTTCTGCGGACCTAAAGTTTTAGAAATCCTTGCAAGAGAATTAAACTGCTCTACAAGCGATATTTGCAAAAACAACAAAAAATCTTACATGATTGCAGGAAAGGTTAAATAAGGGGTGAGCAAAATGTTTGAAATTAAATGTGACGTTGCAATAATTGGTGGCGGTCCTGCAGGTTTAGCGGCTGCCGTATCTGCAAAAAAATCAGGCGCTGAAAAAGTTTTAATCATTGAACGTGATGAAACACTTGGCGGTATTTTACAACAATGTATTCACCCAGGTTTTGGCTTAAAACTCTTTAAACAAGAACTTACTGGCCCTGAATATTTTGGTAAATTCGTTGACGAAGCAATTGACGTTGGCGTTGAATTCTTAATGAACAGCATGGTATTAGAAGTTACTGAAAATACCGTTGTTTGTATGAATAGCGAATACGGTATTACTAACGTAAACGCAAAAAGTATCGTGCTTGCAATGGGTTGTAGGGAACGTACAAGGGCTAACATTATGATTCCAGGTACACGCCCAGCGGGTATTTATACTGCAGGTTCTGCACA
Source organism: Christensenellaceae bacterium (assembly GCA_045651405.1). Classification (GTDB taxonomy): domain Bacteria; phylum Bacillota; class Clostridia; order Christensenellales; family Borkfalkiaceae; genus HGM11412. The sequence continues at coordinate 22,091 of JAZRSH010000019.1, read as the reverse complement.
AAGATTACTCAACCGCCAAAACGAACTTGTTGGTAAAAAAATCGTAATTTTAGGTTCTGGCGATATCGGTATGATTATGGCAAGACGTATGACGCTTGAAGGTGCTACCGTTTCTGCCGTTGTTGAACTTAACGACTTCTTAGCAGGCTTAACAAGAAACAAAGTTCAATGTTTAGACGACTTTAATATTCCACTTTTACTTTCACACACTATCGTTGATATTAAAGGTAACGATAGGGTTGAAGGCGTAGTAGTTGCTAAAGTTGACGAAAACAAAAAACCAATAAAAGAAACTGAAACTTTCTATGAATGTGACACTTTACTTTTATCGGTAGGCTTAATTCCTGAAAACGAACTTACAAGAAACGCAAATATTGAAATTAATAGAATTACAAACGGCCCAACCGTTAACCAATTCATGCAAACTTCAATTCCTTCGATTTTTGCTTGCGGTAACGTTGTACACGTAAACGACCTTGTTGATAACGTTTCTACTGAAAGTGCTATTGCAGGTGCAAACGCTGCTAAATTTGCTAAAGGCGAACTTAATAGTGACGGCGAAATTACTGCAATCACAGGCGAAAACGTAAGATATCTTTGCCCACAAAAAGTTATAGCAAACGGCGAAGAAGTTAGTTTATACTTTAGGGTTTTAGCGCCTAAAAAGGACGTTGTAATTATCGCAAGGGACGGCGAAAACGTACTTTATAAAAGAAAAGCAATCAAAGTAAACCCAGGCGAAATTGAAAAAGTTACCGTAAATACAAGCGGTATTAAAGAACTTGTAGTTGAAGTTAAGGAGGCTTAATTATATGGAAAAAGATATTATTTGTACCATTTGCCCAACAGGTTGCGTAATGCACGTTGTTGGCGATAAAGATAAAGTAACTTCAATAACAGGCTACACTTGTAAAAGGGGTTTAGCGTACGGCGAAAGTGAATTTTTAGCGCCCGTTAGAACTTTAACTTCTACCGTTAAGGTAGAAAACGGCTCAAGCATTTTAGTTGCCGTAAGAAGTAACAACCCACTTCCTAAAGATAAGGTTATGGACTGTATGAAAGAAATCCACAAAGTTGTGGTTACAGCCCCTATCAAACGCGGTGACGTTATTATCCCTAACATTTTAAACACAGGCGTTGATATTATCGCATCGGGCGACTGTAAGTGATAGAATTTTTCATTTCACCTAATTGATTTTTGGACGGTAAAACAACAAAAAATACTTTGCGTTTTGTTCCGTTTCGTACTTTCCAAGTACGCGCCTACACAATAACGCGTGTCTTTTTAGCCGTTTTATCCGCCAAATCGTAAAGATTACTAATCAATTATTCTCAATTCAAAATTCTTAAATGTAAACAAAAAATCTCGCAATATACTGCGAGATTTTTTTAATTATTTAAATTATCCAATAATTGATGCTAATTCTGAAAGGGCGCTTTCAATTTGAGGAAGATATGTTCCTACAAATTGGGTGTTGCCATTGTTGATTTGCATTGAAAGGGCTTCAATATACATACCCATATCGCCTAATGGCTTTTTAAAAGGTGCTCTTTCAGCAATTGGTTTTTCGTTTATTTTATCGTTAATAGCGTTTTTAACGTCAGATATTGTTGCTAAAGTGTTAGGTGTAGGGTTTTTAGATAATTCTTGAAGTTCTTTATCAAAAATATTTACTAAGTCATTTAACGATTTTTTAGAATAATCAACTTTAGGAATAACAACTTCAGGAGCGTTCTTTTCTGGTACATAATCTGGAAGTTTGTCATCCATAACGTTTAAATCTCTTTTAACGGTATAAATGGCGCCTGAACTGTCACGTTCGTATTCCATAGAAGTTATGAGTTCGCCTTGGTGTATAATAGTAACTTTAAAACCACGACCTTTTCCAAAATCATAGTTGTAACGGAATATTTTACCATCATCTGTATCTGTTAACACTCTACTTCCTATGTCTTTACCAAATTTGCCAGACTTAATGTAAGCAACTACGTCAGAAAACTTTTTTTGACCTTGATAAGAAACTTTGGCTCTTGATATTTTTTTTGTTACAAAACTTTCTAATAGCCATACAAATTTCTCTCCAAAACTGATTTCATGTTTCATATTAATATCTCCTTCGTTTTATAGTGACTCTCACTTTAATATACATTATACAAGAAGATTTCTTCTTAGTCAAGTATATTAAGAAGATTTCTTCTATAATAATTATAATATGAGTATTGGGGAAAGAATTAAGGAGTTGCGACTTGAAAAAGGCGTTTCTCAAATGCAATTAGCAAAACTTATTTGTGTAAGTCAAAAAGCAGTGGATTATTGGGAAAGAAGTGTTAACGAACCTAAAGCAAGTTATATAATAGCCCTTGTTAAGGTGTTTGATATAACTTTTGATGAGTTTTTTGTTGACGTTGAATAAGTTGCAGTAGGGGAACAGTGTATAACGTTACCATAATACTGTTTACTATTTAAGTTGTAAATAATTAAAATAAAAAATCTCGCAGTATATTGCGAGATTTTTTTTATGCTTTTAAGTTTTTAATTAGGTTTATAGCCCTTTCTAAAACGCTATTAAAATTAGTTAAAGTTGGTTGCATTTTATCAAGTGGGGTTTTGAAATAGTTGTCTTTTATATCGTTTTTAGCGCTTTCAAGTTTAGTTTTATCGTAATCTTCGCTACTTTCTATACACCTTTTAACTTCGCTTAGCAAAATATCCATTTCGGGGATATAAAGGTATTTGCAGTTTTCGTAGATAAACGAACGGCAGTAATTACACTCGGCATTGTTTTTTAATGTTTTTTCAAAGTTAGGGTTTACTTTAGTTACCGTTTTTAAGCGGTTAAATGAAGATAATAAAGAAAAATCTTCTGATAAAGAAAGTAAATCCGTTAAACTGTTTAATAATTCTTTGCAGTTACTAAAAGCTTTGTCAATGTCACTATTAGGCGCGTTGATAGAATATAAATATTGCGCTTGATATATCGTTGCGTTTAAAAACCTTGAAATTACCGTTCTTGTAATATCAAAAAGGTCACGCGTTGTCATTTGGTCGGCATTGGTAATAGACGCAATTTCTTGTAAAACTTCTACGGCGTTACTTGTAAGTTTAAAAAGACGGTCAACTTTTACTTTATAATCGCTACTAAATTGCTTTTTAAAGGAAGTTTTAGTGATAATATCGGTAAAAATATTATCAATTTGAATTTGCATTTCGCTATCGGGCGTCCAAGACGCTTCCTCTACTATCGGCATAAATTTATGCCAAATGTTAGCCATTTTGCTTGTAATATCTAAAGGATATCTATCACGGCAATAGTTATCTATTTGTTCGCTTATAGGTGTGATTGTACTGTCCCACGAGTTAGCGGTAAAGTATTCAAGCATAAAGTTGTCGCCGTGCGAATATTCAGGCCAAAATACAAAACCTTTGCACATTGGGTCGGCTTTAGCAAGTTTAATTCTCTCGTTAGTAAAGTCGTAACAGCCACGAATTTCGTTTTGCGGTTCGTAACCGCCAAAAATACCAAACACCCAAGGGAATTTACCCAAAACCCCCCACTTTGTAAAGTTGTTTTCGGTAAGTGCGTCGGACGTATAGTCAAATATAATCGCTTGCGACGGGTCTAACTCTTTTGTAAGGTCGATAACTTCTTCTGGGGTAAAGCGCATCCATAAATCCCACGATGCAATAAGTAGTGGAGAGTTAGGATAGGTTTTTTTAATATACTCACAAATTTCGCGGTAAACGTAAAGTTTCATTGCCTTATTTTTTTCACGGTCTTTAGAGTACATTCTTTCGCCAAGCCCTATAGTGTGAAAAATTTTGTCACTACCGTATTCTTTTACGTGCGTGTTTGTAAGTTTAAAGTAGTTATCAAGGTTAGATTTATCGCGAATATCAAAAACTTGGCTTTCTTTACCGCTATATTGTTCAACTTCAAGTGGTAAAAGGGTAGGGTTTGCCTTTTTTATAAACTCGGTTGGCGTTTTAGAATACCAATGCGTCATTGTTCCCGAGTCTTCGGGGTGCAAAAGGTCGCGTTCAAAAGCGTAGGATAATATTTTTTTGCGAAGTTCTCCGCGATATTTTAAATTCCAAAAGGGAGTTCTATCGTTATAGCCTTCGCCGTTAAATTCTTCTACGCAATCGTCGCTTGGATAGGTTACGATATCGGGAAAGGCCTTTTGCCATAAATCGTCCATACCTATTCTAAGCATAAAAAGGTTAAGGCGTTTTTTAAGAAGATAGTCGATTTCCTTTTTCCAGTCGTTAAAGTCCCAATGTTCAGCTTGAAAGCGGTGCAAACTGCGGTGGGCAAAATATCTAATACCGCGGTAATCAAACTTAGGGGTTTCAACTAAACTAATATCTTTATAAGGTAGGGCGCATTTATTAATTCTATCGCCGTCCCAAAACCACCTAGAGTTACAAAAAACTTCAAAATATCTATATACCGCATAAATCGTGGCGCGCGGAGTTGCACCTATTAAAAATAGATAGTTATTGCCGCCAAAAACAAGCGATTTAATAATATATTCATCTTTATTATAGTCAATTTGTAAACCACCATAAAGGGTAGATATTATTTTATTTACCTTATCGTTGCCGATAACAACGGTTAAATGACTATCCGTTTTTAAAAACTCGCTATCAGTCATAGCAGTTACGCTATCGCCCGATACCTTATTTACTAAATCTATAAAGTTGTCTTTTGCTACCGAGTACGCACTATGCGCGTTACTTGGATAAACTACCGTGATTTTCATATAATGTTCCTTTTAAAAATATCTATATTCTGATGGCGAACAGCCCATATAACGCTTAAATTCCAAAGAAAAGTAACTTATACTTTCAAAGCCCGAGCGGGACGCTACGTCTGTTATCGTGTATAATTCCGTTCGTAAAAGGTGGCAAGCAAATTCAATTCTTCTTCGCTTGATATATTCGATAGGCGATTCGCCGTAATATCTTTTAAACTCACGCCTAAAATACGTTTCGCTTGTTTTATATAGTTTAGAAAGTGTTGATATTCTTAATTCGGGCGATATAAAGTTTTGGTCGATATACTCTTTAACTATCGATAGGTTTTTAGGCGGTTTCATTTGCCTTAAATAAGTTTCCTTAAATATCTCGGAAAAAAGCCTATACGCGTCCGCCATGCAAGCGTAATCGTTACCTATTATTGAGTGTGAAAGCGCTTGCGTAAAAATATCTAAAAACTTGTCTTTATAAATTGGCTTGATAAGTGTTGGCTTATCAAAAATATCACTATTACCGTCTGCTATTTGATAGTGCAAAACAAACATTTCGCCACCTTCTAAAATTTCGGTAGAATAGTTAAAGCCTTGGGGCATAAAAGTAAGCGAGCCTTCTTCTGATATAAACTCGTTTTCTTTACTTGAAAAGAAAACCTTACCGCTTTTACGATAGGTAAGCGAAGAGAAATTTCGGGCAGTTACGTTTGCTATAATTGGCTTATATGAAGTTTCGAAATATTGAACTTTTGTAATTATAGGAATTTGTTTATTCATAAGTTTTTTTAATTTTTTCTATTATTTATAAAAATAATATCACATTAAATTACATTTGGCAATATGTTTTTAAATTGTTTTGTTTCGAAAAGTTAAAATTTATTCCGTTTAATTATTGCTACGGAATTGCCTTTGTGTTATTATTTTTTTGTAAAACACTTTGGAGGCAATAATGAATAATATCGAAAAATTAATTCGTGATAATCTTAAAAATTGTAGAATAGACCTTATCGGCTTTGCAAATAAAGAAAGGTTTAACGGTGTTGATAAGAAGCACAATCCTTTCTCTATCTTCCCTGAAGCAAAAACGGTAATTATGCTTGGCAAACGCATTTGCCGTGGCGCTTTGCGTGGCGTTGAAGAAGGTACTAACTTCGGCGATTACACCTTGTTTGGTAAAAACTGGCTTGAAGACGAATTTCTTTCAATGGCGTGCTACGATTTAGTAAGGGTTCTTGAAGATAACGGTTGGGAGGCTTGCCCAATCTTTCCTAACCCAACCGAAATTGAGCCGCAAGGCGTAGCCGTAGCAGACGGTAGACCTGCACCTAACGTTTATCCTGACTTTGATTACGCTGCAGTTGCTTGTGGCCTTGGCGAAATTGGCAAAAACGGCTTGCTTTTAACACCAGAGTTTGGTTCTCGCCAAAGATTTCATATGATTCTTACCGACGCTGAAATTGAGCCATCGCCATTATTTGAAGGCAAAATTTGTGACGGTTGCGGTAAGTGCGCTAATTCTTGTCCGCTTGGCGCTATTGACAGTAAAAACACCGTTGAAATTGACGTTTGCGGTAAGAAAATGCAAGTTTATTCTATTGATTACGCTATTTGCAAAACTTGTAAAAACGGCGCGTGCATAAACCGTTTTAGCCCAATAGCAAAACCTGACCGCGTTGCCGCGCTTTGCAATAGAACGTGCATTTGTCACTTGGAAGAAAGTAACGTTTTATCTAACAAGTTTGAAAACTCGTTTAGACAACGCGAAGTTTGGAGCGTAGGCGGAAAAAATCCTACTAACGAACGCAATATAGAAGCGGCAAACGTTCTTGGCGGTAGTTTTTCAAAGGACGGGAATAGGGGGAATAGATAATGAAATTGACCTCCCAAATGATAAAAGATAAGGCAAAGGAACTTGGGATTGACTGTATTGCGATAGGTAATATCGAAAGGTTTAAAGGGGCGCCTAAACTTATGTCGCCTATAACTTACTTTCCTAACGCAAAATCGGTAATAGCAATCGCTATGCGTATTCCAAGGGGTACTTATCGTGGTATTGAAGAAGGTACGCATTGGCATAACTATACCTTTTATTCGTACAACAAATTAAATTCACTTTTTAGACCGCATTTATCCTACGAACTTTCTTGCTTTATTGAAGATTTCGGCTACGAAGCGGTAGCCCACTATCCTGCAGTACCGGAAGGCAACGGTACAATGAAAGAACCTGTTCGCGAAGGTATTCCGCCTGACGTTATTTGTAGCGTAAGGTTAATTGCCGCAGGTTGCGGTCTTGGCGAAATAGGCTTTTCAAAAGTGTTTTTAACTAAAAAATTCGGTCCACGCGTAAGGCTTGGCTTGATTTTTACCGATTGCGAGTTAGAGCCAGACCCTATTTTAAATACGGGGGATATTTGTATACATTGTGGAGCGTGCGCAAGGGAATGTCCTGGCAACGCTATTCCGCCTATAAAAGATACTAATAAACGCTTAACCGTTGACTTTGGCGAAAAACAAGTTTGGTACGGTGACGTAAGAATGGGTAGATGTACCCTTTCGCACCACGGTATGAATAACGAATGTTCGCCATTTTTGAAAAAGGAATTTCCTAATATGGCGTTTGACGTTAGAAATAGCGAAATGACTGAAGAAGAGGCATATATTATGTCTTACACAATGGCGCAAGGCAGGTGGGGACGTAAGCCTGACACTAACAAGGTTATGGAGTATTACGATTATATTATTTCTCATACCGGTTACTTTGCTATCTGCGGTGCAAGGGGTTGTATCCGCGCGTGTATGAACGCGTTAGAAAAATCGGGTAGAATAGAAAATAAATTCCACAACCAATTCTATTACAAAAAAAGTTGGCTTTTACCTAACAAGCCTGAAAAGGTTTCTGACGGCGTTAACCATTATCGTGAAGAATACCTTGATAAAACTTATCCTGGTATTAGAGATAACGAATATAAAAAGACTGAATAATTAAGTTGCGGTATATCTTGCGCAAGATATACCGCATTTTCTATAAAACGCTTGAACTTTATTTTGTTTTTTGGTATTATATATCTACGTTCACGCAAAATAGGGGATAAAATGGATAAATTATTAATTTTTAATTTTATTTGTATTGCTTTAATCGTTATAGGATTAATTTTTATAAAAAAACACGTTAAAGGGGATAAGATTGTAAATATTATTCTTCTTTTATCTGCCGTTACAACTATTTTATTTCACTATAGTTCCTTTATAGTAAAATTGATATCGGGCGGTAACGCTATGGAATATCTAAGCGAAACACCTAACTTGTTACTTCCCATTTATCCGTGTAACTTGGTAATGTGGTCGGCTTTAATTTTTGCATTGTTAAAAAACAAACAGTCAAAACTCGGTGTGTTTTTAGCCGATTATTTGTTTTGGTTTGGTATAATTTCTACCCTTGTTGGTATGTTTGCAAACGTTGACTTCATTAAAAATCCTACACTTTTAGAGTATGAAAACGTAAAAAGCATCGGCGCGCATGCAACCTTGCTTTTCAACGTGTTGTTACTTCCATTATTCAAGTTTGTAAAAATAGACGTAAAGCGCAATACTATAAGCATCGTTATTTCGGTAATAATGATGGCGATTGTAGGTTGTTATTGCAACGTTGTATTCTGGGCGCTTGCCTCAAGGGAAACGGCGTATAGTGTAAACTCAATGTTTTTATTCCACTCTCCATTTGGCGATGATAGAATTTTAACGTATCCAACGATAGCGCTTATAGCAATACCAATTTACTTTATTGTGTTTGTAATATGCGATTTAATCGCACACAAAAAAGGCGAGCGCTTTTACAATAAAAAATAACAAAATAAAAGACTAACGAAAATTTGTCGTTAGTCTTTTTTTATTAAATTAATAAATAGCCTTGTTTTTCAATTACTTTGCCGTTTGGTAAAACGTAGTCTTCCTCGGCATAGTTAACGAATAACTCTTTACCGTTTTCAAAAGTGATTTTGTGAACCTGCTCGGTAATCTTTTCAAAATCATCAATAAATTCCGTTTGTAAGTAGGCTAAATCTTTATAATCATCATAGCCTTTTTTGATAAGAGAAGCAGAAAGTTTTAAGTTTTCATCGGTATCAATAACAAGGTCGTCAGTACCGCAAACGGCTTTACCGCTATAGAATTTAGAGTAAATATAGAAAGTAGGTCTTGCGTTGTATTCGATAACTTCAAGTCTATCCGCTGGTGTTTTAATAGGGTAGTTTACCGTCAAGTTGCTTGGGTTAGACATTATTATGCCGTGGAAAGCAATTTCCCAGAACGGAATACCCTCGTCTTGACACGGTTTTTGTACTAAACCAAATTTAACGTATAAACCAACGTCTAAAACGGGTGCGTAATAGTCAAACGAGCCTTCCGAAGAAAAACCGCCAAATAAGTCGCAAGACATTTTACCAATTTTATTATAGTATTCAATTGTTTGCCTTGCGTTAATAGGGTGGTCGCTATCAAAACAACCATAAGGTTGGTGTATAGACAACACGTCTATATAATGCGCGCCTTTAAAACCAAGTTTTTGAATTTCAGGTAGCATTTCCTTAGTATTTTCGTAGGCAATTTCAGGGCAAACGCTGTACATATTACCACCGCTCCACGGTTGATGGCATTTTTTAGGTTCGCCGTTCTTTTCTATAAGGCGCATTTTGCCGTTATTCCATTTTTTAGAAATGTGGTAACAGTCTGTACTATTAGAGTGGCAAACGATTAAATAACCGTTGTCTTGCGCGTATTTAATAAGTTCTTTTAACTTTTCTTCGCCACCGAGTTTTTCTTCAACAGGGAAGGCGTCAGGCCAACGGCCGTCGTGACCGGACACGTTCCAACCAACTAAGCAAATTTCCGCCTTTTCAACACCTTGCGCTTTAAGTTCGTCAACTAAATCTTTAACTCGAGAGAACGTGCAAGCAACGTGCATAGGTGGTTCGTTTTCAATAGTTTGTTCTAAAATCGTTGGTGGGGCAGGTTTCCAGCCTTGTCTAATACGAATTTCAACTGCGTCTTTAATATAATCAAGCACGGGGCGTGATTTAATTTTCTCTTTAAGTGGCATTACACCGCGTTCTTCCATTTGATAGCGCCTATACCTTTTAGCCATATCAACGTAAGTAGAACCGCTTGGTAAGTGTAAAAATTCTACAACGATATCTTCGTAAATAGAAAGTTTTGTTAAATCGTAAAGTAAATATATGCGGTAAGTATCACCCGATTTTTCTACGGTAATCGAAGCATCGCCAGGCATACCTGTCATAACCGCTAAAAAGCAAGTGCCATCACAGTTGTAACCAAAAGTTTTCATTAAATATACTTGTTCGGTATAGTTAAAGTCTTCGCGTTCTTTAAAGTAAGTTAAATAGGCAGAGTAGCGCATAGTGTAGTTACCGCCAAGGTAGTAACCGCTTTCGCCAACTTTTCTTGTAAACGCGTCTTTTAAAATTTCAACTTTTTCTTTGGCGCTTAAAAAATATTCTTTTTTGTAAGTGACAACGGTTCTATCTTGAAGTTCTTTAACTTCACCGCAAAGTACCTTTTCGCCGTCAATATAAGCGTATAAATCTTTAATTATCATTTTATTAGTCCTTATGAATATATTTGTATTTGTCTTCAGGGGTAATTTTTCTTACTACACGGCAAGGATTACCTACCGCTAAAACGCCTTCAGGAATATCTTTAGTAACAACGCTACCAGCCCCAATAATACTGTTTTTGCCAATTTTTACACCGCCGATTATAGAAACGCCACCGCCAATCCAAACGTTGTCGCCAATTTCAACGGGGAAGGCGTATTCTAAGCCGTTAATCCTCTCTTCCATATCGAAAGGGTGACCAGCCGCGTAAATTCCAACGTTAGGCGCAATCCAAACGTTGTCGCCAATTTTAACGTAGTTACCGTCAAGTACTATAAAATTATAGTTGGCAAAAAAGTTTTCGCCAAGTTCTATATGATAACCGTAATCACACTTAAAAGGTGGTAAAATATTGCAGTTTTTACCAACTTTGCCTAAGATATTGCTTAAAAAATCCCTGCGTTCTTTTACTTGTGAAGGCAAAAGTTTATTGTATTCCGTACACGCGTCTTGAATGCTAAAACGGTGGGTTTTCATATCGTCTGTCGGTGTATATAAATAACCCGCTTCTTGTTTTTCTCTTTCAGTCATAGTTTGTCCTTTTGGCTATTTCGCAAAATCTAACTGATTTTTGGCTGAAAAATACTGCAAAATACCGTGCGTTTTTGTTCGGTTTCGTACGCTACAGGTACGCGTCCTCACAAAAACGTTTGTCTTTTTTGTATTTCCCTACCCAAATCGCATAAATGCTAATCAGTTATGTTTTGCTTCATCGCCATTATTTTAGTATAGTGTATTTTGTTAACTTTTTCAATAGCAAATGCAAACTAAAAAGTTTAAAAAACAAATTTTTTTATATTGTAACATTATAAAGTTTAAATTGCAATATATATAAGTAAATATTTTTTTTAAAAAACCCCAAAAATCAGTTGACTTTAGGGTAAAGTTTTCGTATAATGATAGTATGTTAGCAATGGCTAACAAATAGCAAAATCAAGGATATAAAGAGATATTATGAATTTAAACGTTGCCGAAGTTGGCAAAGAATACGTAGTAAAAGAAGTTACAACGGGCGATAGCGAAGTAAATTCCTTTTTATTTTCATTAGGCTGTTATAGTGGTGAACCTATTACCGTTATTAATAAAATGAAAAGCGCTTGTATCGTAATTATAAAAAACGCAAGGTATTCAATAGATAAAAACCTTGCATCGTGTATAAGAATTTAACTAAGGTTGCTACTTGCAACTTTTAATTTTGAAACATTGTTAGCAAAGGCTAACAGGACTTAAGGAGAAGGCTATGAAAATCGCACTTGCGGGTAATCCTAATAGTGGCAAAACCACAATGTACAACGCTTTGACTGGTAGGTCGGAAGACGTTGGCAACTGGGCAGGGGTTACGGTAGAAAAAAAAGAACATCAAATTAAAAGGGTGTATAACACCATTAAGGAAGAAATTTTAATAGTTGACCTTCCCGGCGCTTATTCTATAAGTCCGTTTACTCAAGAAGAAAGTGTTACAAGCACCTACGTAAAAAACGAAAATCCCGACGTTATTATTAATATCGTTGACGCAACAAACTTAAGCAGAAGTTTATTTTTTACAACCCAACTTTTAGAACTTGGTATTCCCGTTGTAGTAGCCCTTAACAAAACTGACGTAAATGAGAAAAAGCACAACGGCATTGATAAAGACAAATTGTCTTCATTGCTTGGCTGTAACGTTATTGAAACGGTTTCCACGTCAAAACGTGGCTTAAAAAATCTTATAAAAACGGCAATTGCGGTTAGGGGTAAAAATCAAACTTCGCCATATCAAAAAGCCGAAAACTTAAATGATAAAAAGGCGGTAGAACTTGACGATAGGCGCAGGTTTGACTTTGTTAACGAAATCGTTGGCCAAGTAGAATTTAGAAAAACCGCAACAAAAGATAGAACTAAACACGATAAATTTGATAGTTACGTAACAAAACCATACATAGGAATCCCTCTTTTCATACTTGTTATCTTCGGTGTATTTTGGGTTTCTCAATCAGGGCCTACGGTATATTTTGCCGACTGGCTTACGGGTCTTCTTGAAAGTGGTAAAGACGCGCTTGCTAACCTTTTAAATAGCGACGGAATATGGGCGTCTATTCTCATTGACGGAGTTATCGGTGGTGTTATTGCCGTTATCGGTTTTTTACCGCTTGTAATGGTAATGTACTTCTTGATAGCACTTTTAGAAGACTGCGGTTATATGGCAAGGGCATCTGTCGTTTTAGACCCTATATTTAAAAAGGTAGGCTTGTCGGGTAAATCGATTATTCCTTTCGTTATAGGTACTGGCTGTGCCGTTCCCGGCGTAATGGCTTGTAGAACTATTAAAAGCGAACGTGAAAGGCGTGCAACGGCTATGCTTGCACCATTTATGCCTTGCGGTGCTAAACTTCCAGTTATTGCACTTTTTTCAAGGGTATTCTTTGGAAATTCCCCTTTAATTGGTGCATCAATGTATTTCGTAGGAATTTTAATTATCTTTTTGTGCGCATTGCTCATTAAGGTTATCACGGGCAGTAAAGCAAAAAAATCCTTCTTTATAATGGAACTTCCTGAATACAAAATACCAAGTATTAAAAGGGCTTTCTTTTCAATGTGTCAGCGCGGTTGGGCATACGTTGTAAAAGCGGGTACTATAATTTTGGTATGTAACTTTATAATTCACTTAATGCAAAACTTTACGTGGCAATTTACCCCTGTTGTTGAAGGTCACGAACAATATTCAATTTTAGCAACGATTTCAACACCGTTTGCTTACCTTTTTGCACCGCTTATCGGCGTTGCAGTATGGCAACTTGCCGCATCTGCTATCGCAGGATTTATCGCTAAGGAAAACGTTGTTGGCACTATTGCGGTGTGCTTTGGTATTTCAAACCTTATAAGCGTTGATGAATTAGTTGTTGTTGGCGGTGCTGCTAATATTGCTTCAACTTTAGGCATTTCTAAGGTTGCGGGACTTGCGTTTTTAATTTTCAACTTGTTCAGCCCACCTTGCTTTGCCGCTATTGGTGCTATGAATAGCGAATTAAAATCAAGAAAGTGGTTTTGGGCAGGTATTGGCCTGCAATTTGCCGTTGGTTATTCGTTAAGTTTTATTACAATGTTTTTCGGTTCACTTTTTACCGGCAGTTTAAACGAATACGGTTCAGTTTGGTTTATCGTTTTAGGCTGGGCAATTGTTTTAGGTATTGCAACTTACATAACTATCTTAACTGTCAAAAACAAAACTAAAAAAACTCAAGCAGAAGTTGAACTTTCGTTTGAAAGCGCAACCGAAGATAAAAAGGTGGCGTAATGGATACGGGCGAAATTATAGCAATTATAATTATTGCGGTAATTATCAGTTTATCTGCTCTTGCGATAATTATTTCTAAAAAGAAAGGCAAAAAGTGTATAGGCTGTCCTTACTGTAACGAGTGTAATAAAAAGAAAGAGCAATCTTGCTCATGCAAAAATAATAAGGCGTAAACGTGCGCCTTTTTTTTTATAAAAAACTATCTTTACAAACTACGTTTAATTTGATATAATAGTATGAAGAAATAAAAAAGGGGTTTTTATGCGTTACAGAGAATCAGAAGAAATGTATTTAGAAACGATATTTCTTCTAACTAAACAAAAATCTTGCGTTAGGTCTATCGATATTGCAACTGAACTTAATTATTCAAGGGCAAGCGTTTCAAGGGCGGTCAATTTGCTACAAAAAAACGGATATGTAACGATTAATGCAAGTGGCGAAATAGCCTTTACTAAAGCGGGTGAAGAAAAAGCCCTTAACATTTACGAAAGGCACAAAATTATAACGGAAGTGTTAACTAAAATAGGTGCAAGTGAAGAAATAGCCGAAGAAAACGCCTGTCGTTTTGAGCATGCTATTACTTCCGACCTTTTAGCAATAATGAAAAAATTTTTAGAAAACTAAGGCTCTTTCACAAAATCTAACTAATTTTTGGCTGAAAAATACTGCAAAATACTGTGCGTTTTTGTTCAGTTTCGTACGGTGCAAGTACGCGTCTTCACAAAAACGCTTGTCTTTTTTGTATTTTCCTACCCAAATCACAAAAATGTTAATTAGTTATTTTTTGTTGCATCGCCAAAAAGGAAAAAATGAGTAAAAAACAAACGATATCACAAATACTTTCAAAAAGAAAATATAAACCAGCACCAAAGATTATATCTTACCTTTACAATATGATAATGATAGATATTGTAGGTAGAAAATATAAACCAAAATTCCATATTATAGACGACGTTAACGATTGTGACGGTCCTTGCTTTGTTATTTTCAACCACTTATCAAGGTTAGACCATTTATACGTTAACGGTGCTTGTCACCCAAGGGTTACTAATATGATTGCGGCAAATAGCGAATTTTACCGCAAAAAATTCTACTTAGTATTTACCCTTAACAAAGTTATTCCTAAAAAACAATTTATGCCTGATAGAAATACTATTCGTGGTGTAAGCCAAGTTTTCAAAAAGGGTGGTTGCGTTACTATGGCACCCGAAGGATTAGCAAGTGATTACGGCGGAAATAGACCGATTGTTCCGGGTACAAGCAAACTTTTTAAACACTTTAAAGTTCCAGTATATATGTGCTATTTAGAAGGTCAATATCTTCAAAGCACTAAAGTTTGTATTGATGAACGTTATGCGGAAACCCACGCAACTATGTCTTTACTTTTTACTAAAGACGACGTTGATAGATTATCCGTTGAAGAAATGGACGATATCATAAACGAAAAATTCAAACGCAATGAGTATGAGTGGGGTCAAGAAAATAAAATCAAATGGAAAACTAACGGTAAAATTTGCCACCGCTTAGAAGACTTTTGTTACAAATGCCCTAAGTGTGGTAAAGAGTTTACTATGAAAGGCGAAGGGGATAAAATTTACTGTACAAGTTGTGGTAACGGCGCTACTATGGACGATTACTACGTATTCCACCCTTATAAAGACGCAGTTATTCCTAAATCTCCGTTTGATTGGGTGGAAAGCGAGCGTAAAGATATCATTAAAGAAATTCGTGAAAATCCTGACTATTTCCTTGAAGACGATTGCGAAATTGGTAATTTAAACGAGTATAAACTTGTTAATAAAAACAAAACGAGTTTTATTGTAGGTAGCGGTAAAGTAAGGGTAGACCATCAAGGTTTACACTTCAAAGGTGTAAGAAACGGCGAGCCTTACGAGTTTAGTATGGATTATAAAAGCTTGTATACACTTATAACTGAAGTTGATGCAAGTTTCTTTAGTGTATACAACAAAGGCGAGTTTTTTGATATAATCCCTAAAGGACATACTGTTGGTAAATTCTGCTTGCTTGTTGAAGAAATGCACCGTTTACACGTAAACTTTTACAAAAACTTTAAGTGGAACGAGCATTTATACGACGGCTTAGAATTGGGAATAGACTTAAAAGAAGAATAATTATGAACGGAAAAATCAACAATTTAGAACAAATTTGTTCGATAAAACGCTTAAAATACCTTAGTGGAAGGGCAAAAGATATAGAAATTTTACTTGTTAATAACGGTAAACTTTCCTTTGAACTTTTAGTTGATAAGTGTTTAGATATAGGTGCACTTTATCACGAAGGCACTAACATCAGCTTTTTAACGGCAGGCGGTTTAAACTCCCAAGAAAAGGAGTTTGACGCTAACTTTAACGGTGGCTTTTTATATACTTGTGGGCTTGATACCATTGGCGGTAGGGCACTTCCTATCCACGGAAGAATACATAATATCCCCGCTGAAATTATTAAAACTGAAGTTACTGAAAATGGTATAGAAATTGTAGGCGAAGTAAAACAATCTTCACTTTTTGGCGAAAAACTTACCCTTAAGCGCACTATAAAAACTGGTGTTAACAGCAACGAGTTAGAAGTGGCGGACGAAATTATAAACAGCGGATATTTAGATAGCGAGTATTGTATAATGTACCACACTAATTTTGGATATCCAATGCTTGATAGCGGTGTTACCGTAACGGCACCTATAACTTCAACCGAAGGCCGTAACGATTATGCTAAAAAGGTAATCGATAATTGCTTAGTAATGGAAGAACCTAAAGCCGATAATGAAGAAACGGTGTACTTCCACACAGTTAAAAAGGGCGATATAACCGTTAAAAATGAAAAGTTAAACAAAACGGTCAACATTACTTATAACGAGGGCGTATTGCCTTATTTTATCGAGTGGAAAAGCATGGTGAGTGGTGCTTATGCACTTGGTATAGAGCCTGCAACCACTACTTTAGACGGTGGATTTACTAAAAAGACTATCAAGCCTAACGAAGTAGTTAAAACGGGTATAAAAGTTAAATTTAACTAAAGGTGTATTATGGATAATGATAGGGTAAAACAATTACAAGCGGTGTATGAAAATAATACGAGTAAAGGTCAAAAAACTAAAATAATTATTTACGACGTAGTATTTTTATTAATCGCAGTAATAAGTAGTTTAATTTTATACGGTGTAAACTACGTGGTTAACGGTTTAGGCGGTAATATTTGGACTACGTTATTCGATGCTATAGCGGTGATATTATTCGTGTTTAGTTTTTCCATAGTAAAAAGACTTCCGTTTATCACTAAAAGGAACTTTCTTTTATGGTGTGTGCTTTACGCGTTAACGTTAGTGGGAATAATATGGTTAGTATTTTTTATAATTAGCGTAGCATCTGAAGTTTTTGTTGGCGAAGATATGTCGTTTATGTATATGAAGGTTAAAGATTGGGTAGTTTTCCCACTTTGCTATTCGCTTATGAGTTTAGGCTTAATATTGGTTAGTTTATTATGCTTTAAATTCTGTAAAAGGTGTTGTAGAAGAGGTTTTGGCTTAGCGTCAAAATGCAATTATATCATTGAAAAGATTTCTAAAGAACACGTTGATAGTGTAAGGCGCGAAAACCCAAGCGGAGAGTTTGGCGAATTTGACGTTTCCTACGACGTATACTACAAAAACTATGAATATCGTTTTTACAGGCATTATTGTGCCGTTTGCGGTAATATTGTTTACGAAAAAATGCGCAAGAAAAAATGCAGTAAAAAGTATATTTCAAAATTAGAAGTTTTTACCGAATCAGAAGTTTTAGCAAATCAAAAACGCATAGAAACAAGCAGGGAATATTTTGCTAAAAAAGAATCTAAAACAATGAAAAAATTATATTCGATTTTTGAAAAAGAAAAACCTGAAACGCAACAAGTTTCAGTAGAAAATGATAAATAAAAAGGTGAAAATATATGTTAAGAAAGGTTAGGGATAAAGATAACGCAAGAAAGCGTGAAGAAAGCCGTAGGGTAAGTGATATACTTGAAAGTGATGATTTTGTCTTTATGGGCGAAGAAGGTAGATTCTTTATAAAATCATTAGGAAACGGAAGGGTTAACGTAGAAGTTTATTATCCTATTGAGGGATTTAGTTGGCTTGAAAGAGATTCTGTAAGGCGTAAATTAGAAAGATTTATTAAAGATTGGTTAAGCGAATATTCTATCAATTACGTTTACATTTACAATAGTTAATAGGGGGTAAGATTATGTATTTTGTGGGATTGTTTTTTGACTGTGTTATATTAAAAGGCATAATTTTTGCCATAATGGGTTCATTCTGTGAATTTTCTGGCGGTGTTTGGTTTTGGCTTATATTAGGTGCGTTAATTGAATTTATATGTTCCGTAGCTATGGGCGAATGGGAAGATGGTGGAATCATAAGGGAATTATTATACATAGGCGCATTACTTATGCAAATATTACCATTGTTTATTTTATCAATAGGTTATTTAAAACTTCCAAATGGCAGTCTTAACTTTATAATGGCTGTTGCGTTTGGTTGGATGAGTATAATGCAATTAGTTTTATGGTTCGCTAACGCATTTGAAGGGGCGATAGGTATATTTTATTCCTATGGTGCAAGTGTTGTAATTTTGGTAGCTAACGCTATTATTCGTTGGATATTCCAAATGTCTTATCACGGATTATTAGTGCTCAATTTCGTATTAGGTATAATTGCTGTTGTAATTATGATTATAATAAGGCTGGCATTGGGCAGTAATATGGAATAAATATTTGATTTTAAAAAGTTCGGTAATTTGCCGAACTTTTTTTATTTTAATAGTCACAAAACCAACTTATTAATCATACAATATAAATGAAACAAAAAGAGAAGGGTTTAGCCGAATTTTACGAATCTCAAAAATAGTGATTTTTGCTATTAAAAGTAGCTATTTATGGCTATTTTACAAAGATAAAAGTATTTATTCTTTATTTTTAAAATAAGTTGTTTTTTTTTGTAAAAATTTTCAATAAAATGTTGACATTGGTTTAGAAAGGGTATATACTTAAGGTACAATATTATTTAAAGGAGATTTTCACAATGCAAAACAAGAATACTTATGCGATTTTAGTTCTCTTATTCAACGCAATCGGTATCACTAGCTTCCTCAATGGTAACAAAAAGAAAGGTATCTTCACAATCCTTTCACACTGTATCACTTTAGGTATAGTTGGTATTATCAACGGTATCAAAGGCATTATACTTGGCATCAAGATTTTCAAGATGACTGATGAAGAATTCGCTGCAGCTGATAAGGCAACTTTACAAGATGCAATTGTACTTTTCTATAAAGATTAATTAAAAAAATAACAACACTTAAGTCAACGCTTAAGTGTTGTTTTCATTTATTGATTTTACACGTTAATAACACACGAAAAAAGAACACCAAAACGGTGTTCTTTTTTCGTGGCGGGCAAGTGGTGATTGCGTTTTAGTTTTTTTGATACTTGTTTTTTTATTATCATAATGTTATAATGATAGTACCAAATTAATTTAATATATGTAGGAAATGTGTGTTTTCTTTTTTAGGAGGTTTTTATGAAGAAACTTTTAATTAGAGTATTGTCAATAGTTATGTGTTTGTGTATGGGATTAGGCATTGTTGGGTGCTATAACAGCGGAGACTCGGGCAATATTGAAACCCCAACTATAGAAATCAATAGCGATGGTTACTGGGTAATAAACGGCGTTGTTACAGAATATAAAGCAGTTGGTAAAGATGGTGCTAATGGAACTAATGGTACTACCCCAACTATAGAAATAAACAGCGATGGCTACTGGGTAATAAACGGCGTTGTTACTGAATATAAAGCAGTTGGTAAAGACGGTACTAATGGTACAAGCCCAACTGTAGAAATCAATAGTGACGGCTACTTGGTAGTAAACGGCGTTATTACCGAACATACTATTAACGTACAATCTATACCTAAAAAGGCTTCGCGCAACCTTGCAAAAGTAACTTGGCATAGTGCTAATATTGATAATAACGGTAAATATGCAGAACGAGCAGACGGCACAAATTATACTTCCGCACCCGAATATATACCAGTAGAAGGCGGTAATAACTACGTTGTATCTAGTAAAAA
The DNA here is from genome assembly GCA_045651405.1 of Christensenellaceae bacterium. Lineage (GTDB taxonomy): Bacteria > Bacillota > Clostridia > Christensenellales > Borkfalkiaceae > HGM11412. Next base: position 2,276 of record JAZRSH010000019.1, on the reverse strand, counting down.
AGGTGACCTTGATACTTATGGTTATATATTTGAATATAGGTCTGATTATTCTTTTATCAAAAAGAATGATACAAGAATTTATTTTAAAAGAAATCCATATCAAATACAAGTGAGTGAAGAATGTGCATTTATCCGTATTAGGGTTTGGGGAAGTTACCCTAATAAATCTTGGGAAGAATTAATTCCTAAGCAGTTTCAAATTGAAAAAGGGGAAAAAGCAACGCCGTATGTAGAGCCCGAAGTTATTGACGATACTCTTATTGACGATATTGTTTTAACTTCAAAAATTTTACCAGTAATTCAAGAAATCATAGAAAGAAGGGCTAATATAAAAGCGGCGGCAAGTAATAATCCGTTGCTTAAACAAATTGCGCATAGAGGGTATAAAGCAACAGGCGCGCCTCAATGCACCGCGCCCGCATATATCGCGGCAAAGCAAGTAGGTTATGACGCAGGCGAAAACGATTTATGGGTAACGAAGGACGGAGTGTTTGTAATGGCACACGATACGACAATGCCGTCTGATAGGTCAATAGTTATTGCGGAGAATACTTACGAAACTCTTTTAAATTGTAATATGGGTACGTTCAACGGAAAAACTATACCTATAATGACGTTAGAAGAATGGCTTATTCTTATGAAGAAAATCGGACTTGAAGCATATATCGACATTAAATCTACTTTAACGGAAGAAACAGCAGCCGCCGCAGTTGCTATCGTTCGTAAACACGGAATGCTTGATAAAGTAACTTGGAGTGGAAGTGTAAGAAAATTAACTTTGATAAGGCAATTTGACGCTACTGCAAGAATTGCATTTTTAAGCACTACTGCATTTTCGGATACTTATATTACTGAATCCTTAAAGCCTTTTGTAATTGAGGGCAAGCCTAACCTAACGGTAGTTAATACTCAAAGTATGTACGTAACGGCTGAATACGTTGAGGCGGTACACAATGCAGGTTTAAGTATAGAGTGTTGGCATTGCGATTATTCGGCTTACGGATTTGAAACCGAAGAAGAAATTTTAGCAGAAATTGAACGTGTAGTTAATTTAGGTGTTACGGGTATATGCCTTGATACATATTTACCGTGTGAATATTTTATTAACAAGTTAAATGAAGAATGGGGTTTATAAAATTAGGCTCTATCACAACAAACGGTTGATAAAGTTCAAATGAAATACTGCGTAATACTTTGTTAAACCCCTTGAAAAGATGTATACTCTTATCTTCGGGGTTTGTCTTGTCTTACTTGCATTTGATTTGTCCTTTTAAAATCAACCTAATATTGTGATATCGCCTAAATCAAGCCGAAACAATACACGCTAGCGCGAAAACGATAACTCGCTACGCTCAAATGATAGTTGCTATCGCAACATAATAATCAAATTTTTGCAAATTTAACGTAAAAAAAGAAGTACGATTTCGTACTTCTTTTTTTGGCGGGCAAGTGGTGATTGCATTCTAATTTTTAAAAAATAAACAGGTGGAAAATTTTATCCCACCCATTATAATTTAGTTAAATTATACTTTTAAGATAATCTTCAAAGGCACTCTTTACTTTTAATAATTCTTGCAAATAGTATTTCATATTATCAAAAAGTTCAATGTTCTCCTTTTCGTTTTTATTTGTAAAATATAACAATAGATTTGAACTATTATGAACTTCATTATTTCTAAACAACCTTAATTTTTGAATAATAGCGTCATCGTGAAAAAGGTCGAGTGTGGCTTTAAAACTTTTACCCAAATCTGAATTTGCTATTGCCTGATTTAGTGCCTTATAAAATGCATTGTCGTTTTTTGTCTTTTTTAAATCGAAATGCAATACATTTCTCAAAATGTTTTTTATTTTTTCTTCATATATAAAAAGTTCACAACTTAAATTTCTACAACGTTGCCTAAACAAAATATCATATATGCTTTTTTCTTCATCATCAAGAGAGTTAGTCATTAAGTAGTAATAATTATACATTTCTAACAATGGGATATCCAAATATGAAATATTGTTATTAAATTCAGTTATAATCTCATAAACACTGCCTTTCTTGGTTTCCAATATAACACCATTTAAGTTATGCTTTTTAGTATAATATTTGAGGTCATTGAGAATCATATTCAATCTTAGATTGTGAATATTAAAATATTTTTCCCTAACTTCTTCTCTAATGTCTTTTTGTGGGAATAAAATATAGTCATAATAATTCATTTTATTATTTGTTCTCCTTAAACTCATCATCACAGGGGTGTCTTAAAATGTATTTACCAAATAAAAGA
>JAZRSH010000018.1:0-8448 GCA_045651405.1 Christensenellaceae bacterium | reverse complement strand
AAGCAGTTATATAACCATTGCGGTGACGATAGCGTCGAGGATCCACCTGTTCCCATTCCGAACACAGAAGTTAAGCTCGATTGCGCTAAAAGTACTTGGCTGGACACGGCCCGGGAGGATAGGGAGTTGCCGCATTTCATTTTATAAAAACAAGGCTATGCAAATTGCATAGCCTTGTTTCTGGTTTTTGCCGTTTATTTTTAATTTGTAAAAATTCACTTTATATATATTTATATCATAATATTATGATATCATTATATCATAAGAAATAATATCATTTAAAAATTTCATTTTATTAGATTTTATCGTAAAAAATAACTCCCCATACAGTTACAAACTGTGTGGGTTGTTTTAATATAATTCATAATTTTCACTATATAGGTTAGTGTATGATTTTTTATTTCTATTGGCGTAGAGTAATGCTTTGTATGCTCCGCCAAAATGACAATTTACGTATGCAAATAGATAATCGGATTTGTCTATCATCCACTCGTTTCTTTTAGATATAGCAAATTTAAGTGGTACGTTTTCAATTTCTGGGTATATAATACCGTCAAAGTTTTGGTTAATATAATCTTTTTTATTATTTAGCCAACTATTTATATAAGGCGTAATAAAAATTAATTGACAATTATTGTGTTTTTCTTTGTATTTTTTTGCGCATTTTAAAGCAAAATTATCAAAATTACCATAACCACCAAAGTAAAAGTCAACTTGATTGTTTTGAATAATTTTTTCGAATAATTCCATTAACGTAATTTCGTCATTAATGTTATAAATATAATTTGAATGTCCAAAAAATGTAATTGTCATATTCTATCCACAAATAAAAAAGTGCGCCAACCGAAGTTAACGCACCAAAAACGCAAACCCCGTTGTATGGCGTACAATTAATAGAAATGACTAATCACTCCCATTTGGAATTTGCATTTTTAACAAATTACTATAATGAGAGTGTTGCAAAAAAAGGATATTTTATACCCTTGTTTAGTCATTTATAAATCTATTAAATTGTACGCCGTATTTAGTATATCATAGTTAAAAAGTTTTATCAAGCAGTTTTTGGATAAAAAGCCTATACAGTTAGTAACTGTGTAGGGCTGTAATTTCTTAAAGTTTATAAGGCGGGGAATTACCGAAACACCTAAAGGGGGAATTCCCCTTATTAAGGGGAGTGTCAACTTTGTTGACAAGGGGATTGCCGTCCGCGGCAAGCGAACCCTCGGTTAACCTTTGTCCGTCAAGGTAAGTAGGTCATAGACGGCCGAACCCTAAATCACTTCTACAATAACTATCAAAAGGGCAAACAGCGGTGGGAATTAACCGAAACCCCTAAAGGGGAGCCCCTCGGTTAACCTTAGTCCGTCAAAGTAAGTTGGTCACAGTCGGCCGAACCCCTTGGGTTCGTTCCCACCACCAGCCGACACCAATAAATAAAAGTAGCAACCACAAGGTTGCTACTTTTATTTGGTGCCGGCGGTGGGAATCGAACCCACACGATGTCGCCATCACGGGATTTTGAGTCCCGCGCGTCTGCCAGTTCCACCACGCCGGCGAAACGATATATCGCTATTTTTAAAATAAACTTGATTTTTTTTGCGTTTTGTGACATACTATTATATAATAGTATTGTCTACTAAATAACGTTATTATAATAGCACATTTATTTTAATAATGCAAATAATTTATAGTAATGATTAAGGATTTTATGAATAAACTTGTATTGATTGACGGCAACAGTTTAATAAATAGGGCATTTTATGCAACTCCACCACTTACCGATAAAAACGGTAGACCAACTAACGCGGTGTTTGGTTTTGTTAACATGCTTATTAAGGTTATAGGGGATATTAATCCTAAATATATTTTAGTTGCCTTTGATAGAAAAGAGCCTACTTTTAGGCATAATATGTATGCTGAATATAAAGGTACTCGTAAACCTATGCCTGAAGATTTGCGTCCACAAATTCCACTTTTAAAAGAAGTTTTAACGGCAATGGGTATTTCTATTTACGACCAAGCGGGTGTTGAGGCCGATGATATTATTGGTACTTTATCAAAAAGATATAAAGGCGAAACGGTAATCATTACAGGGGATAAGGATAGTTTTCAACTTGTTGATGAAACAACTTCCGTTTACTTTACAAAACGCGGTATTAGCGATATAGATATATTAAATAACGATAACTTTTTAGAAAAAACAGGCATTAACCCGTCACAAGTAATAGAATTAAAGGCTTGCATGGGGGATAATTCCGATAATATTCCTGGTATTATTGGTGTTGGCGAAAAAACTGCGCACAACTTAATTGAAACTTATAAAACTTTAGACGGCGTTTATTCTAACTTGCAAGATTTCAAGGGTAAACTTTTAGAAAAGATAGAAAACGGCAAAGAATTAGCCTATTTATCACGCAAACTTGCAACAATCAACACTTTAGTTGAAATTCCGCTTAATATTGAAGAGATGACTTTTGAATTTCCGTTTGGCGATGCCGTTAAACGCACGTTTACCGACCTTGATTTCCGCGGATTTTTAAAAAGAAGTGAAATTTTTAGCGAAGAATTAACCGTGGCAGATAAGCCACAATCTGTCGAGATTGAAAATATAGTTTCGGAACAACTTGTTGAAAAACTTATAGAAAATAACGAGTTAACCGTAGTTATCGGTGATAATATCAATATTTATTCTGGTGACGGCAAAGAGTATATTTTAAAAATTAAAGAAACCTTTTTTGACGAAGGGTTTGAGTTTGACGAAGGCATTTTACTATTAAAACCTTTCTTTGAAAACAAGGATAAAAAACTTATTTGCTATTCTCGTAAAAAAATGGCAAAAACTTTGCTGGAGTACGATATTTCGCTTAACGCAAATGGCGATGACGTTGATATTTTGCGTTATTTAGTTGATTTTTCTGGCAGGGAAGAAACTTTAAAAGATACCCTTTACTATTACAGTTTAGATGAAAAAATCCCCGCGTATTCACTTTATTTATTAAATGAAAAGTTTAACAAAGAACTTGAAAGCGAAGGGTTAACTAAGCTTTATAAAGAGATAGAACTTCCTTTATCTGACGTTTTATTTGATATGGAACGAGAAGGTTTTAAAGTTGACGTAGGTGTGCTTGATAGCATTGGCAATGACTATAAGGGAATTTTAGCGGATATTGAAAGGCAAATCAACGAACTTATCGACGAGCCTTTTAACGTTAACTCTCCAAAGCAGTTGTCAACAGTTTTATTTGAAAAACTTAACCTTACTAAAACTAAAAAGAATAAAACGGGTGGATATTCAACCAATGCCGAAGCACTTGAAGAAATTCAAGACGAACACCCTATTATTCCTTTAATTTTAAGGCATAGAACTATTCAAAAGTTAGTTTCTACCTATATTGACGGACTTAAACCGCTTGTTGATAAGGCAAGTAGTAAAGTTCATACTAACTTTAACCAAACTTTAACGCAAACGGGAAGATTATCTTCAAAAGAACCTAACCTTCAAAATATCCCAGTTAGGGAAGAAGAAGGTAAAATCTTAAGAAAAATGTTTATCGCAAGTGATAAAGATAGGGTGCTTATCGATGCCGACTATTCTCAAATAGAACTTAGGCTTTTAGCGCACTTTAGTAAATCGCAAATTTTAATTGATGCGTATAACAAGGGTGAAGATATTCACAGTATTACTGCAAGCCAAGTTTTTGAAGTTCCGCTTGATAAGGTTACTTCTTCTATGCGTAGAAGTGCTAAAGCCGTTAACTTTGGTATTATTTACGGTATAAGTGAGTACGGTCTTGCTAAAAACTTAAAAATAAAACCAAAAGAGGCAAGCAACTACATTAAAAAATACTTTGAAATGTACCCAAGCGTTAAAGAGTATATGGACTCTAACGTGGAATTTGCTAAGAAAAACGGATACGTTTCAACGGCTTTAGGTAGAAAAAGGGTAATAAAGGAAATTAACTCGCCAAACTTTAACCTGCGTTCGTTTGGGGAAAGGGCGGCAATGAATATGCCACTTCAAGGCACAAGCGCCGATATTATAAAGATTGCTATGGTTAACGTTTATAATAGGCTTAAAAAAGAATGCCCTGAGGCTAAACTTATAATGCAAGTTCACGATGAACTTATAATTGATTCGCCTGTTTCTAAAAAGGAATTAGCGGGTAAAATATTAAAAGAAGAAATGGAAAACGCACTTAAACTTTCAGTTCCTTTAACCGTTGAAGTGTGTTTTGGCGAAAATTGGTACGAGGCAAAATAATGGGTAAAATTTACGCAGTAACGGGCGGAATTGGTAGTGGAAAATCTACCGTGTGTGAAATAATTAAAAATTTGGGATATACCGTCTTTAGCGCTGATAAAGTGTATAAAGAACTTTTAAAATGCCCTTCTTTCGTTCAAAAAATTTACACGGCGCTTGGTATTGATAGCGAAAATTTTACTCAATTTGATACTGATAAAGTAGCCAAAAAAGTATTTAACAACAAAGATGCTTTATCCCGCTTAAACGAGGTAACTCACCCTGAAATTATGAAGGTTATGCTTGAAAAATCTAAAGGGGTAAACGGCGTATGTTTTAATGAAGTGCCACTTTTGTTTGAAAGTGGATATCAAGATTTATACGACGGTGTTATAGTTGTTACCCGAGATTTAAACCTAAGAAAACAAGACGTTTTAAAAAGGGATAAAATTACCGAAGAAGAGTTTTATAAAAGGGTAAATAATCAATTTAATTATGAAAATTTATCTCAAACTACTCATACTGTTATTACCAATGACGGAAATTTAGATGATTTAACGTTAAAGGTAAAGGCAGTACTTGGTGAAATCATTAAAAATTAAAGTTTTAAGTATAATTGTTTTAATATTTTTTGCGTTGATATTTGCTTTTACAACACTTTTATCGTGCGGTAATTACAAGTATAAAAAATTAGCGGTAAATTACGCTAATTACTATGCGGTTGACGTAAATTTAGTTATAGCAACTATCAAAGTTGAAAGCGCTTTTAATAAAAATGCACTATCAAAAAAAGGGGCGGTAGGGCTTATGCAAATTCTTCCGTCTACAGCCGATTATATTTGTAAAAAGTTGGGCTATAGTGCGGAATTTGACCTATTTAGTCCTGAGGTTAATATAGAGTTTGGCACCTATTATTTATCCTATTTAATAGATAAATTTAAAAGTGAAGATATAGCGATATGTGCATATAACGCAGGCGAGGGTGCCGTTTTAAAGTGGGGATTAAATCAAGGCTTTTCACTTGATAAAATCAAGTACGAAGAAACGTTAAACTATTATAAAAAAGTTAAATTTTATAAAAAACTGTACGGGATAATTAACTATGACTAACGACTTAAACAATAACGAATACGCTCAATATTTAAATGCAAAAAAATTGGATAATAAAAGGAAAAACCCTTTATTTTTTTCTATTTTAGGTTTACTTTTAGGTCCGTTTATGGGTGCGGGGATAGTTTTTTCTATATTAGGTTTAGCGGTCTATTTAAAAAATAAAAAATTAGGTGGCACTTCTTTAAAATGGGCTCTTGTACTTGGGATAGTGGGGTTAGTTTTAAACGTAGCATTTATCGTTACGATAGAAATTATAATGATAATGCTAAAAATTCCAATGCCGTTATAACGTAAAAGATTGCGTAGCTAAGCGCAATCTTTTTTTATTTTATATTGACTTTTAATTTATACTATAGTATAATTAATTTCACAGTTATAATTTTTAAGGGAGATAAAATTATTATGAAAAAATATTTAACCCCCACAATAGAATTAATTTCTTTTGAACAAGCGGATATTTTAACCGCGTCAGAAAGCGTTGACTTCAAAACTCAATGGCTTGAAAGTTTAGGATTATAAGGAGGATTATTATGAGAAAATTACTTGCTAAAATTTTATCAGTAATTGTAGCTGTAACGGCAACGTTAGGCTTAATCATGCTCCCTAAATCTCCAGTTCAAGCAAACGAGTTTACGTTTGGCGCAGTAGCAGGTGCAAGCGTTAAGTTCGGTGAAACAATCGAAGAAACCGGCTTAAGGTTTACAATTGAAGTTGATAAGGAATTTTACGCAACTTTACCTGAAGATGTAAAATTCGGCGCGTTAATTTCAACTGCAAAATATGCAAGCGCTAACGCACTTGTGTTTGGCGATGAAAACGTTGCGGACGTTTGTTACGTTGATAACGTTTCAAAGTTTGACCAAGACCAACCAGCTGATAGCACCCGCCACGTATACTATGCGTCAGTAACTTATAAGTTTGATGAAGCTTGGAAAAATGAAGTTGTTGAAGCCTTTGCAAGCTCTGGCTTAAGCGCAGATGAAATCTTTGAAAAGGCAAAACTTCAAGCCCTTGCAACTGAACTTGTTTGTAGGCCTTACTATATTGTAGGCGAAAACGAACCTGTTTACGCAGAACTTTCTAATGCACGTTCAATGTTAAAAGTAGCAAACGCTACTGTTATCGACGGCGAAAAAGTTACCGCTGACTTCATTCAAAAATACTTATCTACAGTTGTAGAAAGCAGTAGTGAAGTATACGTTCAAGAAGACGGTACTATTTTCGGTTTAACTGATGCGGAAAAAGCTGTAGTTAACGGTGCAACTATCACGGCTGATGGCGATGCTGGTGACCTTTCTACCGTAGAAAGCGGTAAAATTGCAAACGCAAGCGCTGTGCTTGAAGGCAAAGAACTTGGTAATTACTACTACATTACTGCATTCAACGGTGCACAAGCACTTAGAATTAAGTATATGTACGTTACAATGGCTATCGACGAAGCGGAAGACCTTAGAGTATTTACCTTAACTGCAGAAAAAGAACATAACGAAGTTGATGGTTACTACGTTGTAGTTAAGGATATTGATGCAAGCGCATTAGTTCTTAATGAACATAAGTTTGAATCTGGCGCAGTTTACCCAGGTAACGGTTATAACGTAGACGTTGGTTTCATTGGTACCTTTGATGGTAACGGACACGTAATCGACGGTTTAAATCTTAAATCAAACGGCTTATTCGGCATGATGATGTCGTGTGAAGTTAAAAATATAGCATTCACTAACGCTACGGTTTCAGGTAACTATAAAACTGTATTTACCCACAACGTTTCAAGGGGTAAAACTTACGGCAATAGCTTTACAAACAAAGAAGCTGCATTTGAAAACATTTACGTTTCAGTTTCTTCAGTTGCTACTGGTACAGCACGTGTTGGTCTTATGGTTAACAATAATGCTTACACAGGTGCTACTTATAGAAACGTAGTTGTTGAATATTTAGCAAACGAAGCACACGTTCAAACTAATATTGCTAATGGTAAAGCATTCTATACTTTACCTTGTCCTAATAAGGATAACGCTACAACGTCTGCTAACTCTGGTAAAACAACGTTTACTAACGTTTACTCTATCTCTAACACACCAGTTCTTGCGCACCCACTTCGCCCAGGTATTGCTGTTAACCAAATTGAATGTGTTTATGAAGGCAACAATATCGTTAGTGTTGGCGAAATTACTGATGACATTGTTAAAGCATACGTTGAAAAACGTGGTGTTAGCGTTGATACAAGCAACCTTTTATATGGCGTTAAAGCATACAGCGATTATAGCCAAATGGCTAAAGACGCTGAAGCAAACGCAGAAAGTTTAGCAGCTTTCGATGAGAAATATTGGGTTGTATCTAACGGTGTTCCTTTCTGGAAGGCAACATTTGATAGCAAAGTTGAAATAGTAGTTACTGACAGTGAAGGCGAATTAGTAACTGAAGATATCGTTATTAAAGATACAAAAACAAAATATAACGTTAATTTATTTGACGGTATTGGTAATATAGAAGGCGCAACTATTACTGCCGAAGAAGGCATTTTAGTTAACGGCAACGTTATTAGCCTTGCAAGCGAACCATCTTCAGTAGGTGTTTATGAAATTGTTATTTCTGCTAAAGTTGGCGGTCTTTATATAGAAAAAGTTCTTACGGTAAATTACTCTAATGCGTATGAGATTAGCGGTAAAGTTATTTATTCAGAATATGATAAAGAACTTGACTTAGATTCTTTAAACGCAGCCCTTTACGAGGCAGGTCAACCACTAATTGAAAAAGAAGATATTACCGGCTATATCGTAAACGGTGAAACTGTTGATACCTTAGAACTTGAAACTATTATTACAGGTATAGGTAGAAGTAGGGTAATGGATACAGTGCAATCGGCAACTGTTTGCGTTGGCAATAAAGCGTACTTACTTAACAACGTTTATGCTTACACTAAAGTCATTGACGATGCAGAAGACCTTAAAGTATTCACTTTAACTGGTGCTACTGATGAAAATCCTTATAACGAAGTTGACGGTTACTATATCGTAACTAAAAATATTGATGCAAGTCAGTTAGTTCTTGACGCTCACGTATTTATGTCAGGTGCAAGTTACCCAGGTAACGGTTAT
>JAZRSH010000017.1:0-72727 GCA_045651405.1 Christensenellaceae bacterium | reverse complement strand
GGTTAGAGCGGCCGGTTCATACCCGGCAGGTCGTTGGTTCGAATCTGACCGCCGCTACCAAACAAAACTCCGCATTGTACGAAAAAATGGCCCCTTGGTCAAGCGGTTAAGACATCGCCCTTTCACGGCGGTAACACGAGTTCGAATCTCGTAGGGGTCACCACGAATAACGCACACCTTGTTGGTGTGCGTTTTTTCGTGCTTTACCCCTAACGAGATGAGAACGTAGTTCGCAATAAGCAATAGCGTTATTCTTGGTGCTTGCACCAATATCTCGTAGGGGTCACCAAACAAAGTAAGCGAAACCAATCAAAATAGGCACTTCATAGTTTGAGAGCATCTATTTTTCGTTTATATATAGATGAAATTGATTTTATTAGAAAAATATGGTAAAATTATATTAAGTTTTCACTAAGGAGATAATTATGAAAAAATTTAATTTTGAATATAAGTATTTTATAATTACATATGTATTACCACTTATGGGGCTAAAAAATAACAATTTAGAAGACACACAATCTAAAAAAGTATACAAAGTACCTATTGTTAAGGAAGAAAAATTTATTATTTTTTCATCAGGTGGTAAAGCTTTATGGAAATTGCCCTTTTCGGGAAGAGTTGTAAAATCAACTCTAAATTTTGCTAATTGCTTAGTAAATTGTTTTTATTTGATTTCTGAATATAATTTTAGTGATAGTTTAAAATTAAAATATCCTTCTAAGACTTTTAAGGAACAGGCATATGAATATGCAGTGCAACAAGGGATTATTCAATGGGTATTTGGGGCTAAAAATAAAAAGATAGAAGAGCTGTTGTCGTTAATAGAAAAGTGGGCAACAAAAACATATGAAGGCAAAAAAGTTGCCTTTGCTTTTATAATTTCTAAAGAAAAAAAGAGAAAAATAGAAAAAAGTGATTGTTGGTTAAAATTTTTAAGACAAGATTTATCAGCTGTCTTCACAGATGGGGTATCATCGGCAATAGAGTTAGATAACGATTGTAATTTTATTAAATATTTATCTACATTTCAGATAACAGGAGAAAGAGACACTGCTCTATGCATTCCATTTAGATTTTCAGATATGATTAGTAAATGCATTTCAAATAAAAAAGCTGGGATTTTTTTATTAACTAACGGCGATATATTTCTAGTTAAGCAAGGGCAGTTTTATTTTGTAAAAAGAAATTCAAAATGGTTAAATTTTAGTTATGAAGCTTTTGAAAATGTTATAAGAAATAGTGAATATGGTGGAAAAATTACTAAAAAATTATTACAGGAAGTATATACGTCTATTTTAGATGTTTCATTTTCTCATGCAGGTGGAATTATAAGCGTTGTTTCAAAAAACAAGTTAATAAACAAAGGTGATGAGCCTCATGTTTTGCATGTTTGTGACGATATTTCTAATGGGAAGAAGGTAGATGAACTCGAAAAAATTTTAGTAGAGGAGTTGGGATACAATGAAAGTAGAACGGATTCGCAAAAGAAAATAAAAAAAGATATTGATTCTAGACTATTAAAAAGAGAAATAGTAAAAGAATTAGTTGATGAAAAAATTTTTAATGACATTGACAGGAAATTACGAAGTGAGTTGATTTCATTGGATGGTGCAAGCTTAATAGATTTTAAGGGTAAAGTTATATCTTTTGGTGCGATAATTCAAAATGATAGCGGCTCTTCTGGAGGTGGGAGAGGTGCTGCGGCAAAAAAATTGTCTAATTACGGTATAGCGGTTAAAATTTCTACTGATGGATATATAGAATTGTATATAGATGGTAAATGTGTGTATGAAATAAAATAATTTTTTTACATATAATAAAATTGTCATATATAATTGACAACTGCTAATAAATGTGATAAACTATATAAGCAGTTAAAGGTAATGCCACGAGGGATCGTGCGTATTAGATTACAATATTTATTGTAAGTTCGGTAGATGAATAATCTATAACAAAAAGCTTGGACTTGGTCTGGGCTTTTTTACTTTTATCATATTTTTAAGTTTTCTTTTAACAAAAAAGTGGTGAGGGAATTAATCCCCACCGCTTTTCTACCGCCTCTTGCGGTCTAAAACTTCATATACAATGCTCCTATGATTACAACGGAGCTACATTTTTTTGATTTTTAATATTAAGTTGTCGTTGTTTTTGCCATTCGGCATAATCTTTTTTACCCTTTTCAGAATTACAGTATTCTATTATAGAAGAGTATAATACCCTTGCGATAGAATCTAGTTCCGAGTCGGGCAGTCCCGTAACGTTCTTGCGCCTTCTTGCCATTAAAATTATAGTTTATCATTCTCCCTTTCAAAATTGTTTCCTAAATGGATTCCTCCTTTACACGTCCTCTCGTCTGTTCGTTTTATTTTCTCTTGTCATCTGCGACTTGTATCAAGACAAGCACACGCATTAGTGCCAAAAGTTAAAAATATTTTTCAAATATGACAAGCGTGTGCCAAAAAACTATCGTAAAATATTGTTGAGTTAATTGTATTAGTCTTTTAAAAAATTTGATTTAAATCCTATTTTATGATATAATGATGAAAAAGGGAGGCAATATGATGCGTAAAATTAATTTAGCAACTGTTTTTAGTGGCATTGGTGCTATAGAACAAGCATTAATTAGACTAAAATACGATTTTAAAATTGAATTTGCTTGTGATATTGATTCCTTTGTTAAAAAAAGTTATTTTGCTAATTACGATATATCAGAAGATAGATGGTATGACGATATTCATAATATTGATGGTAAAAAATATTCAGGGAAAATTGATTTATTCGTAGGTGGAAGTCCTTGTCAGTCTTTTTCAATGGTTGGTAAAAGGCGTGGTTTTGAAGATTTTCGTGGCTTATTAGTTTTTGAGTTTATAAGGCTTGTAAGCGAAATTAAACCTCAGGTTTTTATTTTTGAAAATGTAAAGGGATTGCTTAGTCACGATAGTGGAAATACTTGGGAAATACTTAAAGAAAAATTTAGTTCCTTAGGCTATCAAATTTGCCCTAAAGTTTTAAACGCTAAAGATTTCGGTATTCCACAACACAGAGAAAGACTTTTTGTTGTTGGTTTTAAGGAAAAAAGAAATTTTAAATTTCCAGACCCGATTAAATTAAAAGTTAAAATGGAAGACTTGCTGGAAGATGTTCCCCCATTGAAATATTTTCTACCAGAAAAAGGCGTAAAATTTGTCACAGACCCTAAAAATTTACAAAAACGTTATACACAGATAGACGGGGATGTGGCTTTATGCCAAAAAGCAAATCAACAATTTAATTGGCACGGTGATTTTGTTTCTCAAGATATTGAAAAGTATTTCTTATCAGAATCTGTAAAGGATTATGTTTTATCTACTGGGACAAAAAACTTTTGCTCACGACCAGAAGTTGATTTAGAAATCGCAAGACCTTTATTGTCTACAATGGCGAAAATGCATAGAGCGGGGGTTGATAATTATATAACAAGGGGTTCTAGGTTAAGAAAATTAACGCCTAGAGAGTGTTTAAGACTTATGGGATTTCCCGATAGTTTCAAGATAGTTGTTAGCGATACTCAAATGTATAAACAAGCAGGTAATAGCATTGTTGTAGACGTATTGATTAATATTTTGGAGAGTATTTATAATGTTTGATATTAAAAATGCAAAAGTTCTGTCTGTCGCAAGGACAAATGTTCCAGATTGTTTTGTATTAAGAAATAAAATAGGGTCTGCACACGGCGAAGCAAAGTTATATGTAGGTGGAACAACCATTAGAGACTGGAACGAGTTTTTTAATAATTTTAATATTCAAGGTTTAATATTAAAAAATGACATAATAACTTATTTAGACCTTGCAAAAGATGAGTATGAAAATCAAACCCAAGGCTATCGTATAGATATTAAAGAGGATTGGTTTAAATATTATTCCGAAGCGAATAAATTAGATGAAATCAATATTTTCCCTATTGTTCACAAAGATTACGTAAATAAAAGTAGGTTTTATATTAATTCGCCTAGTAAAATATATAACTTTTTAAGACAAATTAGTCTTCCAGTTATGACAACATTACTAATGGAAAAAATTTGTATTAATGGACAATATTATGTATGGTTTCGACCTTATATAAATGATATCGGAAATATTTATGAAAATGAAATTGTTTCTAATCAAGTAGAAGAAATTAAATCAAACACCAGTATTGACGAAACAACAAAAACCCAAATAATTCAAGCAAGAAAAGGACAGGGTAAATATAGAGAGTTGATAATTAAAAAATTTAATGGCGAATGTGCCGTAACTGGCGTAAACGATACTAGGATTTTAATTGCAAGTCATATAAAGCCTTGGACTGATTCAAACAATATAGAGAGAATTAATCAAGAAAATGGAATACTATTAAGTCCTACTTTTGATAGATTGTTTGATAAAGGATTTATTTCCTTTAAGAATAATGGTCAGATTTTGCTTTCTGATTATTTTGATGAAAAAAATTTTTCCAAATTAAACATAGATAATCAAATTACCTGTAAACTGTTTTTATCGACTGAAATGAAAGCCTTTTTAGATTATCATCGGGATATTGTTTTTAAGCATTAAATTAACTAGGGTTGGTTGTAAAACCTAAAATATATAATCTTGGGGTGGGATAATTATCTCGCCCTTTTTATTGAAAATTGTTCGTTTTACGCATCTATTGGCTCACCAAAAAGAAAATTAATTTAAAATAAATATAAAAAGCACAGGAATTAACCTGTGCTTTTTAGTGTGCTTTAAAAACCACCATAAGATACGGATATATAAATTGCAAAAACAAAATAAAATTATTGACATGATTTAAAATTTACTATATAATCAAGGTAAATAAATTAAACGTTAAAGTATACTGTATGGATGTTGGGCACGTAAAGTTTGGCACAACTATTCGTTTAGTATGGCTTTTTTGCTTGTTTTAATATACAAAAAGCGATAAATTTATTATATAAAAATAAAAAACACTATGATGGAGAGTTAAAGTTTACTTAAAAGTAACTTTAGGTTTTGAGGAATTATGTTTATACCAAAAATTAAATATATTTATCCAACTGAAACAGACCAACAAATAATAAAAGTTGACGAAAAAAAAGAAGTTAAGTTGGACAGTAAATATTATAAATCTCTTAGAAAAACGACTTTTAAAATAGGTCAATTCTTTTTTAAATTATTATTTATATTTATCGCAAACCCTCTTGTAAGGTTTAGATATCGCTTAAAGGTAGAAGGTCGTAAGGAATTAAAAAAACACCGCAAAGCTCTTCGTAAAACAGGCTTTATTACCGTAAGTAACCACGTGTTTTTATGGGACTACGTTGCACTTTGCGCCTCAATGCGAATGGGCGTACCTAACGTTCCTGCTTGGGGTAAAATAGTTTCATCTAAATTCGGTAAAATATTTTCTCTTGCAGGGGTAATTCCTATTCCAGAAAACCACGCGTCATTTAAAAAGTTTATGCGTTTCATTGACGACGTATTTAAAGAAAACAAATGGGTACATATTTATCCTGAAACTGGTTTATGGTACTATTACGTTCCTATTAGGCCGTTTAAAAGGGGTGCAGCACTTTTTGCTCACTCTTATGATAAACCTATAGTTCCCGTAGGTTATTCTTTTAGAGAAAGAAAGGGATTAGCTAAAATTTTCTTCAAAAAAGACCCTTTAGTTACCGTGCATATTGGCGAACCTATTTATCCAGATAAAACGTTACCAAAACGTGAATCTATAGAAAAACTTAACAACGAAGTAAGAAATAAAATTATAGAAATGGTTGGTATTGGTACCGAAGAAAATAATGAACGTATTATGAAGGAATATTACCAATACGAAGACGGTCATTTCTATACCACAATATAGGTGAAATATGTTAGATTATTTAGCAGGTTTAGCAGATAGGTCTATATTCTTAGCACGAAATACCTACTGGTTTATTAGGGTTTGTTTACTTAAGGGCGGATATTTATTACTTTATTTAGCATGCTGTTTAGTAATTGGTTTTAGCAGTACTTCAGTACCCGTTACAAATACGAAGTTTGCGATAATCACTTTAGATTTTATAATATATACCCTTATTTGGATATTAACTAACTTAATAGCCAAAAATAAAATGAGAAACGCACTTAACACCAGAAAAACCATTGGTATTTTAAAAATGGTATGTTCGCTTTTGCGTTTATCGGGTACGGCTTTACTCTTAGCAAACACTATTATTTGTATAAACGCAGGTGTTGGTAACCTTGCTTTAAATATTTTAATATTATTCTTCACAAGTATATCGTTATTTTTTATCTTATTAAAAGAATACGTTATCTTGCTTTGGAAATATATTAAGTATAAAGCAAAAAAGGAACTTGAGCGCATGGATTATTACGTTTTAAAATCCACCTCTGAATACGACCAAGAACAATAAATTAAAAAGCATAAAAAATATCCCCACAACTCAAGTGGGGATATTTTTGTATAAGTTTACATTTTAAAGATTTTTACTTTTATAAGGTAGCACCAAAGTCTGAAACGATTACTTGACCTGTGATTGCACGTGATTCATCGCTTGCTAAGAAAAGTAAAATATTAGCAACGTCAATTGGCATACAAGGTTGAACTGAAAGGTTCATGTGCTTGTTCATTTGACCCATCATATTAGGGTCTAAAGTTTTAGGGTCGGTAGTCATAGTCATTGGTGTAACGATAGTGCTTGGGTTAACAGAGTTACAACGAATACCAGTACCAGTAAAGCGAAGTGCAGTATGTTTAGTTAAACCGATAACGGCTGCTTTACTCGTTACGTAAGATGCACCGCCCGTACCAAACGCACCTGCAACAGAGTCAAGGTTAATGATAGAACCCTTATTGTTTTTCATCATTTCTTTAACAACTGCTCTTGTACAATATAAACAACCTTTAGTGTTGATACCTAAAACCCATTCTAAATCTTCGTCACTGCAACAATCGATAGGTTTTAAGCCAGCCTCTAAAACGCCTGCGTTGTTAACTAAAATATCAATTTGGCCGTAAGTATCTACTACTTGTTTAACCATTTCTTCAACTGCATCTACTTTAGAAACGTCACAAGAAATTGCTAAAACTTCCCCACCGTTTGCACGGATTTTGCCTGCCACTTCTTCAAGTTGAGGAACACGCCTTGCCGTAATAACTACTTTTGCGCCTTCTTTTGCAAACAATTCGGCAGTAGCGGCACCTACGCCTGAATTACCACCAGTAATAATTGCTACTTTTCCATCTAAACGTCCCATAATAAGAATCTCCTTATCTAAATATTTTTCTTTATACAATTAGTATATAACATTTTAAGTGTTTGTCAAGGGCTATCTTTTTATTCCCTATTGAAAACCTTTTTTCTTTGTGTTATAATTATTAAAAAATTATAATGGATAAATAAAATGTATACTGCTAACAAAAATAGATATAACTCGTTTGAATATAAAAGGTGTGGTAATAGTGGGCTTAAACTCCCACCCGTTTCGCTTGGGCTTTGGCATAATTTTGGCGAAAACGCAAATATCGAAAATATGCGCAACATATTAACAACGGCTTTTGATAACGGCATCACCCACTTTGACCTCGCTAATAACTACGGCCCGCCTGCGGGTATGGCGGAAATTAATTTTGGCAAGATTTTAAAATCAGACCTCTCCCCTTACCGCGACGAACTTATTATAAGCACTAAAGCCGGTTATTTTATGTGGGACGGTCCTTACGGGGATTTTGGTAGCCGTAAATACCTGCTTGCAAGCCTTGACCAAAGCCTTAAACGTATGGGGCTTGATTACGTTGATATTTTCTACCATCACCGCATGGATAAAGAAACGCCACTTGAAGAAACAATGGGCGCCCTTGCTACTGCAGTAAGTAGCGGTAAGGCGCTTTACGTTGGACTTTCTAACTACGACGGGGATACACTTGTAAAGGCAGAGGAAATTTTAAAAGAATATCGCGTTCCGTTTATAATCAATCAAAACCGTTATTCTATATTTGATAGAACAATTGACTTTAACGGTTTAAAAAACCAATCGGCTAACCTTGGTAAAGGCATTATCGCCTTTAGCCCACTTGCACAAGGCTTGCTTACCGATAGGTATCTTTTAGGTATCCCAAGCGATAGCCGTGTTAAAACGGACGGTAGATTTTTAACGGAACAAGCAGTAAATAAAGAAAAATTAAAAAAGGTGCAAAAACTAAACGAAGTGGCAAAACAACGTGGGCAAACTCTTGCACAAATGTCGCTTGCGTGGATATTAAAAGATGATGAAATTACAAGCGTTTTATGTGGTGCGTCAAAACCTCAGCAAGTTATTGAAAACGTTAACGCCGTTAAAAATACAACCTTTACCAAAGAAGAACTTGACCTTATAAACCAAATAGTTTTCTTTGATTAAACTGTTATTAAAGCAACGAAAATAAGGACTTTATTATGGATATTACTAAACAATTAGAAGAGTTTGTGTCGCAAAAATGCAGTTGCGGTAAAGACCATCAAATTCCCCTACCTAAAATAATAGTAAAATCGGGTGCGGTTTTTGAATTGCCCTCTTTACTTAAAGATTACGGCGTAAAAAAGGCGCAAATTATTGCAGACGTAAACACTTATAACGTAGCGGGTAAAAAAGTTTGTGAGATTTTAGGTAATGAAAACTTTAAATTGTCCACTTTCATTTTTGAAGATAAACAATTAGAACCTGATGAAAGGGCGGTTGGTAGTGCCGTTATGCACTTTGATAAATCTTGCGATATAGTTATAGCGGTAGGCTCTGGAGTTGTAAACGATATAGGTAAAATTTTAGCAAACGCAACTAACCTTCCGTATATTATAGTTGGAACTGCACCGTCTATGGACGGATACGCATCGGCAACATCGTCAATGTCGATGGACGGACTAAAAGTATCACTTCCAAGCAAGTGTGCAAATGCTATAATCGGCGACCTTGATATATTAAAAAACGCACCTATTAAAATGTTACAAGCAGGGCTTGGAGATATGCTTGCAAAATACATAAGCATTGCCGAGTGGAAAATTGCAAACGAGATAACGGGAGAATATTACTGCGAAAAGGTAGCAAAATTAATCCGCTCTGCCCTAAAGCGATGCGTTGATAATGCTAAAGGATTGCTAAGCCGAGATGAAGAGGCGGTAAAAGCGGTATTCGAGGGGCTTGTAATGGGCGGAATAGCAATGGCACTTGCAGGTGTTTCTCGCCCAGCAAGTGGCGTAGAACATTATTTCTCACACGTGTGGGATATGCGCGGTTTAGAGTTTGGCACAAAAGTAGATTTACACGGCACTCAATGTGCCGTTGGAACTTATATAGCATCGGGACTTTACGAAAAACTATTAACAGTAACGCCTAACAAGGAAAAAGCGCTAAATTATGCTAAAAACTTTAGTTTTTCAAATTGGGCAAACACGCTTAGGGAATTTTTAGGCAATGCGTCAACCGTTATGACTCTCCAAGAAGAAAAAGAGCAAAAATACAATTTAATTAAACACGAAAAACGATTAAACGTTATTATTGAAAAGTGGGATATTATTTGTAATATCATTAAAGAAGAAATCCCTACTCAAAAAGAAATCGCTAATATTTTAGATATAATAGGCGCACCTAAAACACCAAGCGAAATAGGTATTGACTGCGACTTAAACCTTACCTTTAAAGCAACTAAAGATATCCGTGACAAATACGTACTTTCACGACTTTTATGGGATTTAGGATTAATTGATGAAATAGTTTTGAAGTAAATATAAAAAGCAAAAAGGACGATTTTAAAATCGTTCTTTTTTGTTGGCTGAAAAGATAAAATTTTAGATTAACAACGGAAAAACGCTTGACTTTTACACTTTAGCGTGCTAAAATGCTAAAGTGTAAAACCACAATAGGGGTGATTTATATGAAAAAACAATCTAAAAGTGATTATTCAAATTTTTTTAAAGCGGTTTTGTCCCTTAAAACCGAAGATGAGTGCTTGGCGTTTTTTGACGACGTTTGCACTATTCAAGAACTTGAGTCGCTTGCACAACGTATGGAAGTTGCAATTAAGCTTAAACAAGGCGAAAGTTATTTGGATATTAACAAGCAAACGGGTGCAAGTACCGCTACCATTTCAAGGGTTAGCAAGTACTTAAACTACGGCTCGGGCGGATACGATTTAACTATAGAGAGGATTAAAAATGATTGATTCAAGTATTTTAAGTTTTTCTGAAAAAGCCGTTTTTTCGATGCGTAATTTGTTTTTAACAAGTGGCTATCGTCAATTTAAAATGAGCAAGTTTGAAGAATATGATTTTTATTCTAAAAACAAAGACTTTTTAGTTTCTGACGGCGTTATAACTTTTAACGATACTAACGGTAAACTTTTGGCACTTAAGCCGGACGTTACCTTATCTATTATTAAAAACTGCAAAGACTTACCAAACGGCGTTGAAAAATATTTTTATAATGAACACGTTTATAGAATTTCTGAAAGTTCACTCACCTACAAAGAAATTATGCAAACTGGGTTAGAGTGTATCGGTAATATCACCGAAAAAGAAGTTAAGGAAGTTGTTAGCCTTGCTATTAGTAGCCTTAAGATTTTATCAAGCGACTTCGTTGTTAAATTTTCACACGTTGGGTTAACAAACTCTTTACTTTGTGACTACGGCGTTGAAGAAGGTAAAAAACAAGAAGTTATTAGCCTTCTTGCACAAAAGAACGTTGGCGCGTTAAAAGAAATTTTAACTGACGTTCAGTTTAACAGCCTTAAAAAGTTAATGCACAATTATTCTTCAATTCAAGAAACGTTGAAGGAAGTTGAGTCTATTTGCATTTCTAAATTATCAAAAGATTTACTTAAACAATTTGCAAGTGTTGTTGGTAATTTAACTGCAAATGCGGTGGTAGATTTTTCTATTACAAGCCCAGACGGATACTATAGCGGTATAGTATTTAAAGGTTTTGTTCACGGCGTATCTACCCGCGTACTTTCCGGCGGTCAATACGATAACCTTATGCAAAAAATGGGTAGAAGAAGTAGCGCGATAGGTTTTGCGGTATATCTTGACACTTTAGAACGCGTTGAAGACGCATTAGAAGACGATGGATTTATCAATATTGCCCTTCCTAAAGGTAGGCTTGGCGAAAAGGTTTACGAAATGTTTGAAAAAGCGGGGTTTGACTGCCCTTCTATTAAGGAAAACAACCGCAAGCTTATATTTGAAAATAAAGAAAAGGGTTTAAGATTTTTCTGGGTAAAACCTTCTGACGTTACAATCTACGTTGAAAGGGGTAGCGCGGATATTGGTATTGCTGGTAAAGATATTCTTTTAGAATACCGCCCTGACGTTTACGAACTTTTAGACCTTAACATTGGTAAATGCCGTATGGCTGTTGCATCTAAAAAGGATTTCGTTGACGACCCTACTAAAACTTTAAGGGTTGCAACTAAATTTAGTAACATTGCTAAAGACTATTACGCAAGCAAATGCCGTGATATTGATATTATTCACCTTAACGGTTCTATTGAAATTGCACCTATCTTAGGGCTTTCAGACGTTATTGTGGATATCGTTGAAACGGGTAAAACACTTATTGAAAACGACCTTATTCCTTTTGAAACTATCGTGCCTATAAGCGCAAGGCTTATTGCTAACAAAAGTTCGTTTGGATTTAAGGCGGAAAAAATAATACAAATTAAAAACTCACTTTTATCTTTGGTAAAATACGATGATTAAAATTTTAGATTATAAAGCGCTTGGCGAAAAAATCTTTGCCCGCGAAGAAGAAACTAATAACGTTGAAACGGTGGTTAGCGAAATTATAGCAAACGTTAAGAAAAACGGCGATAAGGCATTGTTTGAATACGCTAAAAAATTCGACAAAGCCGACCTTACCGAGTTAGCCGTTTCAGAAGAAGAATTTAACGAGGCCTTTACTTTAGTAGAAGAAAGGTTTATTGAAGTTCTTAACAAGGCGTCAAAAAACATTAAAGCATACCACACTAACCAACTTAGAAAAGGCTTTAAAATGGAGCTTGAAGACGGCGTTGTGTTAGGTCAAAAAATTACACCCGTTGAACGCGCAGGGCTTTACGTTCCTGGCGGTACGGCTGCTTACCCTTCTACCGTTTTAATGGACAGTATTCCTGCTAAAATTGCAGGTGTTAAAGAAGTTTGCATCACTACCCCGCCAAACGCACTTGGAAAAATCAACCCCGTAATTTTAGTTGCGGCTAAAATTGCAGGTGTTGATAAGGTGTACAAGGTTGGCGGTGCACAAGCAATAGCCGCTTTAACTTTCGGCACGGAAACAATCAAGCCCGTTGATAAAATCGTAGGACCGGGTAACGCTTTCGTTGCAGAGGCTAAAAGGCAAGTTTACGGCAAAGTTTCTATAGATATGATTGCAGGCCCAAGCGAAATTTTAGTTATAGCCGACGGCAAAAGCAACCCTAAACACGTAGCAAGCGACCTTTTATCTCAAGCCGAACACGATAAAATGGCAAGTGCGGTGCTTGTTACCGATAGTTTAGACTTAGCTAAAGCCGTTCAAGTAGAAATTGAAAGACAGCTTGAATTGTTGCCAAGAAAGGAAATTGCAAGGGTATCAATTGACGATAACGGCAAAATTATCGTGGCGGAAGACTTAGAAAAGGTTATTGAAGTTAGCAACAAAATTGCGCCTGAACACTTAGAACTTATAGTCGATAATCCGTTTGATTATTTAGATAAGATTACTAACGCAGGTAGCATATTTATGGGTAGGTATTGTCCTGAAGCGCTTGGCGATTACTTTGCAGGACCTAACCACACTTTACCAACAAGCGGTACTGCAAGATTTTTCAGCCCACTTTCGGTAGATGATTTCATTAAGAAAACACAATACACCTACTACACTAAACAAGCATTAAGCAAGGTTTATGACGACGTTGCTTACTTTGCAGAAAAAGAAGGATTAACTGCGCACGCAAAAAGTGCAACGGTTAGATTTGAAGACTAATATGAGTAAATTTTTAACAGATAAATTGGTGGGCTTAAAAGCTTACACCCCCGGCGAACAACCACAAGACAAAAAGTATATTAAACTTAACACTAACGAATCACCCTTCCCTACAAGTGACGGGGTCGTTAAAGCGGTAAACGATGAAAAACTTCGTAATTTAAGGCTTTACTGCGACCCTGAGTGCAAGGTTTTAAAAACGGAACTTGCTAAAGTTTACAACACTACAATAGATAGAGTTTTTGTTAGTAACGGTTCAGATGAAATTTTAAACTTTGCGTTTATGGCGTACGGTCAAAATGGCGTTGCCTTTGCCGATATTACCTATGGTTTTTATTCGGTTTTTGCCGAACTTTATAATTTAGATGCTGAAATCATACCTTTAAAGGAAGATTTCTCTCTTGACGTAGATGCGTTTATAGGTAAAAACAAACTTATCGTTATTGCTAACCCTAACGCACCAACGGGCAAGGAAATTTCTCTTGAAGATATTGAAAGAATCGTGGTATCTAACCCTGAAAGCGTTGTTATTATAGATGAAGCATACGTTGATTTTGGCGGTACTTCGTGCAGTAAACTTACTGAAAAGTACGATAACTTGTTATGCGTTCAAACTTTTTCTAAATCAAGGAGTATGGCAGGCGCAAGGCTTGGCTTTGCGATAGCAAATGCTAAACTTATTGAAGATTTAGATAAGATTAAGTACTCAACTAACCCGTACAACGTTAACAGTTTAACGCAAGTTGCAGGTACGCAAGCGCTTATTGATAACGATTACTATATGAATAATGCTAAACGCATTATTGAAAATAGAAATTACACCACTTTAGAACTTGAAAAATTAAACTTTGCCGTGCTTGATTCTAAAGCCAACTTTATTTTTGCATCAAGCGATAAAATTGGCGGTAAAGACTTATACTTAAAACTTAAAGACAAAGGCGTTTTAGTTCGCCACTTTGATAAAGATAGAATTAAGGATTTTATCCGCATTACAATAGGTAGTTGTGAAGAAATGCAAATTTTTATCCAAAAAATTAAAGAGATTTTAGGAGAATTATAATGAGAAAGGCAGAAATTGATAGAAAAACTAAAGAAACCAATATAAGTTTATCCCTTGACCTTGACGGTAAGGGCGTAGCGGAAATTGATACAGGCTGTGGATTTTTCGACCATATGTTAGACCTTTTTGCCCGTCACGGCCGTTTTGACTTAAAGGTAAAATGCAATGGCGATATCAACGTAGACTATCACCACACCGTTGAAGACGTTGGTATAGTTTTAGGTCAAGCCTTTAAAAAAGCGCTTGGCGATATGCGTGGTATTATCCGCTATGGCACTACAATTTTACCAATGGACGAATCGTTAATTTTAACGGCACTTGATATTTCGGGTAGAAGTTATTTAAAATTAGATTTACCTATGCGCGCTACTAAAATTGGCGACTTCCCTGTTGAACTTGTTGAAGAATTCTTTTTAGCATTCGTTCGCCACGCAGGTATTACTTTACACGTTAATAAACTTGCAGGTACTAACGCACACCACGTTGTTGAAGGCACTTTTAAATCGTTTGCGCGTTCTATGAAAGAAGCGGTAAAGATTGACCCTGCTTTTGCTAATGAAATTCCATCAACCAAAGGGGTGCTTTAATGATTTGCATTATCGACTATGGCGTTGGCAACCTTTTTTCGCTTAAAAGTTCATTTTCCGCTATCGGTGCGGAAATTGTTGTTTCGGGCGATGAAAAGGTAATTCGAAAGGCAGACAAACTTATTCTCCCCGGCGTTGGTGCGTTTGGCGACGCGTCTAAAAAACTTTTTGAAACGGGGCTTGATAAAGTTATAAAAGAACAAGTTGAAAAGGGTATACCACTTTTAGGTGTTTGCCTTGGTATGCAAATGCTATTTGAAAAAAGTTTAGAATACGGCGAGCATAAAGGGTTAGGCTTACTTAAAGGTCAAGTTGTTGCAATTGATTTGCCAAAGGAATATAAAATTCCGCACATTGGTTGGAACGCACTTCACTTTACTAAAGATAGCCCTTTGCTTAAATATATAAACCCTGATGATTGCGTGTATTTTGTACACTCATACCACGCAGTTGACTGCGACGATAGCCTTATAGCAACTACCGAATACGGCAAAGAACTTACCGCAATAGTTGGAAACGGCAACGTTTACGGCTGTCAATTCCACCCTGAAAAGAGTGGTGACGTAGGGCTTAATATTTTAAAAGCCTTCACAGAGTTAGGAGAATAAAATGCTACTTTTCCCTGCGATTGATTTATACGGCGGTAAAGCCGTAAGATTATACAAGGGCGATTACGCCCAAATGACAATTTATAGCGAAAATCCCCTTTCGGTTGCTAAGGACTTTGAAAGTTTAGGCGCTACTTGTGTGCACTTAGTTGACCTTGAAGGCGCTTTGGACGGCACTACCCCAAACCTTAACGCAGTTAAAAGTATTGTAGAAAACACCAACCTGTTCGTAGAGATTGGCGGTGGTATTCGCAATATGGAAACGGTAAAAAAATACTTGGATATCGGTGTAAACCGCGTAATACTTGGTACTGCAGCGGTAAACGACCAAGAGTTTTTGAAAAAAGCGGTTGCAACCTATGGCGACAAGATTGCCGTTGGCGTTGACGTTAAAGACGGATTCGTTGCTATTAAGGGTTGGGTGGAAAAATCACAGTATAACTGCTTTGATTTTTGCGCGCTTATGCAAAGTTACGGTGTAAAATACATTATTTGTACCGACGTTAGTAAAGACGGTGCTATGCAAGGCACAAACAGAGAACTTTATAAAGAATTAAGCGAAAAGTTTAGTTTGAATATTACCGCGTCTGGCGGTGTTTCTACGATAGACGATATCCTTGCGTTAAACGCGTTAAACCTTTACGGTGCGATTATCGGCAAGGCTTATTACGTTAAAAGCATTGACTTAAAAGAAGCTTTGGAGAAAATAAAATGATTACTAAAAGAATAATCCCCTGCCTTGACGTAAAAGACGGCAGAGTTGTAAAAGGGGTTAACTTTAACAACTTAAACGACGTATCTTCCCCCGTTGCGCTTGGTAAATACTATAGTGATAACGGTGCAGACGAACTTGTATTTTACGATATCACGGCAAGTAGTGACGGAAGAAAGTTATTTACCGAAATTTTAACTGAAGTTGCTAAAAATATATTTATCCCACTTACCGTTGGCGGTGGCATTAACACGATAGAAGATTTTGATAGAGTGCTTAAATGCGGTGCGGATAAAGTTAGCGTTAACTCGGGTGCAATAAAAAACCCAGACCTTATTAAGCAAGGTGCCTTAAAGTACGGTGACCAATGCGTTGTAATTTCAGCAGACGTTAAGCGCGTAGACGGAAAGTTTACGGTATTTGCTAAAGGCGGTAGAGAAAACACGGGCATTGAGGCAATCAGTTGGATTAAGCGTTGCGTTTCTTTAGGCGCGGGCGAAGTTGTTGTTAACTCTATCGATACAGACGGCGTTAAGAAAGGCTTTGACATAGAACTTTTAAAGGAAGTTTGCTCTGCGGTAAACGTCCCCGTAATTGCCTCTGGCGGTGCGGGCTCAATTAACGACTTTGTTAAACTGTTTAAAGAAGTACCTACTATTGACGCAGGCCTTGCGGCATCTATCTTCCACTTTGGCGAAGTAAAAATTAGCGATTTGAAAAACGAACTTAAAAAAGAAGGTATTATAATTCGTTAGGAGATAATTATGTTAGAAATTAAAGATTTAAAATTTGACGATAAAGGTTTAATCCCTGCAATAGTTGTTGACGCACTTAGTAAAAAAGTGTTAACCCTTGCTTATATGAATAAAGAAAGCCTTGAAATAACAATGGAAAAGGGCTTAACTTGTTTTTGGTCACGTAGCCGTAACGAATTATGGCTTAAGGGCGAAACAAGCGGTAACTATCAACACGTTGTTTCAATAACTGCTGACTGCGATAGAGATGCGCTTGTCGTTATGGTTGAAAAGGACGGACCTGCTTGCCACTTAGGTACTGAATCGTGCTTTAACGATAAATTATTTATTGCGGAAGGTAAATCGGAATTTTCTTTCGACGGTTTGTACGAATTATTACAAGGTAGAAAAAACGATATGCCTGAAGGCTCGTACACTACTTATTTATTCCAAAAAGGTATTGATAAAATCCTTAAAAAAGTTGGCGAAGAATGTACTGAAGTTATTATTGGCGGTAAAGCAGGCGACAAAAAGGAAACGATTTACGAACTTGCTGACCTTGCCTACCACCCAATGGTTTTAATGGTTGAAATGGGTATTTCCGTTGACGACGTTAGAAAAGAACTCGCATCACGCCACGTTATCGACCACAAAGTTAAACAAGAAAAAATGACAAAATAAAGGGTTTTTGCTATGATAAAATCTTGCTTTCACGTTCACTCGGTTTTGTGTGACGGATATAGCACTATTCAAGAAATGATTGATAGCGCGATAAAAAAAGAATTTACGCATTTAGGTTTTACGGGTCATAGCTACGTTGACAATGCGGATATTTATTCGCTTACGCCTGAAAGGTTCAATCAGTATATCAAAGAAGTTACCGATGCTAAACAAAAGTACAAGGATACACTTAAAATCTATTTGGGTATTGAACAAGACTGTTTTTCCGACCCACAAACCTACCCTTTTGAATATTCAATAGGCTCTGTACACAACATTAAAAAAGACGGCGAATTACTTTTCTTTGACCTTGATATGCCTGAAACTGAAAGAATTATTAAAGAAGTTTACGGTGGCAAATATCTTGGGTTTGCTAAAGACTATTTTGAAACGGTAGCAAACGTTATTGATATGACGGGTGCGGATATCATAGGGCATATTGATATGTGTTCTAAGTTCAATGAAAAGTTAGGCAACAGCCAAAGTGACGAGTATTTAGAATACGCCGAAAAAGCCGTAGATAAACTTAGTAAAACGGGCGCTATTTTTGAAATTAACACGGGTGCAATGGCGGGCGGTTATAGAACTGCGCCATATCCATCTATTGAAATTTTAAAAATGATACGTGCGCGTGGCGGTAAAATTATGATTAATAGCGACTGCCACTATTACGACCAGTTAGATTACGCATTTGATATAGCCGAAGAACTTGCTAAAAAGGTCGGCTATACCGAACATTATATTTTTGACGGCAAAAACTTTATTCCTAAAAAATTTGAAAAGTAGAAATTTATGAAAGAATATATTTTAAACTATTATCCCCTATTTAAGTGCATAGCCGGTAATTGTAAACACACTTGTTGCGCGTGTTGGGAAACGGATATAGACGATAAAACTTTAAATTATTATAAAGCGGATAATTCCGCTTTTTCTACTACCCTAAAAAATGGAATCAACTTTAAAAAATCAACTTTTAAACAAGATAAATCAAGGCGCTGTGCTTTTCTAAACGATAAGGGGCTTTGCGAAATTATTATCAACTTGGGCGAAGACAAGTTGTGCCAAATCTGTAGCGACCACCCGCGTTTTAAAAGTAATTTTACTCCCTTTACCGAAACGGGGCTTGGATTTTGCTGTGAAGAGGCAACTAAAATTATCCTTTCGTATGATAAACAAATTGCGCCAATTTTAGTTAGTGATGACGGTGTGACCGCAAGTGCGGAATTTTACGAAAAATTCGTTATAGATTATAGGGAAAGCGCCTTAAAAATCTTGCAAGACCGCTCAATTCATATAAACGAAAGAATTGAAAAACTATTAAATCTTTGCAATACCGGTTTAGACGTAAAAGACTATAAAAAAGTATTAAAAGCCTTGCTTTCTTATGAAAAACTAAACAAAAGTTGGGCTTTGCGCTTAAAAAGCATAAAAAATAAGCAAATTTCCCTACTTGTGGATAACGACTTATCAATATATTGCGAGCAATTTTTAGTTAACAGCCTTTATAGGCATATATCAAGTGCGGAAGACACCTTAATGGCGCACGGCATAACCCTTGCTTGCGTTTATAGTTGGTTTATTATACAGCAAATTTATAAAGAAGAAGTTTGCGAAAACAACTTTAACACCCTTGTTGATATAGTAAGGGAATATTCAGCAGAAGTAGAATATTCGACTAAAAACATACAAAAACTTTTCAATTTAACTTGCAAATTCATAATATAAAAAACGGCTCAGTCGAGCCGTTTTTGTTTTTATTTTTTAAATAATTTTTTGAAAAAGTTTTTAACTGCAACCCTATCTTGAATTAAGTAGAAGGTATTAGTGTAAACTAATATCAACGCAATGTAAAGCACCATGTATAATCCGTAACTGATATTTAAGATTCCCGCTTGAATATCTCCGTTAGGCATAAAGTACATTGGGTCTGCGTATATCTTCAAAATAAAAACTTCAATTATTCCGTAAACAAAAGTTAAAGCCAAACAAATAGCGAATTTGTAAAAGTCTTTATACCTAAAGTCTGTAAACTTAAGGGTAATTAAAGTTATAGAAGTTATTAAAAGTAAAGCGTGTGTTACTATTGAATAAAGATTGTCAAACAAAATGTGTTCGCTATTAAACCCAACACCAGGATAAGCAAAGAATACTAACGCGCAAAATAATGCCGATATGCTTGTGAAGTTATAAAAGAACTTTTTATTAACCGCAACCGAAATGAAAATTGCCCAGCAAGAAATTGCACACCAAGGCTTAGGTAATATTATCCATAAGAGGGAGATATTATCCATTATTGGCATATGATAATAGTATTTTTGACCTATATACATTACCCTACTTGCAACTTCTAAAAATAAAACGGAAAAAGCAAGAGATAAAATTATGATTTTTCTCGTTTTTTCTTTGTTTTTAGAGTATCTGTTTATTAAATAGAACCCTACGATTAAAACAACTGAAATAACTAAAGTTAAAATGTGTAAAGTACCCCATTGATTTTCCACTCTTGGGTTTTCTATCCCACCAAAAAACCATTGTTTAAAAGTCATTTTATCCCTCCTTATCCCCTTTTATTTTTAATTAAAGCGGATATTTTTAATTTTAAAGTAATACAATCTTCTTTAAAGGCTTTATAATCTACTATCATAGCCATTACAAAACATACGGGAACTAATATTACAAAGCAAGGAACGATAAGCCAAAACCACGGCCAATATTTCGTTTCACCAGCGTGCGGGCCTACAGGAATTGTTTTAAAAACGCTTGGACACGCCCACTCGATAAGTTTAGAAATATTACCGTCCGGCCCCCAAATTAAAGAGTTGTTTATATACGGTATTGAATGGATATCGTCACCGCGCATACCTATAAATCCAAGTTCGCTTTGCATTACTTGATTAAGCATTATAAAAAGCATTACCACTAAAAACACAACTGGAGTTACAAAAATTCTACGATAACTAATTTTGTGTATTTTAAATGCCACCATCAAAACGGGAACGTACCATAAAAGATTGTGATGAAGGTAAAAACGCAATACGTCGATAATTTCTTTAGTTTGCGCCTCTCCTTTTAAAATTGGGTCAATAGGATAACACACCGCAATCAAACCACTTAAAACACCAATGTAAAACATATAGTCTTTAACGTACTTATTTTTTGATATAAGCATAAATGGGAAAAGCGCAATATTTGCACCGCAAATATTTATAAACCACGAATCCCTTAAGTGAATTTCATGGTTTTCTGAATAAGGCGGGAATAATATTTTTGAAAAATGCAATATAAGTGCAAACGCCATGAAAGATATTAAAACTATCTTAACCGTTCTTTCCTTTTTATTCCTTAGTAAAAAATATAATCCTATAAAACCACCCGCTGATAGTAATAAAAAGAAAAAATACCAGCCGTTAAACAATTGTAAAAACACAGTAAATCTCCGATATAAAATCTTTACGATATAACCATTTTACACCTATTTATTTTAATTTGCAATAGGCTTTAGAAAATATAATTTATTTATTTTCTTAAACACAAAAACGGCTCAACGAGCCGTTTTTTTATTAGTAGAAATATTGAAATTGCTATTTTAATATGCTATAATAATTGAAAAGATTTTCACTTAAGGGGGTTAATATGGCTAATAAAAAAGAAAAGAAGTATCTAATAGACAACCCCGTTTTAATCGCTGAATGGAATTGGGAAAAGAATGATGATTTAAAGCTAGAAAATTTCACTGTAGGAAGCGGTAAAAAAGTTTGGTGGAAATGCAATAAAGGACATGAATGGGAAGCCGCAATAATAAATAGGCATCAAGGTACAGGGTGTCCATATTGCTATGGAAGATTTGCCATCAGTGGCGTAAATGATTTACAAACACTTAATCCTACTTTAGCAAAAGAATGGAATTACGAAAAAAATGGCGAATTATACCCAGAAAATATAGCCTCTAACAGCGGTAAAAAAGTTTGGTGGAAATGTGAAAAAGGACACGAATGGCAAGCTCAAATATTAAACAGAAACCATGGTACAGGATGCCCTATTTGTGCAGGTAAAAAAGTCTTGTTTGGCTATAATGATTTACAAACACTTAATCCTACTTTAGCAAAAGAATGGAATTACGAAAAAAATCAACCACTAACACCTTTAGACATAACTTCTAATAGCGAAAAAAAAGTCTGGTGGATATGTAGAAATGGACACGAATGGCAAGCTTCAATAGCGCATAGGAATTATGGACAAAACTGTCCAATCTGTAATATAGAAAAACATTCTTCCTTCCCTGAATATGCTATTTTATACTATCTTAAAAAGAGTGGTTTAGAAGCAATACACTCATATAAAGAAAACGGATATGAATTAGATATATTTATACCTTCATTAAAAACAGCTATAGAATATGACGGTTATTTTTGGCATAAAGATAAAATGACTAAAGATTTAGAAAAAAACTTTAAGTGCCAAAAAGATGGAATTAAACTTTATAGGATAAGAGAAGGATTACCCACATTAAACGACTATTCAATAGATTATAAAGTTCAAAAAAATCAAAAAGATTTGCCTATAATAATAGGAAAAATAATAAATGAAATAACTGACACCACTGTAGATATAGATATTAAAAGAGATTTTATAGACATAGAAAATTTACGCGTTTATATTGAAAAATCAAACTCCATTTTTTATATTAACCCTACTTTGGCAAAGGAATGGAATTATAATAAAAATGGAAAATTAAAACCAGAAAACTTTACAGCAGCAAGCAATAAAAAAGTTTGGTGGAAATGTAATAAAGGACATGAATGGGAAGCCGCAATTGCTCACAGAAATAAAGGGGCAAATTGTCCTTATTGCTCAGGGAGATATGCAATTCTCGGTGAAACAGATTTAAAAACACTAAATCCCCAATTAGCAAGCGAGTGGAATTACGAAAAAAACGGCAATTTAAAACCAGAAAACTTTACATCTAATAGCGGCACAAAAGTTTGGTGGATATGCAAGAAAAAACACGAATGGAAAGCTAGTATAAGTGATAGAAATAACGGAACAAACTGTCCTTACTGTTCTGGTAGGTTTGCGATAAAAGGAAAAAATGATTTATTAACCCTTAATCCAATTTTGTCAAGAGAATGGAACTTTGAAAGAAATAAAAATCTGACACCTGAAAATTACAAAGTTGGAAGTGGTAAAAAAGTCTGGTGGATATGCAATAATGGTCACGAATGGCAGGCCATTATAAGAGATAGAGTAAATGGCAATAAATGTCCTTATTGTATTGGTAAAAAAATTATTGTTGGTTTTAATGATTTATCAACAACAAACCCTACTTTATCAAGCGAGTGGAACTATGAAAAAAATGCAAGTTTAATGCCGGAAAATTTTACAGCAGGAAGCGGCAAAAAAGTGTGGTGGAAATGCAAAAAAGGACACGAATATATTGCTCAGATATTAAGCAGAAACCATGGAACAGGATGCCCTATTTGCGCAAGCAAAAAAGTCCTACCAGGCTATAACGATTTACAAACTATCAACCCTACCTTAGCAAAAGAATGGAATTACGAAAAAAATCAACCACTAACACCTTTAAACATAACTTCTAATAGCGAAAAAAAAGTCTGGTGGATATGTATAAATGGGCACGAATGGATGACAACTGTTTCTCATAGAAATAATGGGCAAGGATGTCCTATTTGCTATAGGAATAACCGCAAGAGAAAATCATAATTATTTCTTAATTTAAAAACGGCTCGGTTGAGCCGTTTTTGTTAT
Source organism: Christensenellaceae bacterium (assembly GCA_045651405.1). Classification (GTDB taxonomy): domain Bacteria; phylum Bacillota; class Clostridia; order Christensenellales; family Borkfalkiaceae; genus HGM11412. The sequence continues at coordinate 49,544 of JAZRSH010000017.1, read as the reverse complement.
TATTAAATTCCAAATATCTCTTCAGCATATCTTACGGCTTCCATGCCGTCTTTACAGTAACGGTTTGCGCCGATTTTGTTTGCGTAGTCACTTGTTAAAACCGCACCGCCTACCATAACTTTTGTGGTAGGTACTTTTTCGTTTAAAAGTTTAATGGTTTGTTCCATTGCAGGTACGGTAGTTGTCATAAGTGCAGATAAGCCAACGAGTTTAGCATTTAATTTTATTGCCGTTTCTACAATTAAATTAGGCTCAACGTCTTTACCTAAGTCAACCACTTTAAAGCCGTAATTTTCAAGTAAAAGTTTAACGATGTTTTTACCTATATCGTGGATATCCCCTTTAACGGTAGCAATAACTATCGTGCCTTTATCCGCAGTAGTTTTTTGCGCTACCGCTTTAATTTCGGTAAATGCCGATTTAGCCGATTCCGCACTCATAAGTAGTTCAGGAAGATATACCCTTTTATTTTCAAAGCCAACGCCCACGATATTTAACGCAGGGATAATTTCTTCGTTTACAATTTCAAGGGGTGCTTTAGTCTTTAAAAGGTCTTTGGTGAGTGTGCTTGCCAAGTTCTTTTGACCTTTGATTATAGCGTTTTGAAGGGCTGTTTCGCCGTTTGTTTCAACTTTTTTAGCAACGTTTATAACAACTTCTTCTTTTTTAGGAAGATTTGATATAAAGTCTATATACTTTAAGCAGTTTTCGTCCTTGCCGTTAACCGCATTAAAGGAGTAATAAACCTTTAACATCTCGTTTGAATTTGGGTTCATTATTGCACAAGTTAAGCCGTTACTAAGTGCTAAGGTGAAAAATTGACTATTTATACTATCTCTATCCGGAAGACCAAAAGACACGTTTGATACGCCAAGCGAAGTTTTAGCCTTTAACTTTTCAGTTATAAGTTTTACCGCTTTAAGCGTTTCAATGCCTGCAGTTTTATCCGCGCTGATTGCTAAGGTTAAAGGGTCAAAAACAAGGTCTTTTTTATCAATGCCGAATTCTTTAGCGCGCTTGATAATCTTTTTAGCGATTTTTACCCTATCTTCCGCTTTAGTTGGTATACCGTTTTCATCTAAAGTTAAGCATACAACCACACCGCCGTACTTTTTAGCAAGTGGAAAAACGGCGTTCATGCTTTCCGCTTTACCGCTTACCGAGTTTATCATCGGCTTGCCGTTGTATACCCTAAGCGCTTGTTCCATTGCCGTAAAGTTAGACGTATCTATTTGAAGTGGTAAGTCCACCACCGCTTGAAGTTCCGTCGTAACCGCTTTAAGCATTTCTACTTCATCAATTTCAGGAAGACCAACGTTTACGTCTAAAACGTGTACCCCTTTTTCTTGCTGAGTAATACCTTCTTTTAAAACATAGTCGATATCGTTATCCTTAAGGGCTTGCTTAAAGAGTTTTTTACCCGTTGGGTTAATTCTTTCGCCAATTAAAATAGGCGAGTTTTCAAAGTCAACCGCGTGGGTGTAAGAAGAAACAACGGTGTAATTCTTTTTAGTAATTTTTTTAGGGGTAATATCTTTGATATTAAAAGATAATTTTTCAATATATTCAGGGGTTGTTCCACAGCAACCGCCAACTACCCTAACACCCATTTTTACCGCACTTGCCACTTGGCTTGCAAAGTCTTGTGCCGATAAATCAAAGGTGGTTTTGCCGTTTTCTACAGATGGTAAGCCTGCGTTTGGCTTAAAGATTAATGGAAGTGACGAGTATTTTAAATAATCTTTAATAACAGGCATTAAAGTTGTTGGACCGTACGAACAGTTAACCCCAATAGCATCTACCCCTAAACCTTCAAGCATTGCTATCATTGCGCGAGGGTTTGAACCCATCATAAGTTTTCCGTCTTTGCCGTACGCGTTAGAAACAAACACGGGAAGATTTGAATTTTCTTTAACGGCAAGCACCGCCGCCTTTGTTTCGTAAGGGTCGTTCATCGTTTCGATAATAACTAAATCAACCCCATACTTAACGCCAAGTTTTACCGTTTTAGCAAAAATTTCAACGGCATTTTCAAAGTCAAGTTCGCCAAACGGTTTAAGCATTTTACCAGTTGGGCCGATATCTAAAGCAATCCATTTTTCTTTGGTTGAAGTGCTTTGATTTTTTGCCGTTTTTGCGTTTTCTACCGCTGACTTTATAATTTCTTCAAGTTCCACGTCACTAAACTTTAGCGAGTTTGCACCAAAAGTGTTAGTAGATACAACGTTACTACCGCTATCGTAATAGTTTTTATGAATATCTATAATTTCTTCGGGGTGAGTGATATTCCACTTTTCAGGGTGCTCACCAACCTTCAAGCCTTTATCTTGAAGTAGCGTACCCATACCGCCGTCTAAAACTAAAATATTATTTTTTAAGTAGTTTAAAATTTCCATATTGTCCTTTGGACGTCGAGGACGCCGTCCCCTACGAATTTACAATGCTATCAAAAGTTTTATTTTACACCGACAACCGCCGTTACCGATTTTGACGGCAACATAAGTTTGCTTTCAAGTAGCGACACTCCAATATGTTTTTTAGGGTTTAATACTTTAAAAATTTCCTCTTGATAATCGAGAGAAAAATCCCCGTACCCTGCCGAAAAACGCGGTGCAACTTTTGTAAACTCCCCTTTTAAATCTTCGCAGAAGGCATTGCATAAACTTTCTATGCGCTCTGCACCGATTGCTTGAAACAAAAGGGCTTTAACTGGCGATATTACGCTGTATTTTTTAATTAATCTATCAATTTCTATCCCAACCGTTGCAACGAAAACTATTGCGCTACTGTAACCCGTAAGATTTTTTGCAAGGTCTTTCGAGTGTACTTTAAAATGTTTAAAATCAATATCTTCATCAACCGAGATAGGCGTTTTTAAATAGCAAACACTATAGTTTAGTTTGCCGTCGATTTCCTTTAAACAGTCCTTTAAAATTTCTGCAATTTCTGTGGTTGAGTTTTTCATACCAGCATAACGCAAAATTTCTTTTTCATTTATTTCGGGTGGGTTATAACTTTTTACTATAATATCCATTAACCTAAAATATTTGATAAATTTTCCATAATTTTTTTAGCGACAAACGGCTTGTTCATTGTATATACGTGAACGTTGGTTATACCGTTTGCAAAAAGGTCGATAATTTGGTCGGTAGCGTACACTATACCCGCTTGCATCATGGCATCAGGGTTTTCGCCAAACTTATCAACTAAACTTTTAAACCTTTGAGGCATAAACGAACCGGAGAGATTTATAGCCCTTTCCACTTGTTTTGCGTTGGTGATAGGCATAATTCCCGGAATAACGGGAACTTTTATACCAATACCCCTAATTTTGTATAAAAAGTTATATAAAAGGTTGTTATCAAAAAACATTTGGGTAGTTAAAAAATCTAAGCCCGCGTCAACTTTTTCTTTTAAATATTTAAGGTCGTCATTTTGATTAGCGCTTTCCGGGTGAATTTCGGGATAACAAGCACCGCCTATGCAAAAATCCCCAGCCTCTTTTAATTCTTTAACTAAATCAACTGCGTAGCGGTAATCCCACTTACTTCTATCTGCGCCTTTCATTTCTTCAGGGATATCCCCGCGAAGTGCCATTACGTTTTTTATTCCTGCATTTTTGATTTCGGCAATCATATCGCTAACCTTTTCTTTAGAGGAAGATACGCAAGTTAAATGCGCAAGGGTAGGTACGCCGTGTTCTTTTAAAATATTTTTAGCAATATCTAAGGTATATTTGCTCGTTCCACCGCCCGCACCGTAAGTTACCGACATAAATGCAGGTTTTAAACGTGCAATTTCTTCAGTTGCCGTTTTTACACTATCAAAACTTGACTCCGTTTTAGGCGGAAACACTTCAAATGATAAAGTAAGTTTGTTTTGATTAAGCAAATCAATAATTTTCATATAACTATCCCTTAATAACTTTGATAATACGATTATAGCACTATTGATATAAATAATCAAGGTTTTACTAAAAACAAAACTCGGCGAAAGCCGAGTTTATTATTTATTATTAAATTAAAGTTAAGTCTTTGCCTTCAAAGATTTCGCTTGCATTTCTTGTAAGGTCTTCAAAAGTAAGTTCACGCGAACGGTTGATAATGTTAGGGCGGGTTTTAATGCCTATTTCATAAAGCCAAGCACCGCTATAACCGTAGCCGATAAGTTTATTGTAAAGTTTGTGCCAATCAACTTTACCTTCCCCTGGGAGCCAATGACGTTCATCGATATAATCGTAGTCGGAAACGTGTAAAGTAGCAATTTCGCTGTGGATTTCATCTACAAACTCAAAAGTGTCTTGCGCTAAAAGGTGATTCGTGTCAAAACAAATTTTTAAGTTAGGGTGAGACGATACAATTTGTAACATTTCTTTAGAATTTCTACCCAAACAAGTTCTTGGCAAGTTTTCAACACAAATTGTTGCGCCAAAAGTTTGGGCGTATTCCGCTACTTTAGATAAAGTGTCTTGCGAATAAGCAATTTCTTGCGCCCTTACTTCAGGGTCTTCACTTTTTGGTTCGCTACTTGGGTGAGCAATAAACTTTTTAATGCCGATATCCCCTGCAAGTTTAATGTATTTTTTCCATACTTCAATAGTTTTTTCGCGAACTTTTTCATCGTGTGACGCCGCGTCTATCGTAGCGCCTATCCACCAAAACGGAAGGTGGTATGACCAAAGTTCCACACCGTATTTTTCAGCAAGTTCTTTGACTTGTTGATAGTTTAAACTATCAATATTTTCAGGTCTAAAAGAAATTTCAATGGCTTCGATGCCCGCTTTTTTTAATGCAATAAAAGTTTCTTCGTTTAACTCAAACGAACAAGACATTGCTTTTTTTAACATACAAGTCCTCCTAAAAGGTTTATCGTTATGATTATATCAAAACCCTAAAAAAAATCAATGGTAAATATTATTTTAAATTAGTAATATCTTCCCTTTTTGATAACTAAAGGGTACTTTTTACTTTAAAAATTCGCCGTTTAATTCTTCTAAAACAAAATCTTTAATATCTTTTTTAAGGCTTATAGCAATCCAAATTTTAACGTAGATTGCAGGGCTTGTAGCAAAAACCAATGGCGTTACGCCTAAATCGTCAAAGGCTTTAGTTGTATCGTATGAAATATCCCCTTTTACGTTAGGAATAAATACGGGTATATTTTTGGATTTTGCATCTTTGCAAAACTTAACAAAGTTTTCGTTTGCCGTATTAAGTGTGCCCGAATGATAAGGCTTGATTAAAACTGCGTTATAATCGTTTAAATTATAACTAAAACTGTCGGAAGGATAACTTTGGATAAACAAGATTTTAGGGTTAGATACAAAATCCACAGTACCGATTGTGCCCTTGCCTGATAATGCCTTAGCATCTTTAAGAATTGCGATTTTATCTTCAAAATCAATAATTTCAGGGTTGTTATCACAAGGTAAAACGTAAAATCCGTAAGGATAACCGTCAATTGAATTTATAGCATCACTTGCCTCGCTGTGACTTACGATTCTTGTAGCATGATAGAACTCTATCGCGTTATCCATAAAGTTTTTGTATGCAACAAACACCCCACCAACCTTGCATTGCGAAATAAATTTAACCGCACCGTAAAAATTATCATTGCCGTTAGAAAGTTCATGGTCAAGCGGATAGTTAGCAGATACCATTAAAATAGGAATTTCAGTTCTTACCGTGTATGCTAAAGCAGAGGCAGTATATTGAATACTATCCGTGCCGTGAGTAACGATAATTCCGTCATAACCCAACCCAACTTTGCTTTCAACAAGTTTGCAAAGAGTGGTAAGTTCTTTAGCCGATAAGTTTTCGCTAAAGATAGAGTAAGGGGTTTCTACGTCGAAATCCACTTTTTCATCGCTATTTTTATTAAAGTTTTCAATAAGCGCGTACATTTTAGCATCGTCAAGCGAAATGTAATTTTCGCCAACCGTACTGCCGATAGTACCGCCCGTAAATATAACTAAAATTTTCATAATTATTTAAGATTTCCGTTTACTTGTACTATAACTTTGCCTTGGCTTGAAAGGGTGCGGGTAGAAATTTCTTTTTCTACGTCACTCATATCGATAACGGCACTAATTGCCTTGTCAAAATCAATAAGACCGTTTGCAAGCATTGCAATAGCCCTTGCCATAGTGTTTGGATTGATATACGAGGTTTTTATAACAAGTTCTTTTAAAAATGCGTCGTACCACTTGATAGGAAGTACAGTTTCAGGACTACTAACGCCAAAAAGCACTACCGTAGCACCGCGACCTGCAACGTTTAAGGCTAAACTTGCAGTTGCTGGTATGCCACCGCACTCGATAACATTATCTATACACTCAACACCTAAATTTTTGATAGTTTCTTCAACGTTTTCAGTTAAAGGATTGATAAAGGCGTACGTGCCAAGGTCTTTTGCAATTTTGCGTTTTTCTTCGTTTGCGTCAAAGGCAATGATTTTGCCTGCGCCGGAATTTTTTAAAATTTGCACCATAAGGGCACCGATAGCACCTAAGCCGATAACGGCTACCGTTTCGCCCGATTTAACGTTTAAAAGGTCAACGCCGTGCAAACAACAAGAAAGGGGCTCTGTTAAAGCCGCGTCTTTTAAAGATAAATTATCAGGAATAAGATAAACGTTTTCCTTTGGTGGACAAACGTATTCGGCTAAACCTTTAACTACACCTTTAGAATTAATACATAAATGGCGCTTGCCGTTTTTACAGTAATAACAGTTACCGCAACTCCAGTTAGGGTCAACAGTTACCCTGTCACCCTTTTTAAATTCGGTAACGTTTTTACCTACGTCCACAATAACGCCCGAAATTTCGTGACCAAGCGGTACGGGATAAACAACAGGTCTTGAACCCGCCTTACCCATAAATTTATGAAAATCCGTTCCGCACAAACCACAGTACGCAACGGCCACCTTTACGCCGTTATCTAAAAGTTCGGGCTCTTTAAAATCTGTAACCCTAAGGTCTTTTGCCCCAAAAAGTACACACGCTTTCATAATTGACTCCTTTTAAAAAATTATACCATTATAATATAGTAAGCGCAATAGCATTTTTATTTTTTATTTGACTTTTTTTGCTTACTACTATATACTTTTTAGGAAAGGAGATTTTTATGCAATCAATTCAAAAGAAGGGTAATTGGTGGGCACTACTTCCAATTGCCGTGTTTTTAGTAGTTTACATTGGCATTAGCCTTATTTTTAACGACTTTTACGTAATGAGCGTAGTTGTTGCGTTTATGATAGCAATACTTGTTGCGTGCTTGCAAAACAGAAAGTTAAAGTTTGAAGAAAAACTTTCGATTATGGCGAGCGGTTTTGCCGATAAAAACATTGTTACAATGATTTTAATTTTCTTATCGGCAGGTATTTTTGCGGGTACGCTTGGTAGAGAAGGCGCTACCGCAGTTGCAGATTTATTTTTAAGTTTTATCCCTGCAAAATACTCGGCGCTTGTACTTTTTATAGTTTCATGTTTCGTATCTACTGCTATGGGTACTTCGGTTGGAACGATTTCGGTTATCGCACCGATAGGCTTAGCACTTGCTACCATAACGGGCGGTTCACTTCCACTTTACGTTGGCGCTATTATCGGCGGTGCTATGTTTGGGGATAACTTATCCTTTATTTCGGATACGACTATTGCCGCAACTTCAACACAAGGCTGTAAAATGAAAGACAAGTTTAAAGAAAACTTCTTTATTGCCCTTCCCGCAGCGATTTTAACGATTGTAATTTTACTTATATTTGCCTTTACTTCAGGAGCAACTAACGATTATACGCCTTCAAAAATTAATATTTGGCTTTTAATTCCTTACCTTCTTGTATTAGTTGGCGGTATCGTTGGCATTAACGTTTTCGTGGTATTGCTTTCTGGTATCGTTACGGCAATCATCGTAAAACTTGCACTTGGCACTGAAGTTATTGCCGTTATTTCGGCTATGGGCAGTGGCGCAAGCGGTATGTTTGAAGTAATTTTAGTTACCTTGCTCGTTTCAATGCTTTCTGCACTTATGCGTGAATTCGGCGGATTTGACGCATTACTTTCTGGTATTAAGAAGGTATTTAAAGGTAAAGTTGGCGGTCAACTTGGTATAAGTTTACTTGTTTCTGCTATGGACGTTGCAACCGCAAACAACACCGTTGCTATCGTAATGGCAGCGCCTATTGCTAAAACTATAAGCGAAGATTACGGCATCACAAACACTAAAACGGCGTCGCTTTTAGATATTTTTGGTAGCGTAGTTCAAGGCATTATCCCTTACGGCGCACAAATGCTAAAGGCTATTGAAGTAACAAGCGTTTCAGTTGGTTCTATATTTGCATATCTTCACTACCCTTACTTACTTGGCTTATCGGCTATTGCATTTATCGTAATCCCTGCAATATTTAAAAGGAAATAAAAAATGAAAATTTTAGTATTTGCCGACTTGCACTATTATGGTGGAACACAAGCGTATTGTATCTCAAAGAAAAAACTTGTTCAATTTGCCGAACCAATGCTTGACGAGTTTAAGCGGATTTCCAAGGAAGAAAAAGTTGATTTTGTAATAAATCTTGGGGATATTATACAAGACACGAACAACAAAGCGCTTGACCTTGATTGTCTTAAATATATTTTTGGTAGATTGCAAGAATTCTCTTGCCCCGTTTATTCAGTACTTGGCAACCACGACTTAAAAATGATGGACAGTATCAACGAAGTTGAACCATTAATTAAACAAAATCCTGCAACCTTTAGTATGAACTGTGATGGTTTCCATCTTGTATTTTTATCGCCGGAGGTAAGACCTGAACTTGGGCTATTGCGTGGCGGTATATATAAAACACAAAATCTTAGTGAAGAAACGTTAAAGTGGCTTGAAAAGGACTTAGAACAAAACAAATTGCCAACTTTAGTTTTTATGCACTTCTCTCTTGCGGAAGACCCAACTATTGAAGATGAATGTATGTTCTTGAAAAATAGAGATGCCGTAAAAGATATTTTACTTAAAAGTGGTCAACTAAAAGCCGTTTTCGTAGGGCACCAACACACGCCTAAATTTATTGAAGAAAATGGTATTCCTCACTACATAATTGGCTCGCCAACTGCAAGCATACTTGAAGACGGAATTCCTATCGGCACGTATTTAATAATTGAAACTAAAGGAAAAGATTTGATAATAACTGACAAGGTCGTTCGCCTTTAGTATAAAAACATATTAAAAGTATCTTAATATAACTGACTAAAAAAGAGAGAACTTCGCGTTCTCTCTTTTTTCAATAATTATATCTCAAAAATATCCATTGCCATTAAAAAACCAAATCTAAAACCCTCAGTATAGTAATGTTCGTTTTCTATACAAGTAAGTTCACTTATTGCGTTATCTAACTTTTTATACGTTTCTAAAATATCGGGGTTTTTACTTAATTTTTTAAGCAGAGCATCTTCACACTTGATAACAAAGTCTAAAACCGATTGTTCTTCACTTTCTATTTTAAATTTATCGTGCACACCACGATTACCATAATACATATCTTTTATTGCCGAATATTTTTTCATAATTTCTCCTTATTTTTTTGTATTGCACTTGTATAGGTGCAATATTATAATACAATACTGCTATAATATTGTCAAGTGAATTGCACTTATATAGGAGTAAACGTTTTGAATAATTTAATTGAAACAGCAGTTGGCAACAATATTCGCAAGTTAAGGGAAAAAGCAGGCATTACACAAGAAACACTTGCAACAAAATTACAATTACTTGGTTGTAATATTACGCGTAGCGCACTTGCTAAAATTGAAGTTGGTCAACGCCATTTATATCCAGATGAAATTATACACATAAAAAACATATTAAAAGTATCTTACGACGATATATTTAGCGTAAATTAAAATAACAAACAAAAATCCACAACCATTTTGCACCAGCAAAATGATATCTCCTATTACATAGTAATAGATATCACGCAACCGCAGATTGCATCTAACTCGGCTTTAGCCGAATATCGTTAAAAAAGAGAGAACTTCGCGTTCTCTCTTTTTTTAGTCTTGTTTACTTGGTAAGCACTCAATAAAGGTTGCTTGTGTATTTGTTGTAACCGTAAACTTGCCTTCGGCAACGAAAGGAAGGTAAAAATATTCGCCACGGTTTACTTTTCTTTCGTAGTTTTCGCCGGTGATTACCGCCTCGCCGTCTAAGCAAAGCCAAACTGACGGCGCGTAACTAAGCACAAAACTACCACCATTTTTAATAGTGTGGCGGTTTTCGGCAAAGCAAGGGGTGTCATCATAAGTGATAAGTTCTTCTTTTTTATAAACGTCGGTATCGATAGCAATTTTTGGGGTTACAGTTGCAAACTTTTTAGCGGCATCGCCGTAAATATCGTAGTTAATGCTACCAAGCGCCGTGTCTTTATCAAGCCCTATATATTCTTCCTCGTAAGAGATATGATAATCGTTGCACCAACGTTCTGGTTGAATAGTAAAGTCGGTTGGCTCTTGAATTTCTACGATAGTACAACCCGCGCCAATCGCGTGGATAAGCCCTGCTTTTATAAGCCAAACGTCACCGACTTCTACTTCTACACCTGCAAGAAGATTGCCCATAATGTCTTTTTCGATTTCGCTACGCTCTTCAAGTTCGGCAAGTTGTTCTTTAGTGATTTTATCTTTAAAGCCAAAGTAAAGTTTTGCACCTGGGCGAGTTTTAACTACAAGCCAAGCCTCGGTTTTGCCGTAAGGACTGTTGAAATGCTTAAGAGAAAACTCTTTAGTTGGGTGGACTTGGAAAGGAAGTCTTACCGCGCTATCTAAATATTTAACTAAACAGTCGTATTTTCTATGGCCTAAAAGTTCGTTTGGATACTCTTTTAATAAATCGTCAAAGAAGATATCTGTACCTTTAATAACGGAAACGCCGTCGCGCTTGCCAAAATACCTTGGGTTGATGGCTTTTACTTTACTTGCAATCCACTCTTCAGGGAAGAAGTTGTCCGTACCGTCATCGTAGCCGTCGCCGAAAAATTCTTTATAAGGCGCACCGCCTTCGTATATTCTATACACCCTATTTCTATCAAAAAATATAGGTTCTTTTACAAGTTGTTTGATATCTTTCATAATTTGATTGCTCCTTTAAATAAAGTGGTTTTTGCGCCGTTTTCGTTAGCGAGTTTCATTGCAGATTTTAAGTTGTTATCGGTGTATTCAGCATTTTCTATTTGAGCTAAAAAAGTACCGTAAAAGGCATCACCAGCGCCCGTTGTATCGATAGGAGTAACGGGTACGGTAGCAACTTGCCCAGTTTTTCCGTCAAGGTAGTAAAAACTACCCTTTTTGCCGAGAGTAACAAGGATAAGTTGACCGTTATTTGCTATTTTTTTACAGCCTTTTTCTATATCTTTTTCTCCCGTGAAAAGTAAAAGTTCATCATCGGAAAACTTTACGATATCCGCCGAATTTATAAACGGAAGATAGGTTTTTATTGCCGTTTCTTGGTCTTTGAAAATATCCGTTCTAAAGTTTACGTCAAACGAGAGTTTAACCCCTAAACTTTTTGATTTTTCTACGATTTTATTTGCTAAATCTACACCCGATTTTTCCGATAACATAAGTGAGCCTAAGTGGATAATTTTAAGGCCAGGATATTTAGAAAAATCAATGCTTTCAAAGTCTATATTATAGTCCGCCGTGTCATTTCTTACAAACTTAAAATCCCTTTCGCCGTCAGTTAAAGTTACAAGCGCCAAAGTAGTTTCGCGGGCTTTATCCGTTTGAATATCAAGATAGTCAAGGTTGTATTTTGAAGTTTCTTCCATTAAAAACTTACCCGTTTCATCGTTACCAACCCTACCGATAAAACCAGCAACCACGCCACTTCTTTTAGCGTTTACTATTAAGTTGAACGGCGCACCGCCACAGTATTTTTGCTTGCCGTTATTATCTACGATAACATCGGCTAAAATTTCGCCTATAGATAGTATCATTTTTTCTCCTTTCCGTAATCTTTTATTACCCCTCGCCTTGACGATGGCGACATTTTTTCTTGCTTTTTAAACAGCCTGCTAAAATAGTTAGGACTTTCAAAGCCAAGTTCATAAGAAATTTCTTTTATGGATATATCTTCGTGCCGTAACATTTCCATAGCGTAAGCCACTTTGTATTTGTTTACGTAGGATAGTGGCGTGGTGTTAAGGTGAGTTTTAAAAAGCCTTATTATATGTTGCACCGATACGCCTGCCACTTCGCCAAGAATTTCGGTAGTGATTTTTTTGCGGTAGTTTTTTTGGATATAAAGCAATGCTTTTTGAAGGGGGATAGGATATGCAGTTGCACGTTGAAAAGTACCGTCGTTTACTTCTTTTACAACGTTTTTGCTATACCTTAAAATAAGTTTGCCAAGGGTTAACGATGCAGTTAACTGCCTATATGGATTAGAGGGCTTAAAGTCTTCACTTTTTATAACTTCAAGTTGCGCTAAACAATGGTCATCGCACGAAAATATATCGCTTAAAAACGCCGATTGCGTTGGGTGTGGGTCGTCACTATGCTCTAAAGTGTAAGATGCGTCACACTCAACAAGTTCGCTAACAAGTACCGAAAGTTCTTCTTCGGAAATAGGCTCAAGTTGTTTATCCGTGTAAAAGTGGATATAACAAAAAGTTGCAAGTTCCCCTTTGATAGCCGACCTAACGTACGGTGTACCCGCAGGGATAAGCACGGCTTGTTTTTCTTTTATTAAAGTCTTTTTGCCGTTGATTTCAAAGTACGCCCTGCCTTTAGTTACAAACACCAAAATGTTGTTTTTATCCGCACAACGCCAAGTGGTGTTACGTTCTACGTAGTAAAATTCAGTTACTTTTGGTATCGTATCCAAATTAAGTTTATAGAACATAAAACCCCCTAATGTTAATTTTGTGCTATTATTACAAGCATTTGTGCATTTACATTTTTAATTAAAACCTATATAATAAGGATATAAATGCAAGATTTACCCTATTTATTAATATAATAACAGTTAATTTTGGATTTGTAAACATATTTCTTTAAAGAGGTAAAATTTTTATGAGTGAAAAAAAGACATGGAAGGTAGCCGTTATCGGTTGCGGTGCATTTGCTAACTGGCATTATTTAGGCGGTATTTCAAAAGAGGCTAACGCAGTTTTAGTTGCTACTGTTGATATTATTCCTGAAAGGGCTGAACAAGCGGCTAAAAAGTACGGCGCTAAAGAGTGGTATAAAAGCGTTTACGAACTTATTGAAAATTGTGATTTTGATATTGCAATTGACTCTGCATCAATTCAAGCGCATCACGAAATCAATATGGCGGTACTTAACGCAGGTAAACACCTTATCTCGCAAAAACCTGCAGCACCTACCGTTGAAATGCTTACCGAACAAATGGAACTTGCAAAATCTAAAGGCGTAGGTTTCGTTTGCGTGCCTATTCACCCACAACGTTACGATTTAAACGTTGCTAAACAAATTATAAACGACGGCGGTATCGGTACGCCTACTTATATTAAATGTAACACTTCACACGGGGGTCCTGAATACTTCCAATACCGTGATGCTGACCCAAGTTGGTTCTTTGACGAAGGTGCGGGCGCCCTTGTTGATATGGGCGTACACGGTCTTCAAGTAGTAACTACAATGTTCGGCCCTGCAAAAAGCATTAGTTGTACGGCAATAGTTACCGACCCCGAAAGAACGGTGCGTTCGGGCGCGTTTGACGGCAAAAAAATTAAAACGGACAAAATGCCTGACCAATACCTTATCAGTATTATCTTTAGAAACGGCAAAATGGGTTTTGTTGACACGGGCTTTGCGCAAAAGGCTACTAAATGCCCTAACGTAGAAATTTACGGCACGCGCGGTACGATTTCTATAACAAAACCATATATGCTTAACAACCCACCTGAAGTTTACGTTGATAGCGATGCTATCGGTATGCGCGGTTGGATTGAACCTATGGCTTGGGTTAAACCACCTAAAAAACTTCAAACTCAATGCTGTTGCTTATACGACCTTATCGATTCTATTGAAAACGGCACTAAACCACTTCTTTCTGCTGAACACGCACGCCATATCTTAGAAATTATGTGCAAAATCCCTGAAGCAATCAAGTCAGGTAACACTATTGAACTTGAAACAACCTTTTAAGGAGAAATTATTATGAATAAGCCAAAACTTGCGTTTTTTTCGCTTGCGCACTCACACTCTACAATACTTTTCGATGCGATAAGTAAGTCGGGCGCGTTTGATATTATCGGTTTTGCCGAAGTAACAAACCCACCTTGCGATAAAGTAAACTACGAAGCAAGAAGAAAGGTGTTTTTAGACGGCGGTTGCAAGGAATATCTTGATTATAAAGAACTTGCAAAAGAAAAACCTGACGTTGCGATTATTAACTCAACTAACCACCACCACGAAGAAATTGCTTGCTATTTAATGGAACAAGGCATAAACGTTGTCGTTGAAAAACCTTTAGCAGTTGATTTAAACGGCGCTAAGCGTATGATGGAAGTTGCTAAAAAGAATAACGTATTTTTACTTACTAACTGGCCTATCGCGTGGTTCCCACCATTTAGACTTGCTAAAAAAATTCTTGATAGCGGTAGAATTGGTAAACTTATGAAGGTTACCTACCGTAGCCCTGCTACTTGGGGACCTTTCCCTGAAATTATTGGCGAAACGGCGCAAACTTCTTGGTGGCTTGAAGAAAATATGGGCGGTGGCTCTATTTTAGACTATGCTTGCTACGGCTCAATACTTGGCGTATTTATGTTTAACAAACCACCCCTTTCAGTACAAGGCTTAACTAAACAGTTTGCAACTAAAAACTTTGACGTTGAAGACTATAGCGCTATGATGATAGACTTTGGAGACGGCGTTGGGCTTTTAGAAGGGTCTTGGGCTACGTATAACTGTGGCGAAGTACCGTCGGGCCCTGTTTTACACGGAACTAAAGGTACTATCGTTTGCGATAGATACTCGCCTATCGTTAAAATTTACGACGGCAAAAGTAAGATTCCTGTGCCGCCTACCGAAGTTATCGATGCGGGCACTACTAAACAAGACGAAGAATTTGGTAAACACCTTGCTAAAGTATTAGCGGGCGAAGAAGAACCTGATATTATGCTTGCACCAGAACTTAACGTTTGGTCTGTTGCGGTGTACGATGCAGGTAGAAAATCTGCTAAAACAGGTAAAACAATAAAAGTTAAAATTTAAGGAGAGAGAAAATGGATAAAAAGATTAGAGTTGCCCTTATCGGTACGGGTATGATTTGTAATAGCGCGCACTTCCCTGCGCTTAAAGCATTAGAAAAAGAAGGCATTTTAGAAGTTGTTGCCGTTGCGGATATTCGTGAAGAAGCAGCGCGCGATACGGCTGAGCGCCACGGCGTTCCTAACTGGTACGTTGACCCACAAAAAATGCTTGACGAAATTAAACCTGATTTCGTTGCGGTATGTACGCCTAACGTTTACCACAAGGAGTGGACTATTAAAGCATTAAGGGCTGGCTGCCACGTTGCGTGCGAAAAGCCCATGGCTTTAACGCTTAAAGACGCTGAAGAAATGTGGGCGGTAGCCGAAGAAACAGGCAAAATGCTTTTCCCTTGCCAATGTATGAGATGGCGTAACTATATGCAACACACTAAAAAACTCGTTGAAAAAGGCGAACTTGGCGACGTTTACTTTAGCGATATGGAATTTATCCGTAGAATAGGCGTGCCTACTTGGGGTATGTTCCACATGAAAGAACATAACTACGGCGGACCATTTTGCGACCTTGGCGTACACCTTATAGACTCTCTTTTATGGATTGTTGGCGATAAAAAGGTTGAAGCGGTTTCAGGCCAAACTTACACTAAAATCGCTAACCAAAACGAAGACGTGCTTTTAAGTATTGCTGAAAGCGGTGCGTACTCTGGCACGTTTACCCCAAGACCTTACGACTATAAAGAATTTAACGTTGAAGATTTTGCAACGGGCTTTATGCGTCTTGAAGGCGGTATGACCGTTAACTTTAAATTCTCTTGGGCAATCAACCTTCCTACAACTAACCTTGATATGGTTATTTGCGGTGACAAGGGCGGTTTATCAGTTAACAAGGAAAAACTTTACAAAAATATTGCAGGTTACCAAACTGAATGCGATATGAAGTGGTTTGACAACGGCGAATTTAAAGGCGTTCCGTTTGAACAACACAGATATATGTACAAAAACATCTTCAATACTCTTCTTGGTAAAGAAGAATACTTAATTAAAAAACATCAAAACCTTGAAGTTGCTAAGGCTATTGAATGTTTCTATAAATCGGCAGAACTTCACAGAGAAGTTAGGGCGGAGGAACTTAAATAATGAAAGCGGTAATCATAGGCTTTTCACACATGCACGTTAACGAAATAGCAAGTTATATTACGGATAATAAGTCCGCAACCTTGGTTGCCGTTTCTGACGTGCCGTCTACAGTTGAACCTATCCCAGCCCTTCGCTACACGCCTGAGTGGAATAAGAAAAATATTATCGACAATTACTGCAGTAACTATTATGAAAGTTACACCCAAATGCTTGACGTTGAAAAACCTGATATTGCCTATATTTTAACGGAAAACTGCCAAAAACCCGAAGTGGTTTTAGAGTGCGCTAAACGCGGTATCAACGTTTCTATTGAAAAACCGCTTGCCGTTAACCTTGAAGAGGCTAAAAAGATTGAAGGCTATGTTAAAAAATACGGCATTAAAGCCGTTGTTAACTGGCCTGTAATGTGGCGTGAACACACTATTAAAATGAAAAAGGCTATCGACAGTAAAGTTGTTGGAGAGCCTATTAAACTTCGCTATATCAACGGCCACACCGGTCCGCTTGGTAAAGGTGCGCGTCACCGTGGTGTTTCGGCTAATGCGGAAGAGATGACTGACGATACAAGGGCTAAAACTTGGTGGCACCAAGAATCGCACGGAGGTGGCGTACTTTTAGATATCAGTTGCTACGGCTGTTGGTTTACAAGGTACTATCTTGGTAAAGGCGCTAAGTCGGTTATGAGTATGGCGGGCAATTTAAACACGCCGTTTGGCGATACTGCCGATAACTTTGGCGCTGCGATTCGCTATGATGACAAACTTTCGTTTATCGAAGGAACTTGGACTACACCAAGAAAACTCATTCCGTCTGGTCCTATGGTTATTTGCAGTGACGGCGTTATCGTTTCTACTGGTGGTGCACTTGAAAAGGCGGAAATCAAGGCTTTTGACTCGTTTGGTAACGAAGTTGAAATCCCTGATTATACCCTTGAAGAAAAATTTAACAATATGCCTTGTCAATTAGAGCAAGGTTTTGACAACGTTGCTGAAATGCTTACACTTGACGCCAATATGGACGTTATGGCTATTTTAGATGCGGTTATTAAATCAACAAAATCAGGTAAGGAAGAAAAAATTAGTGATTAAAGGTTGCATAGCCGATATTGAGCGCACGTCGTATCACGACGGCAAAGGTATTAGAACAACGGTATTTTTTAAAGGTTGCCCGTTAAACTGTGCTTGGTGCCATAATCCCGAGTGCATTTCGTTTAGCGTGCAAAGTTTGTTCTACCCTGAAAAATGTATCGGCTGTAATATGTGCGATAAAGGTTGCTATTCGGGTGCAAGGGTAACTTGCGGTAAAGATATGACGGCAACTGAAGTAATAAATGAAATCTTGCTTGATAAACCCTATTACACCCAAGGCGGTGGAGTTACCTTTTCGGGCGGGGAACCGCTTGCGCAACCAGAGTTTTTAAAAGAGTGCATAACTTTATGCAAACAAAACGGTATAAACGTTGCGGTTGAAACTTCGCTTATCTACTATAACGAAGATATCTTTAAAAGCCTTGATTTTATTATGGCAGACTTTAAAATTTGGGATAACGAACTTCACAAAAAGTACGTTGGCGTATCAAACGAGATTATCATAGAAAACTTTAAAAAATTAAACGCGCTTAATATCCCTATTATCGCAAGAACTCCGCTTATACCTGAAATAGAGCAAGGGATTGAAGAAATTTCTAAATTTTTATACTCACTTGATAACGTAGTTGAGTATGAAATTTTACCTTACCACCCTATCGGCAATTCTAAAAGAATTGCTTTGGGCTTAGAGCCCGACGGATTTACCGTTCCGTCAAAGGAATTTTTAAAGGAGAAATCTAAATATGTATTCTTACGCACAAAGGCTTAAAGCCATGCGCGATAAAAAAATAGAACATACACTTTTAAAAAAGGAACAAAACGGCTACACCGACCTTGACGACTTTGGCACCGTGCCTATTAGTGAAAATTATTCGGTTGACCCCTACTACAATAGCCCTAACGGAAGTTTTTACGGGCTTGACGGTATGGCGGAAAACTTTTGCCGTGTAATAGGTGCGCACGAGCCGTATATTGATAAAAACGAAATGCTTGTTGGTAGATGGCGCGATATGCTTGTTAACTATCGTGGCGACGTGCATTATCTTCCTAACTGGCTTAAAAAACGCCCTGAAATCGTAGAAAAGATGAAATCGTCTTCTACCGACTTTTCTAAGCGTTGGGACGAAATCAACTTCCCTTACGACCACCTTAAACCTCTGCAAGTAAAATACAATATTCAAACGGGTATTGATGCCGACGCACACTTTTGCTGTGATTACCGCATTGGTTTTGAACTTGGTTTTGGCGGTTTCTTAGATAAAATTGATAAATATGAAAAAATCAATACGGATAAAAGTGACTTTTACAAAGCCGAAAGGCGCGTTGTTCTTGCAATAGTTGATTTTATCGATAGGCATATAACTAAACTTGAAGAGTTAATTTTAGCCGAACAAGATATTGCCGTTAAAGAAAACTACGAAAATATGCTTGAAACGTGCAAAGCGGTAAGGCTTAATCCTCCTAAAACCTTTAGGCAAGCCTGCCAATGGACGGCGTTTTTCAACGTGGCGGCGCGTATTTACACGCGTGACGGCGCAGGCTTTCAACTTGATGAACTTTTATATCCTTTCTACGAAAATGATATTAAAAACGGCATACTTGACGATGAAACGGCTAAGTTTTTAATAGCAAACTTACTTCTTATCGACCCACATTACTATCAAGTTTCGGGGGTTGATGAGTTTGATAAGGATAAAACTAACCACTTATCTTACCTTGTGCTTGATGCGGCGGACTCACTTAATATCGCCTGCAATCTTACCGTTAGAGTGCACGATAACTGTGACCGCAACTTTTTAAGAAAAGCCGTTTACTATCTACTTAAAAACAAAAACGGCTGGCCAAGATTCTGTAGCGATAAAACCTTAACCGAAGGTTATATGAGAACGGGCGCGTCTAAACAAGTAGCCCGCAACCGTATTGCCGTAGGCTGTAACTGGATGTGCGTTCCCGGTAAAGAATTCCCTATGAACGACACGGTAAAAATCAACGTTGCAAAGGTTATGGAAGTTGCCCTTGAAGAAATGCGTGAAAGTGGTAATTATTCTACTGAAAAACTCTTTGAAATATTTGAAAAACACCTTAAAATTGCTATAGACGTAACTGCGCAAGGCGTTAACCACCACCTTGATTATATTGCCGAAGTAACGCCTGAACTCGTTATGAATTTAATGATGTATAACACCCTTGAAAAAGGCGAGGACGCATCACGCGTGGCGGAATTTTATACCGTTGGTTGTGACGGAGCAGGGCTTGCGGTTGTTGCCGATTCGTTTGGCGCTATGCAAACGAGAATTGAAGAAGAAAAAGTTCTTACTTGGGACGAAATGTATACAGCCCTTGATAATAACTTTGAAAATGAAAGAACACGCCTTATACTTAATTCCGCACCTAAATATTGCGGTGGTAATACTATTTCTGACAAGTGGGCTAAAAAACTTACAGAACTTTGGGTAAAACTTATCCGCGAACAAAAAATGCCAAAAGGTAGACAGCTTGTTCCCGGTTGGTTTAGCTGGGCAAGAACGGTTGAGTACGGCACTAAAGTTAAAGCAACGCCTAACGGCAGGCGCGCGGGCGAGCCTATTTCACACGGGGCAAACCCTAACCCACGCTTTAGGGCGGACGCATCACCAACGGCACAATCGGAAGGCATTGCAAGTATTCAATGCGGATACGGTAATACCGCACCACTTCAAATAGAGTTTGACCCTTCGCTTAAGGCAGACGAAAAAGGTATTGACGTTATTGAAGCCTTTATTAAAGGTCACTTTGCAAGTGGCGGTACACTTATCAACATTAACGTTTTAGACGGCGAAAAACTTAAAAAGGCGCACGAAAACCCTGAACTTTACCCTGATTTAGTCGTTAGGGTAACGGGCTTTACCGCTTACTTTGTAAGTTTATCCCCTAAATTTAGACAGCTTGTGGTTGATAGGTTCCTTTACGGAATGTAATATAAAAGCATCGATTTTTATCGATGCTTTTTTTAATTTACTATTGCTTACAATTAAAACGCGTGATATAATAAAACCGATATCACAAAAAAGGGATTTAATTATGGAAAACTTAAAAAGTTTAACGCTTATAAAAAATGAAGACCCATTAAAAGATTTACAACCTAAAAAAGATTTTAGCAAGTTGTCTTCTCCTATTCACGAACAAAAAATATACGGCTTTACACGTAGAAAGGCAAAAGAAAATGAAGTTTGCTTTAAACAAGTTAAACTTGACTTATCATTTAACGACCCTGAAAATTTACTTTCTTATGCGTATAAAGATTTTAACAAGTTTTTAAAGTCGGCTAATATTAAAAAGAAAGAAACGGGCAAACTTATAACCATTGAACAGGTGTCCGCTACCGATAACTTAGAAAAGTTTACTATATCGGTTAGTGAAGATAAATGTATTATAAAAGCGGGCGCAACCGAAGGTGTTAGGCGTGCTTTGATTTTTATTGAAGATGAAATGAAACGCCGTAGCGGTCCATTTTTACCGCTTGGCGACATCGTTAGAGAGCCGTTTGTTAAAACAAGAATTTCAAGGTGCTTTTTTACACCTCCAAGCCATTGTTCTAACGAAAACGGCGAAAACGAACTTACCGACAATATCGATTACTACCCAGAAGAATACCTTAATCGCTTAGCGCACGACGGTGTTAACGGGCTTTGGATAGGTTGCCCTTTTAGAAGTTTAATAAAAAGTAAATACGTTAAGGAGTTTGGCGATAAACAAGACGTACAAGTTAAAAAACTTAACCGTATTATTAAAAAATGCAAAAAGTTTGGTATAGGTATATACCTTTTTGTTACCGAACCTGCGTCAACTTACGACAACAAGGCCTTTTTTAACTATCCCGAATTTTTAGGCGCGCGCCACGGTGGTATTTACACTATTTGCCCTTCCGTTAAAAAAACGCAAGAATATATAGAAGAAGCAACTACTAAACTTTTTACGCTAATCCCTGACTTAGCCGGTTTAATTAATATTACTTCGGGCGAGTCGCTATCGGGTTGCGGTTCTTTAACTGAACTCACCTGCCCTAAGTGTAAAGAAAAATACGGCACGCTTGCCGGCACTATTACGGCTACTGAAAAAATGTTTGCAGACGCTATTAAAAAAGTTGCGCCTAAAGCAAAGTTTATCAGTTGGACTTACGAACACCGTAGTTGCCAAACAAACGACGTTATCGAGTCTTGCAAGTTAAGGGATAATAACGTTATTCAAATGCAAAACTTTGAAGACTTTGGTAGACCCGTTCAACTTGGTAAAAAACGCCTTGCTTACGATTACTGGCTTTCTTATGCCGGCCCTGGCGAACTTATGAAAACTACCGCCAAGTACAACAAACTATATGGTAAACCTACTTGGGCGAAAATTCAAGTTTGTTCTTCGCACGAAATTTCCACCGTACCTTACGTCCCTGCACCGGGTATTTTATACGATAAATATAAATATATGCACGAAAATGGTATTGAAGGGGTTATGCAATGTTGGTACTTTGGCAACTATCCGTCAATGATGAATAAAGCCGCAAGCGAACTTGCCATTTCACCGTTTTTTGCAAGCAAAGACGAGTTTTTAACCTTCCTTGCTAAAACATATTTCGGCAAAGATTATAAAAAGGTTGTAAAAGCTTGGAAAGAGTTTGAAAAAGGCTATAAAAACTTCCCTGTTAGCGTTTCGTTTGAGTGGCTTGGTCCTATGCAAGATAGCCCTTGCTGTCCACTTCATTTACTTCCCGTTGACCACCCTATGCCTGGTACTTGGGTTAAACACGAACTTGTTGGTGGGGATAGAATTGGCGAGTGCTTACTTAACGGCCACACTATCGACGAGGCTATTACTTTAACGGGTACGCTCACAAATTATTGGCAAAGCGGTTTAGAGTATATAAAAAATCTTCCTACCAAAAACAATTATGCCCGTGAAGAACAAATTAGTAACGCAACTGCTATTGGCTATATTTTTAATAGCGGTTATAACGTTTTAAGATTTTATAAGTTAAGGCACCTTTTAGGCACAAATCAAGGGGACGGAATTTCTATTTTAAATGAAATGAAAGAAATAGTTTTACATGAATTAGAAATTTCTAAAGCGCTTATACCTATTTGCGAAAAGGATAAACGAATAGGCTATCACTCGGAGGCAAACGGTTATAAAATATTCCCTGATAAATTAAAGTGGAGAATAAACGAACTTGAAAAACTTTTAAAAACGGAATTCCCGCTTGTAAAAGACAAAATTTTAAAGGGCGAAATTCCACTTGAATTTTATTACGGTTTAGCAAATGGTTACACTAAAAAAACTATCAATTCGCCTATTTGGTCCACCTTTACTAAATACGACGGCACTAAAGATTTAGATACTGCCCTTCGCGTTTTGGAAGACGATAACGGTACACACGTACAAATTAAAGTTAAGCACAACGATAAAATTATAATCAAGCCAGAGTTTAATATAATGTTCCCTACCGCACCGCTTACCATTGAAAAGGGTAAATTTAAAATTAACCCTGCTAACAGTTTTTCCCTTCCTAAAGATAGGGTTAAAGCGGAAATGAAAAAGTTTAACTTCACGTCGCAAAATTGTAGTGACGAAAAAATTTACACCCTTTCGTTCAAGCGTGAAAGTTTAGGTATGGCTGATAACGAACCGTTTAGGCTTGCCGTTTATCGCGAAGGTAAAATAGAGTCCACCTTAGTAAAAGCCACAAAATATTACGGCGTACAACTTATTCGTTCATTATTGTTCCCTGAACATTACTGTTTTTTTTACAAGGCTATGTAGCTAAAAATAACTGATTATCATTTATGAGATTTGGGTAGAAAAACACAAAAAAGACAAGCGTTTTATGAAGGCGCATACCCGTAGAGGTCTGTAACTGAAGAAAACGCACAGTATTTTGCAGTGTTTTTCAGCCAAAAATTAGTTAGTTTTTGCGGAAGAGCCTTCCACATAATTAAAAAGCATCGGCAAATAGCCGATGCTTTTATTTTATGCAAACGAATTTATCGTAAACGATAGTGTGCTTGTTGTCGCATTGTTTGTAAAAATGCCAATGCCCCGAATAAAAATGCCTAAATTCAACATTTTCATCAATAAACTTGCAAAGGTCGTGGTATTCTTTCGTACCCGAACCATCGCCCGTTTCATACTTGTGCATTAAGATATAATCAACTTTATAGTTGTATTTTTTTAGGCTATCGTAAGCGCGGGCAAACTCTTCAGTCGTTCCTACTTCTTCGGGATACCAAAGACCTTGCTCCTTCCACTTATCGCTACTTAAACAACCGCCGAAAACAAAAAAGGTTTTACCGTTAATTTCAAAAACGTAACCCCTTTTTAAGTGGACTACGTTTTCACTAAGCCTATGCACTACCCCGCCATTCCACTCTTCTTCGGGGCAAGAGTAAAGGTAATTAAAATTCTCGTGGTTGCCATCAACGATTGCGATTTTGTTTTTTGAAGACAAAAGTAATTTATCAAACTCACGATTTTCTTCGACGTCGCGAAATTTAACGCCTATGTCACCTAAAATTATTAAAATATCATTTTCGTGATTGCTTTCAATATACTTTTTAAAGTCGCCAAGTCTTTCGCCACCGTGCTGGTCAGAAAGCAAATAAATCATAATTCACCTTTAGTTTTGATATTTAAAATCTATATTTTTTTTAGATTTAAGTGCCGTTAAGTATTTTTGGCACTCAATTTTAGCGCTTTCAAGGGATAAGCAACGGTAGTTACCGCATTCTTTTTGGGTATTTCCAAACATTTCCCCTTCGTGCGAGATGGTTTTTTCAAGTGCGATGATAAGTTCTTGTAAAACCCTTTCGTTAGAAAGATTACGCGTTAAAAGGTAAAAACCCGTTCTGCAACCCATTGGGCCAAAGTAAATTACGTTATCAGAAATTTTAGAATTCCTTAAATAGGTTGCAAGCATATGCTCTACCGAGTGCATTGTAACATCGTCTAAATAGTCCCCGTTATTTGGCTTGCGCGTGCGTAAATCGTAGGTGGTAATATCCCCGTCTATACGAGAAACGTAAATACCTACGTCAATTTTATCGTGGTCTACTGAAAAACTTGTAATTTTATTGATATTTTCCATAGATTTATTATAACCTTTAAAAAAAGCCTTGTCAAAGTTTTTTGTTAAAAATCATATATTCCCTTTATTTTTGAAAAAATATTTGCTATACTTTATCTATGAGTATTTCAACTAACATTAAATCAATAAGAGAAAAACTTAACTTAACTAAAAAAGAATTAGCCGAAAAGGTACGCGTTAGCGAAGATTTAGTTGCACTTTGGGAAGAAAATAAATCTATCCCTACTTTAGAAAACTTGCTTTGCTTTAAGAAATTTTTAAACGTTTCTATCGATGAAATTTTAGCCGACGCACCAATTTCAAGCGATAAAAACCCAAATTCGCTTGACACAATTTGCGGTGCACTTGCTTATGCTATAGGGGTTGAAAATCCTAAGCAATCGGCAAATAAAAACCCTGAACTTTCCGCGTTTATCGACAAGGCTTTTGACGGCGAAAAGGTAGATAGAATCGTTATGTATAACCCAGACGCTATCGGTGAGTGGATTTACAAAAAATATCCGCACTTTTTTGACGACGTTAAAAAATATAGCGATATAGAAATCCCCCTTGCATCGGTTATGCCGTCCGTTACCCCAGTTTGTTTTGGCACGATGTACACGGGCGCTCAACCCGAAGTTCACGGTATTCAAGGCTACGTAAAACCCGTAATCAAAATCGACACGCTATTCGACGCGCTTATCCGCGCGGGTAAAAAAGTTGCGCTTGTAACTTACGGCTCTTGCAGTTTAAGTAAAATTTTCCTTGAACGCGAAATTGATTACTTCCATTTTGAAGAAGATGACATTATAGAAACTAACGCAAAGGCAATGGAACTTATTTTAAAGGACGAGCACGACGTAATTGTTATCTACAACGGCAATTACGACCACGTTATGCATAGGCTTGCGCCTGAAAGCAAAGAATCGCTTGCAGAACTTAAAGTAAACTGCCACGTATTTGCAGTTTTAAGCGAACTTATTAAAAACAACTGGGGTCGCCACAACACACTTGTTGGTTTTGCAATGGACCACGGTTGCCACGAAATTGACGGTGGTAACGGCTCACACGGACTTGATATGATAGAAGATATCAACATAGTCCACCACTACAAAGCATATAAAAAACAATAATCAAAAACGGAAAGGCGGTTTGCCTTTCCGTTTTAATTTTTAATAGAGTATAATTTTAAACCGTTTAGTGCCAAAATGGCACTTTTGATAAAGTGAATTTTATTACAAAATCTAAAAAACCACTTGCATTTTTTTGATTTTAGTGTATGATATACGTAAGAGTAAAAGGAGATTAATTTTAATGGATAAATCTTACGATTTAAACCTTGGTAAATGGGGTCCGTACAATAAAGAATTTGCGGGCGCGCTTAATATTGCCGACGAAAAGTCTGGCACTACTTTTAACGTGGAAATGTTCCCCGGTTTATACGGCAGAAATATTATGGTTTCTACCCTTTTAACGGACGGTGGCGTTAAACCTTTTGCGTGCAACCCTAACCGCACAAACTACACCTACCGCTACGAAATTGAGTGGAAAGATAAAATTTACGTTGACGTTAACTACAATATCTCTCACGATAAACGCGTGGATATTAAGTGTGATTTCGTTAACAACACGGATATTGCGCAATCGCTTGAAATTAACCTTTGCGCCTCTATTCAACCGCTTAAAGAATATTTAGGTGCTATTTTTACAGGCTATAAACCGATAATCAAACCCGTTTTATTAGGCAACACTAAAACTGTAAACGCGCTTGATTATATAGATATTAAAACTTCGCAAAAACTCGCTAAAGACGGCTACTATCTTGGCGAAGGCAACGAAAAAAACCTTTCATCGTTTAGCAAAACGGCGCTTGTTGGCGCGCACTTTAATAACTCTTCTCACTACGCTAAATACGAGATAAACGAAGAAATTTCTTCGTTTGGTGTTAGATATAAAGCAACCGAGCCTTTAACCTTAACGGCTATTTTAGACGGCGCAACATACACCCTTAACCTTAATAAAGCAACTGACTTTACTTATTTAGGGGTTGAGATTCCTAAAACTAACGCTAAAACTTTAACGCTTATACCGTCAAATGCGGTTACTTTAGACAGTATTTGTTACGGTGAAAATGCTAAACAAGTAGAGTATAAAACTATTCCGTTTGAGTTTGGCGCAGAAAGGGAAATTATGGGCGTTGACCGTGACGTTACCGACCAACCTATAATTTCGGGTAGCGATAGATACCTTAAACTTTACTACAAGCAAATAAACAAAACTTACATTATCAAGTGGGATTACCCTATCAAACTTATCCGCCGTTTTTACTGCGACGATATAAGAAGTATGCTTGAATACAAAGTTAACGACCACGTTAACCATTGGTGGAGTAGCACGGGCGACGCCATTTACGATAATATCGTAACAAACCCCGTTTACCTTAACCCATGTGAGCGTAAAACTATCACCTTTACCGTTTACGAAGAAACGGACACTACCCCTTACGTAGATAATTCGTTTAACCCCCAAGGCGAAAATAATAAATATGCTTACCCTATCTCTTTAACAAGGGCTAACCTATTTTTAAACACGGTATATCCTATTTATTCACGTAGAAAATTTATCCGCCACAATACGCCGGGTAGAATTTGGAACTGTTTATATACTTGGGATAGCGGTCTTATAGGCATAGGTCTTTCAAGCAAGGATTTTGACGCGGGGCTTGAAAATTTAAAGGCTTACCTTACCCCGATTGGCGATAAGCACAGTCCGTTTATTATGTCGGGCTCTTCAGTTCCTACTCAAGTTTTACTTTACAAGTATTTATTTGATAAATACCCTGCTCGTAGAGAAGAACTTAAAGAAATTTACCCTATGGTAAAACAAATTTACTACTGGTATAAAAATTTAGACAGCCAAACGGGCTTGAAAAGCGGAATTTTGCACCCTTGGGCGCATAATTACAATAGTGGCGGTTGGGATGATTATCCTCCGCAAAAGTTTATTCAATCGGCTACCGCTTATAAAGACGGCTATGCTAATTACACAAACACTACGCCTGTTATAACTTCGGCATTTACCGTACTTGTTGCTAAAATCTTAAAGGAAATTGCCCTTTACTTTGGCTTTGAAAACGAATACGATAATTTTATTGAAGATATGTCAAGCAAGGTAGAAAACTTGCTTTGGAATGATGAATCGGGATATTATTCTTATCTCGTTCACGACGAAAACGGCGAACCTAAAGAGTTTTTAAAACACCCCGACGGTAGCGACTATAACCAAGGTTTTGACGGCGCTTACCCCGTTGTTGCGGGAATTTCAAACGAGTATAGAACTAATCGTATTTTACAAAACGTTAAAAATGGACTTTTAACGGAATACGGCTTATCTGTTGTTGATACCAGGGCAAGTTATTTCTCTAAAATCGGGTATTGGAACGGCTCTGTTTGGGTTCCGCACGGTTGGATTTTTTGGAATTCTTTACTTGACCTTGGCGAAACTTCGCTTGCAGAACAAATTGCTAAAACTTACCTTGATAAATGGGCAACGGAAGTTAACACAACCTATTCACACTTTGAAAACTTTAGGCTTATAAACGGTAGGGGTTCAGGGTTCCATAACTTCTCTGGCTTATCTTCGCCAATGCTTGATTTTTACGCATCTTACTTTAGTAGCGGTCACGTTTCTTGCGGTTTTGAAACGCTTATACTTGATAAATCGGATAGTGAAATTAAATATCAAACAGCTAAAGATAACGCGTATATTTTAATTTGCACGGATAAAACGGAATTTACCGTTAACGGCAAAAAAGTTAACGCAGTTCCTTCATTTGCAAACGCAAAATATATCCCTATCGAAAGTGGCAAAGGCACAATCTTAATGAAATAAAAAAACACTCGGCAATAAGCCGAGTGTTTTAATTTTATTTTTTATCAACCGATTGTTGTGATAAAGCCTTCCTTTTTTCTTTTTCGGTGAAATATACTGGTTTGCCTTGCTTTCTCCATTCCATAAACTCAGCAGTAGCGGTAAACATAGCATCACCTGAAGAGTTAAGGGCAGTTTCAACAGAGTCTTGAATAACGCCGATAATAAATCCAACACCTACAACTTGCATTGCAACAGTTTGGTCATTAATACCTAAAAGGGTACAAGCCATAGGTATAAGTAAAAGTGAGCCACCAGGAACGCCCGATGCACCACACGCGCCAAGTGTTGCCACAAAACAAAGAAGAACTGCCATAAAGAAAGGAACTTCTATACCCATTGTAAAGGCTGCAGATAAACTCATAATGGCAATAGTTATAGCAGCACCGTCCATATTAATAGTAGCGCCAAGCGGAATTGCAACTGAGTAATATTCTTCATCTAAACCAAGGTCAGAACAAAGTTTCATATTTACAGGGATATTCGCAGCAGAACTTCTTGTAAAGAAGGCTTGAATACCACTTTCCTTTAAACAGCGCCATACAAGTGGATAAGGGTTTCTTCTAAGGCATATACCTATAATAATTGGATTGATTACAAGTGAGAATACAAGCATTGTACCAACAAGTACTGCTACAAGTTTACCGTAGTCAATAAAGATTTCCTTACCAAATTCACTATACGCGCTAAATACTAAGCCCATAACACCGATAGGTGCAAGTTGAATAATCCAACCAACGATTTTGCTAATGCCTTTAGATAAATCGCCAATAACTTCTTTAGTTTTATTGTTTGCAACAAATCTAAGTGCAAGACCAAGCATAATAGCCCAAGTCAAAATACCTACGTAGTTACCGTTAATAAGTGCTGAAACAGGATTTTGCACAAGGTTATCAAGTAAAGTGGAGAATACTTCGCCTAAGCCTTTTGGTGGCGAATACCCTTCTTTTATATAATCTAAAGGTATCGTAACTTTAAAAATATAACTTGCTACAACTGCCAAAAAGGCTGCAAGTAAAGTTGTTGATAAATAAAGGCATACGATTTTAAAAAATCTACCACCCATATTCTTACCAGCAGATGCTAGCGAACTTGTAATCAATATAAATACAAGTACAGGAGCAACTCCCTTTAAGGCGCTTGCAAACATCGTGCCAAACACACTGATAAAAGTTGCCTCTGGTAAAACAACTGCAAAAAATACACCGATTACCAAACCGATTGCCACACGGGCAATAAACGGAACTTTCATTATTCCTTTAAAAATTGTTTTAAAGAAATCACCTATTGTAGTTAAAAAATTTTTATTTTCCATAGTTTTTCCTTTGAATTTTTTATTACACTTTTTATTTTAACATTTTTTTAATAAAAAGGCAAGTTTTAAAAAGTGGCTACCCTTTTAAAAATTGACAAAACGTTGCGTTTAGTTTAGAATTAATAAAGGAGAAATTTTATGGCTAAAAAAGTTTGTTTTTTTGATATGGACGGCACCCTTATCAACTCAATGCAACTTGCGTGGGATAAGGTAATTTTAAGGTTTTTAGATGAAAGAGGCATTTCTTATCCCGATGACATTATAACCAATTTAGTTACGCGTGGGTTTCACGGCATTGCCAAGTATTACGTAGAGAACTACGATGTGGATATGACACCCGAGGAACTTTACGACTGGTTTATGGTAGAACTTGAACCAATGTATCAAAAGGAATTTCCACTTAAAGAGGGGGCTAAAGAATACATTTTAGCTTTAAAAGCGCAAGGCTATGAGGTTAACGTAATTAGCGGTAGCCCTTTAAGGTTTGTTGTTCCTTGCTTTAAAAGGCTTGAAATTTACGACCTTTTTGATAACGTGTTATCCCTTGAAGAGTTCGGACTTACCAAATCGGATAGAGAGTTGTATATTAAACTTGCCGAAAGAGTTAATGCCAGCCCAAGTGACTGCGTTGTTATTGACGATAGTGTAAACGCCATTAAAACGGCAAAAAACGCAGGCGTTAAAACAATAGGCATTTACGAACAAGCCGTTAAAAACACTTGGGAAGAAATGAAAACTGTTGCCGATAAAACAATTATCACTTTTAATGAATTGCTTTAACGATAAAAAGACGCTAAGTTGCGTCTTTTTTTATTATTTTTCGTTTAACCTTGACTTTATTTTTTTGTATTGATATAATAATTTTAAGTTTAAACGAGTTGTCATACTCAAAGGGAAAATATATGAAATACGGAATATTAAAAGATATTAAAGAAGGGGAATTTAGGGTAATATCTACCCCAGCAGAAGTAAAAACTATCGTAGCAAACGGCCACGAAGTTTGGGCGCAAAAAGATTGCGGTAAAATGGCAGGCTTTTCTAATGAAGAATACCAAAAAGCAGGCGCTAAAATCATTGACACCGCCGAAGAAATTTGGGCTAACTGCGATATGGTGGCAAAAGTTAAAGAATTTACTCCAAAAGAATATCCACTTATAAGAAAAGACCAAATTATACTTGGTTGTATTCACCCTGCGGGTCACCCTGAAGAAGTTGACGCTATCTTAAAAAGCGGTTGCATCGCTTTTACTGCGGAAGACGCACACCGCTACGGTTCCCCTAACTGTGAGGCAGCTGGTAAGCAAGGTGCGTTATTCGGGCTTGAATCAATGCTTACTATCAACGGCGGTAAAGGTAAATTCGTTGGCGGTTTTGCAGGCGCACCAAGAATGAACGTTCTTATCCTTGGCGCAGGCGTGGTTGGTAGAAGTGCCCTTGAAATTCTTTTCGCACTTGGCGCTAACTGTACCGTTATGGATATTAACGTTGGCGTTTTACGTAGTTTACTTTCACAATATCAAAGCAAAATTAGCACAATGTTTTGTAATAAAGAAACTATCGCATCGGTTCTTCCTAATACCGATATGGTTCTTAACTGCGTTAAGTGGGATAAAAAGCGTACTGACTTTTTAATCGATAAAGAAATGCTTAAACTTATGGAGCCAGGTAGCGTGCTTGTTGATATTTCTAACGACGACCCAGGCGCTATCGAATCAAGCCACGAAACCCATCACGACAATCCAAGATACGTTGTAAACGGCGTTGTGCATTACTGCGTTTCTAATATTCCGGGCGCCGTTGCTAACTCTACGTCGGTTGCTTACGCATCAGAAATGCTCCCTATGATACTTAGCATTCTTAACGACGGCGTTAAAGAATGTTGCGTTAAAGACGGTTTCTATCGCCGTAGCCTTACCGCATACAAAGGCTACCTTACCCACGAAGAAACAAGCGCTATCCAAAACAAACCTTGGATTCGCCCTGAAGACGTTTTGGAAATCGCCGACCGCCGTTTAGACCCTGCCCCACCAGCAACAATAACAAGGTCAAACAATTTCATTAAAAAAGATTAATTAAAAAAGACGCCAATGGCGTCTTTTTTTGGGTTTTATAATATTTTTTAATATAAAAATTTTAAATTTATACTTTGTTTCTAGACAATTATTTGATATAATACAAATACAGGAGACTTAATATGGGTTTTAGTGAATATGATGACAACAAATTAGAAAATGTTATTTATCTAGGAAAAGCAAATGTTAAAGATGGTAAATATAATAGTAAATTCAATCTTACTATTTTTGTTGACTTTGCTACTTCAAAATGATAAACTTATAAAAGCTAAATATTTACAAAAGGAAAACGATTATGACTTTTAGAGACTGGATTTATTCAAACCGCCCCGCTAACGACAGTTATAACGGACAATGGCAACTTCCACACATTTTAACCCTTTGCCTTTGCATTGTAGCGATGGTAGCATTAACTTTAATATTCCGCAATAAAAGCAGAAACACCCGCGTAACGGTTATGCGCGTGCTTGCAGGTTGCATTTTATTATTTGAAATAGTCCGCAGGATTATGAGTTATAAAAGGGGTGAAATGTTTGACTTAAACAGTACGTTAACCCACTTATTACCACGCCCTTGGTGTGCAATTTCTTGTTGGGTGCTTATTTTTACCGCTATCTTCAACAAGAAAACGTTATGGAACTTTTCGGCAATAAATGCGCTTGTTTGTGCAATTATCTTCTTTGCCTACCCTTCAACAGGCTTTAACCACAAACATTTAATGTTTGAAAATATCTACTCGATTGTAACGCACGCATTATTATTCGTTTCTGCTATCTTAATTTTAACCTTTAAACTTGGCGATTTCAGATACAAAAGGGAAACGTTTAAAGACGGTATCTTAAAGGAAATTATTTTGTTTGCAATTATTTTTGTTTACGCTATTTTAGAACTTCCTATCATTTTAGACTTGTCTTTCGACCCAATGTATTTCATACCTACGGATACTTTCGCAGGCTATACTAACGACGTTCAAGATATTTTAGGTGTGGGAAATGCATTGTATCTTATCTTATACTTTGCTTTCTTAGCCGTTTGGGTAAACGCATTTTACCTTATCCCTATCCTTATCAAAAAGTTAAGTAAAAAATGCGAGAAACAAAAAGAACCTCAAGCGTAAATTTGCAATTTTATTAATACTAAAAAGGATACGTAAGCGGTGTCCTTTTTTTATGGTTGAGCGTGTAGTACGTAAAACTATATATAAAAGTGGAGCAATTTAGCCCACCCATAAGATTAAACTTTTTAGGTCTCTACAACCCTCCCGTTTTTTCAAAACAAAAGCATTAGAAAGTTTCTAATGCTTTTTTGTTGCTTTAAATCTTTATACGTACCAACTATACCCATTTCTACTACAACATTATTGTAAACCTAAATTATTTATTTGTTCATTTATCATGCTTAATAACTCGGTTTTGCTTGCTACTATCTTGTGTTTCATAGCAAGCTGGTCGGGTGTTTTAGCCTGTTCAATGTCAAAAAAGATGATTCTAGAAGCTATGTAATGGCGATATTCGTTTTTAATAGTTAAGTACGCTTCCAATTCGTTTTCACTTAACAAGCCGTTTTCAATAGAATATATTACTTTTTCACTACTAATAAAAGGTAATTCCTGTAAATGTTTTATAAATGGTTCATCTTTAATGGGCGTTTTCCCATCGACTTTAGAAGCAACACTCCCACGCATTTGAGTATTTTCTAACCAAGAGATTTGTTCTAAACAAGCATTATAAGTCTCTCTAAGAATAACAAGCAAAGATTTTCGCGCATTCATTTGCTTTACGTTTTCACGTTTTTCAGAAGAATTTTTTGTATATTTAATAGTCCAAGCAACACCTCCTAAAGTTAATAAGCCACCAATAATACTGCTGGCTATAGGAATTACAATATCAACCCAACACATATGCTTTCTCCTTTCTTACAATGACTTTTGTATTTTTATAGTTTCTTCTACTATTGCAACGATTTTTTTGAGATGGTTAAATTTATCATAATCTAAAACCTCGCCCTTGTGCGACTTTAACCACTTGTCTATTATTTGATAGCCACCCATAAAGTAGTTCCAAATTTCTTCGGTTATGCCACAAATAGCTGTTGATTTGCTAATATAAACTTTTCCATCTTGATATTTAACTTGCTCAATAGATAAGTTTTGCGTTTCATCAAGTTCTAAATCAAGTTCTTTAGACACGTTAGCTTTCATCAAGTGCAATTCAATTAAGCGTTTACCTGCCGTTGCAAACTTGTCAAATTCTTCTTGATTTGCAGGGATAGAAACCTTAGGATAATCAAGTTTTAATAACTCGTTAAACTTTTCTCTATACGCAGGATTATATAAAACACCATAGCAGTAATTAAACACGTCTTTTTCGCTAACTTCTTGTGAAAGATTTTGCGTTAAAGTTTTTAACGGAGCAATGTTAAAGTTTATAGTTCTTTCTTTTGAAATGTCATCAGGCGAAATGTATAAAGGACATACTGTTGCAATACCTGCCGTTTGTGTAGTCAAATAGCAAGATTCGGTAATTTTATCAGTTACAAACACCATTGAATATGGTCTTTGCGATTTATCAGTTCTAGTAAAACAAAACCCTAAATTGTTTTCATCCTCTATAAAGTTATCCATAACTTCGCCCCTTGGCATACAATGAAAACCTTTTGATTTGCCTGTATAACTTGTCCACCTGTCATCAAAAATTCTATATGCAACTTTTGTTATTTTGCCATTGCCTTGCTCAATTTCTTTTTTTGCTCCATTTATAGTCCAATCTCTGCTATCTTTTCCTAGACTATATTTTACTCTTAAGTCATTCTCATCTTTTGTCTTAAAGTCTAAAATGACTTTTTCTATGTCTTCTTTACTATTTTGTGCACACAAAGAATCTCTGCCCATTACTATACCTGCAGAGTAAATATTAAATAATTCTACCAAAGAAACACCTTTGTCATATTCTTCTTTATTAGCATTATCTTGTGGCACAAAAACTGCAGTTTTACTATCTAATTTTATTTCCTTAAAATCAAATTCGCCTTTTTGTAATTTTTCAAACTTTTCTTCTCTTAAGCCGTATAAATCTTGATAATAAACTTTGCCCCAAGCACTATTTTTAGAAGTTTTAATCGCAAATATAATTGAAACACCGACACGAATATCAAAAACGTTTTCATCTTTGCCACCATCAGGAGCAGTTTCTTTTTTAATAGAATTGCCGTGTAAATTCAATATGTAAATTTTGTCAAACGTTCTTAATAAACTTGCCCTCATACCCCTAAATGTTGGGTTATCTAAATATCCGTTATTTGATATAAAAGCAAGAACGCCTTTGCCGTCTTTTTCAATATGTTGTTCAGAAAAACGGATAAACTTAACGTAATCATCATTAAGCCATTTAGAATTTTTCTCTTTTAAAGCAGTTATTCCATCAGTTTCAAACTTGTAAGCTGAAATATCATATTCGTTAGTAGATGAAGCTAAATATGGTGGGTTGCCGATTATAACTCTAATAGGTCTTCTTGCTTTCCACTTGTCAGCTTGTTCAGCTTCTTCGTTTATAGCCCCCGAAAAATCAAAGAAAGATTGTTGAGCATTAGTTTCAACTAATGACTTTGGTTTTGCCAAAGTGTTTGTTAAATAAATATTAGTTTTAATTGAATCATCAAGACTTTCGCCTAGCGTATCTTGAATAACTCTACGCAATTTCAAGTGTGCAACAACATAGCTTGTCATCATTATTTCAAAGCCGATAAGCCTAGAAGTTAAGCTGTTTTTATCTTCTATCCACTTTTTATAGAAAACAGCATTGCCTCCCGAAAAATATTTTTCTTTAACAAGTTTTATAATTTCTGCCATAAAAGTTCCCGTGCCACACGCAGGGTCAAGAATAGCAACTTGTGGAACTGTTATAATTTTTTCAGTTTTTAATTTTTTACCATCTTTATATGGGTTAGACTGCACCTTTATATCAAACGTATCGTTATTAGCAAAGCCTCTATCCAACTTAAACTCGTTTACAAGTATATCATCAACTTTGTTTACCATATAACGAACAACTTGAACAGGTGTATAGAAAGCACCAAAGTTTTTCTTTGCTTCTTTATCGTAGTAGCTTAAAAAGTCCTCGTAAAAATGCACGATAGGGTCTTTTTTCTCATATTGATTTAGTAACGCTTGCAAATCTGCAATAGAAAATAAATTACAAAGCTTTTCAACGGACTTATTAAGCGTTGGGTGTAGGCTATCCGAAGTGGTTATATGCATAAAGAATTTCTTTAACAATACCGATTCTTTTGAAAGATTTTCTAACGCCTCGCCACGTGAAAAGTTAGTTAAAGATTTATCGTTATAACGTGCAATAAACAAACCATAAGTAATAGTTTGTGCATACATATCAGCAAACTTTTCTATCGTTAAATCAGGCAACAATTCTTCTCTTAACTTTGCAAAAAGTGCATTAAGTTCACTAAACATAGGCTTTGTATAGTCAGTTTTCAAAATGCCATCAATAATAACCTTTATTGTTCTTGCATGTTCTGCCATATAAAAGGCTAATTTATTTGAACTTTTTATGTTTGTAGGCTCAGTTAAAAGATAGTCTTTTATAGACTGAATAAACAAATCTATTTTTTCTTCATCAATAACAAAATTGTTGTTTTCATCTTTCTTTAACAAAGCAAAGCCATTATACATAGTGGTTTCGCCTTTTTGATAAAAACGCCAAGAAACGTTATCGGTTAAAATAACGTTGCCAAATTTATTTGCTTCAATTAAAATTTGTTTATTTGCTCTATCATCAATGCCGTTAACTTTCTTAACTTCAATAGCACCAAACGCAGGGATATCATTTATATCTTCTTCTAAATGCCACAATTTAATATCAACGTTTTCGCCAGCTTCTGCACTTCTACCCCCTGAAAAATCTTCAGGTTTACAACCGAAAAGTGAAATTAAGTCCATAATAGGTTTATTATATGAACTTTCAACGTTGCCTGCTTTATATAACTCATTAACCTTATTGCAATAAGTGATTAACGCCTTTTTAATTCTATTTTCATCAAAAATAAAATCAGTCATAATATTCTCCCTATCTTAAAATTTTCAAATATTCATCAAGTCTTGCGTTTATATATTCTGCAAAAAGTTTAGTCATTGCTGATAAATCTTTTTTAACGTAATAAGCATCAAATGCATCGTAATATCTTTTTCTATCGGTAAACTTAATATCAATTGGTGGATAGCCAGCTTTCATAAGCTCTAAATTTACTAAAAGCCTACCTGTTCTACCATTGCCATCAATAAAGGGGTGTATTCCTTCAAACTGAATATGAAAGAGTGCAAGTTTTTCAGCGATATTTCTTTCATTACTTTTATAATCAAGTAAAAGTTCGTTCATTTTGGGCTCGATTAAATAAGGTTCCGAAGGCTCGTGATATGCGCCTAAAATTCTAACGGGAACTTTTCTATACGTTCCTTTATCCATAGGCTTATCAGCAAGAACAAGTGAGTGAATTTGCTTAATTACGTATTCAGTTAATTCTGCATTTTGCTTTACAAGGTCAACCATAAAATAAAATGCGTCTTTATGACCAACAGCTTCCATATGGTCTTTAAGTGGTTTTTGGTCAATAGTTAAGCCACGTAAAACCATATCCGTTTCTCGCAAAGTAAGAGTATTGCCTTCAATAGCGTTTGAGTTATAAGTGTACTCAACCATAAAATCTTCATAGAGTCTTTGCACTTCGCCCTCAGTTAAAGGTCGGCAAGAATCAAGCTCTGCTTTCTTTTTCGCTATCAAAGAAATTAGGGTTTCTTTAGCCTTAATTCTTCCATCTTTAGGCTTTTCTGCTCCGTCAGGGATATACCAAATCTTGCCGATACGATAAGCCCCGTCAATTTGACCATTAACACACAACGTTCTAACACGTCTATCAGAAATATTCCACTTTTCAGATGCCTGTTTTACATTCATTGCCATAATAAAACTCCTTATACGGAACATTATACTTGATTTGCGGAACAATGTCAATAGCCTATCGGAATATTTATATAATATTTTCGGAACAATATCAAATTCCATATTATTTTGGGACTTTTTAGAACCTATTAAAGTTTTTTGCAATTTTCGTTGGTTGCGGGAGATTCCCCTGCTAGGGGAAATGTCACTTGTGACAAAAGGGTTGCCGTCCCACGCTAGTGGATGGGATTTGCCTAAGCGTTGTTCGGCACGGGCTATAAATAGTGGTCGATTTTTATTATATAACTACGACCTTCGGGTTATTTGGTGCAAGCACCAAAGCATTGGCTACGCCAAAGCCGATCCTACTTTGCCTTTAAATTTTTATAAAGTTTAAATAATGTAAGGCAAAGACGGGCTCATGAAAAACAAAGGGTGTTTTTCAAATCACACTTCCCGCCTTTCCAACGGAAAGCAAAAAGAAAAAGGACACCGTTTTTGGTGTCCTTTTCTTTTTGGTTGCAAGGCTGGTGAACCAGCAGAGCCGTTTTGCCATTTTCGTTAGGTTTTTACTGATAAAAATATGTATTTATTGTGAAGATTTCACTATTATGTTTCGCTATATAACTTACACCTTTATTCTTATACAAAGCATAACTATCTTCAAAAATTATAAAGACATTACTTTTGGTAATGTCTTTTAATCTTTTTAATGAACTATTTAAGTCTTTTTTGTCGTCAAAAATTATCTTGTTAAAGTATTTATACAAGTCAAGTTCTTTTAATACATACTCAGCTCGTTCTTTATCTGCGCTTGTCCAAAGATAACAATTTTGAACGTCTTGTTTTCGTAAGATATTTAATATATATTGGTTAACCACAACTCTATATTTAAGCCACTTTTGAGTAAAATAGTTTTGTTTATCTGCTATCAATTTTTTGCCAAGTGTTTCGCCTAAGTTCTCACGTGTCAACCTTTTGCTTGTTTTAATTCTTTTATGTCCGTTATTCTCTAAAGCAAAATTATAAGCATCGTTATTTAGGTTTTTCGTTAAAACTAAAGTATCATCTAAATCTACAACATAAACCATTTATAAAGCCTCAATTTCTTTTTGCGACACAACTTTTTCGCCTTGAATAACGTAATCTTTGTTTAACCCAAAAATTAAATCGTTAGAATCGCTTTCTCTTAACATAACGAGTCGTTTTTTGCTATATTCTTTTGCCTTTTCAAAAGCGTAGCGAGAGCCGCTATCCCCTTCACCTTTTCTAAAACTAGCAATCAAAATAACTACTTTTGAATATAATGCTTGCAGCCTATCCCTTTCTATAAATCTTTTAACTGATTCATATCTATTTTTAGGTTCGCTTACGTATTCGCTTATGATAAGCCCACCTTTATCTACAATTTTATTTGCTAAGTCTATATTCTCCTTTGGATAAATATTTTCTATGGTTGAAGGAAGAAAGGCAATAGTTTTTATATTATTATTAATACTTTCGTTATGTGCAACCGCATCACAACCTTTTGCAAGCCCACTTACTATATTAAAACTTTTTTCAGCCAGACTTTTTACAACCTTTTGTTCTCTTTCTGTTATCTCTTTTGTCGGCGTTAAAACACCTATAACTGCAACGTTTTCATCTACATTATTAAGCAAAGATATATCGCCTTTATATGCAAATAAAAAGGGTTTTTCACTGTTTTTAAGTTTAACGTTTATGCTAGGAAAGTTTTCATCAAAAACGCTAATAACACTTATTCCTTTTTCTTCAAGTTCTTGTTTTAAGGTTTCTATGTCACAAGAGAAGGTGTTTATAACTTCTTCGTTATAAAAAGCCTTCCAAAAATGAGCGTTAGATTTTATAACGCCCGTTTTTATTAAGTTATAAAGTTTTAACGATATATTTGAATTCATAACTTTTACCTTGTTTTTGCCGTTACGTATAGTATAACACTTTTTGCGCCTAAATCAAATAAATACCCTATACAATCTTCAATTACGTTAACCCCTTCGGTATAAATATCATCAACTAAAATAATATTTTTGTCAATAATCTTGTTTGTATCAACTCTGCAAGTGTCTTTCGTTATGCCTTTATATGGATTGTCGCCCGTATTGTTTTCAAGCCTCCAATTATGCGTAGTTTTAGTATCTTTAACTCTTATAATTGCATCCGTGCCGTTAATAAAACCTAATTTATTAGCACAACTTGAAATGGCTTTTTTGAACATTAGTTGGCTTTGTTTATACTTATTTTCTCTTTTAGAACGGGGCATAACGCAAACTGTAAAATTTTTATAATCGCCTTTATCAAAAAGGCTTTCCATATCTTTAACAAATCTTTCGGAAACTTGAACAAAATCTTCAACTAAATCCAACTCGTTATACTGATTAGTCATATTTTTCAAATGATTAATAAAGTCGGGGTTACCTTGTTTTTGATAACCAATGTAATCACAGTTATAAAAAGCCAAAACTTTTTGCTCTAAATATTTGTTTTCACCAACATAAAACTTTTTCACAATGATTTTTTCTCCTTGAATATGTATTTACTTTGCTTATACCACGTAATAATCTCATAATCAAGGTTATATGACATGTAAATTGATTTAAGAATACAAAAAACCTTTAAACAAGAACTTTGACACAAAAATAACCCAACCCGATTATGAGATTTGAATTAGGTCACGCCTGGTTGCACAAACGCTAACCAAATTGAACTTTTTTCTTATAAATGGTCAGTCGGCGTAATTTTAAGTTTGTAAATCATAAACATAAAAGGCGAGAATTTTCTCGCCTTTTATCTTGATTATGAAAAATATTTTACTCTTTTTCTATAACAACTGCATTACCGTTCGCCGTAACACAAATTACATATGGCTCATAAACTGTAACAGATGCATTTAAGGCTGCAGAATGCTGAGGATCCATTGTCATATAGTCAAAATCAACACCGATAACAGCATTACAACCAAGCTCATATGCAGCTTCTTTAAGTTCCTTAATTGCTTGACGTCTAATTTCCACTAATGTTTTACATAGGTTATCTTCGACTTTGTTATCTCCCCAAAAATTATCTCTTTTCATTGTTTTACAATCATCTCCTGAAATGTAACCCGAATATTTTACGACTTTATATCCATCAAAGGAAAAGCCCGAAGTAATTAGCATTGATGATAATGCTTTTCTTTTTTCTTCTTCCTTTCTCTTTCTTTCTGCAAGTTCTTCTTCTGCTCTCTCTTTTTTTAAGCGGATATTTTCTTTAAAACTTTCCACATGTCTTTCTATATCATCATTTAATGAATAACTAAAGAAGCCTTCTTTCCCCAATCCGTTTTTTCTTAAATAATTTTCAAACTCATCTTTATCAATACCATATTCTATTGCTATATCGATTGTTTTCATATGTTTTCTCCATTGAAAATATCTTATAAATATTTTTTTGCTTCAACATTAGTAGGGTCAATATCTAAAATTAAATTTGCATATTTTTTTGCATTACTAGGATTTTCTTTACATTTTTGTAAAAGATTTTCGATATCGTCACCCAATTCAAAATTTAATTCTGCTTGAGGTTTGTCATTTTTTTCAATTACAAGCCTTGAGCTGCAATATTTGCAATACGCAAAACCATATGAATACTCTAATTGACTTGCCCCACAATTTGGACAATTACATTTTTTCATTTTAGCCCTCGCTTTCGAAAATGGTCGTGTCAATAGGATTATAAATTAATTTTGACACGCTACTTCAAATCCCACTCCTCTCGCTTGCGTAAATAATCAAAAAAGCACCAACCGTTTGGTTGATGCTTTTTTAATTGGTTGCAAGTGTGCCTAACTAAAAGAACCATTTTGCTATTTTCGTTAGGTTTTTACTGATGATTTTAAGTCTAAAAATAAGTGTTTTATCAATCCTTAATTTTCAATTTTTGGCCTTATAACAGTTTAGTATTTTTATATTAAACTCTCTTCTTTAGTAATTATGTCAACTATAATCAGGAGTTTATTCCAACTATTTTTAATTTTTTTAAATTTAGTTCGGATAAACCCCTTTTTTCGCTACATTTTCTATGTTTTTCATTTTGTTGGCACAAACTCGTAGAACTAAACTTTTTTATATTGCCAACGCTATTTGACATATTTCATAAAAAATGACTTTACTTTATCACTATTATCAAATTCCTTTGTAAGTCCTTTAATATATGCAACACATACATATACCACTGTTGTAAAATATCTATAATATACAGGAATTTCTTTATCGCTTATAAATGTTCTATCGTTTAATTCGTTAACTTTTTTCATTACAAATTCAGGATGATTCATAATGTTTTTATCGCCCGATTCTGTTACATTTTTATCCAAATAATAGCAAACTAATTTTTCAAAGTTCTCTATTATATATTCACGAGTATGTTTTTTATCATTGCCTTCATGCTTTTTGTTTTGCTCTTTTTTGTACTCTTCTAAATGGTCAACTTTTAATGGTTCAGCCCTATCAATATCTCCTAAAACCTCTATACATGGCGAACTTAATAAAAGCATTCCGGTTGTTTCATCATTATATTTTTCAAACATTTCAAACAACTCGTTTTTTAACGTGTGGTCTACGTCGTAAATTATAAATATGCCAGCAAAATAAGTGTCTAATTTATGAAACAATCTATCAAAGTCAGATTCTCTTTTATTAAACAATTTTAACCAATCTCTTATTCTATTTCTTGGCCCTTGAACTATGTAAATATTATCAGAAGAGTCAACTGAATTAAATTGCTCTAAATCTAATGAATTTTCATCATCAATTTTTAATACACCGCATTCTTTAACAGAAAAACCATACTTCTGAAAAATATTAGAAAATATGTTTGTTTCCATTTTGATGCCTTCAACTATTAGTAAAAAACTTTTATTCATCTTTCTTTATATCCTCATCAAAAAGACTTGACAAATACATTTTTTCTATATTGTTCACTTCCCGAATATTTTGATAAATATCAGACAATTTTTTATAATTTGAATAACCGTTTTTCCAATTTGCAAAAATAATTTGGTCTGGTCTCAATTTTTGTAAAATATAAGTATTATGAGATGAGAAAATTAACTGTATATTTCTTTCTTTTACAACATTTATAAAATCTATCACCGCCAAAGGATGCAACGCATCTTCAATTTCATCTATAAAAATAGTGCTATTTTTAGGCACAGAAAGAACAAATGACAACAATGCGCTATTATTTTCCATACCTGTTGATATCATTCCAAAAGGAAGTTCCAAATTGCCATTTTCTAATTCTATATTTGCAAAATAATCATCGCCACTTTTTACGTTAGGTCTAGAGATAACTTCAAATAAAGGAAACTCCTTATATTTTGACATTATTTCTTTTACTTGTTTAGACTTATCAACAATAATATCCATATAGCTTTTCTCTACAGCTGCTTTAAATTGATAAGTTCTTTTTGCGTCATCCACGTACGCCATATTACTTAAATAATAAAAAGC
Source organism: Christensenellaceae bacterium (assembly GCA_045651405.1). Classification (GTDB taxonomy): domain Bacteria; phylum Bacillota; class Clostridia; order Christensenellales; family Borkfalkiaceae; genus HGM11412. The sequence goes on along the minus strand of JAZRSH010000017.1, from coordinate 6,232 downwards.
CTCGTCTAAATCTTTATTGCCTATATGCTCATCATTTGCTAACTTTCTCACAACTGGATACATATTAGAGTCTATTTTATGATTTTCATCAGCATAAGTAAATTCATTATTTTTTCTTTCAAAAATAATGTTTTCATTAACACATAACTTTTCTTGCGTTATTCTTTTTATCAATGAAGTTTCTATAAAATATGTGAAAATTTTATTTGATAATTTAAACTCTACAAAAATAGATGACCTAATATTATCATATACTCTTATGATATCATCATTTGTAGGCTTCCTGTTAATTACCATTGCTTTATTAAAAATTTTATTAACATTAAGTTGATTAGCAATAAAATTTCTAATTCTATCTGGTTCTCCAATCATCATGCTTATAAGTTGAGAAAACGCTTTGATAAATGAAGATTTACCACTACCATTAACGCCATAAAAAGCAATTGGATTAACGGAAATATCATTGTATATCATTTCATTCAAATAATGATACCTATTCTTTTCAAAAGAAATATCACAACTATCTATAGCATTTATATTTTTGATTATTACTCGTGTCAACATAACGCCCACCATCAAACTGTATTTTTTATACACTTATTATAAACTAATTTTCCCCTAATTGCAATAGATTATGCGATTAAAGTTAAATTTTTTACTAAAAATAATAAAATAATTAAATTTTTATGTCAAAATACTCCATGTTTTCTTTCTAGGTCTTTAGTCTACTACACTACAGCGAGTTCAACAAGGCGAAATAGCTTTTTTAGTCAGTCTATTACAGGCTGGCTTTTTTACTTTTAAGCAAAAAGTGATTTCGTCGTTTCCCTTAATCGTATCAATTTATTACTATCAGAAAAAACTGAAATTGATAGGGCGATAATTACATCAACTATAATCAAGAGTTTATTCCAATTATTTTTAATTTTTTTAAAATTTAGTTCGGATAAACCCCTTTTTTCACTACAAATATATCGCGCTTTTGAAGTTATTGTTCATAACTCTCAATTTTATCTTCAACAAATTTTTTTACGCCTTTTGTAACTTCTTCCATTGTCCTCAAAATACTTATTTTGTTTTTTAAATTAAATTCATAAAAATCAAAGTAATTTTTCCTTATTTTGTCTTTTCTAGCATATTCTGGAAGTAAAATGCTAATATCTTCATCATCATAAACTAAAACATAATGATAATTTTGTAACCATTGTTTTTCACAAAATGGCGAAAATTGATTTTTGTATTCTTCTTTAGATATTATCTTATCTAACACGAAATATGAAATTAAAATTTGATTATTGGATTGTAATACTAATGTATTAAATTGTTTTAATTCTTCTGCCAACCCACTTATCTTGATTGCATAATAAAAATATACTTGCTCTTCTTGTTTTTGATTTTGTAAAGAATTCTCAAATCTAGACAATATAAATTCCTTAAATTTTCTATGATTAAACCCATTTATTTCTAGTAATTTTGGCAAAGAGTATATTATCGCTTCAGGCATTAATTTATAAATATAGCAAATATAATTAAAATCAGAATTAGACAATGTGTATAATTCGGCATCCAAATCGTTAAAATAATAAGTTTTGAAAAAGTTTGCCAAAAATATCCTTTTATATTTAATTTCTGAAATCTGACTTAATCTATAAACTAATTGGGTAAAAAACGCAGGACTAGTTAAATAATTTTTCTTACTTTTTCTTTTTTGTTCTCCTTTCTCATCCTTCGCTTGTGATATTTTTATTATCTTTTTCCATAGTTTTTCTAGATTGTTATTTTTAGTATATTCTTCAAAATCTAATATTGTAGTTTTCTCATAATTCATTTGCAACTCATATTCATCTAACACCTTGGAAAAGATTGTCTTTATCTTATCAATATCTTTGTTATTACAAAAGAAATAAAAATCATCGGAAAAGTATTCATAATGACAAGAAATACTTTCATTCTTTAATTTTTCATCAAGTTTCGCTTCTATCTGCAATAGAAAGCGTTCAGCCACGTACAAAGACAAATATGAACCTAGTAAAATGCCGTTAGTTCTACCACCATTTAATGAAGTAATACGTCTTTCAGAGTCTACGTCAAATTTAAAATCATGTGCATATATCCTCCCATAAAAACTTTTTATGTCAAGAATCATCAACTTGTCAAATTTGGTCAAATTAAAAATATCATTTTGCACAGCATCATAATAGCTTAAAACAGAAAATTCACCTATTTTCAAATCAGGAGAAACCCTCTTTTTTAAACTTAAATATTTTATTTTGCTGAAATTCTTTTCGTTCTTTAAAACTTTTATTGTATGATAAAAATTCAGTATATTAGGAAAACTAATTGTCCTTTGTTCATCTTCTGCTTTATATATCTTAAATTTTACTGGAAAAGTCCAAACCAAATCTTCTAACGATAAATTTTCAGAATTGTCAAATTTTATATTATCTAAATTAAAAAAATGTCTTATTGGATTTTTGAAATTATATAAGTTGTTAAAGTTGTCCATATAGTCCTCTTTTAATAATAAGTTTTATTCTATTAATTAAACATCACTAATTTCTTGATAAGAAAATATAATAATGTTTATTACTTTATTTTTAAAAGTCAAAGCTCCCCTAATTGTTTCAACAAATACAATTATTCTTAAGATTATTGAAGATGGTTTCCAAACAAATCACAGAAATCGTTGACATTGCGTAAAGTAATATCCTTCAGTTCAGAATATTTAAAGTTTTTATCTGCGTCTGACATAAATGAATTTTTTATTAGAAGAGTCATTAGTAACGTATAAGTTGCAATATAACAATAATAGTTCATTGCATATCGTTTTGGTGTTGTCTGACTACTTTTTGTTGATGCCATAGAAGACCCATGAAAAGAATCATTTCTTAGTGAGTATATAATCCCTGATATCAGCAAATGGAGCCTAAAATCATTCGTTATATTAATTGGATTTCCATCAATAGAAATAGAATCGAAATTAAAAATTTTTCTATAAAGCAATGCAGGGTTTCTATCAATAGTATTTTTTCCATATTTTATCTCAATAGAATCCACGATGTTTTTTCTATAAACGTTTTCCGTATTGTCACAATTTGTTATTGTTCTAATATAGGTTTTGTTGTAGGGTTTTAAGTTGCACAAACATTTATATAGATACATTGTGGCACTAACAGGAACGGATTTAAATAATGTTTCAAGCGAAATCTTGATATCATTATTTTGATTAATTAAAAGCGATATTTCGTCAACTAACTTTTTAAGACATACTGATGTTTTAGAGGAGAAATAAACCTCCTTTATATAACTATCTAATGCTGAGAAAACAAATGAAAAAGCAAAATTTGGGCGGTAGGGCATAACATCTAAACTATCAATAAAATGAGAAATAGTCCTATTATAATTATCGTCTGTATCTACCCATAATTTTATAAGAGAAAGTGGTTGTCTATTGTTTTTTTCAACAAAATATTTACACCTCTTTTCATAATTCAATTCTGCTTCAAAAGGTTTACTATTGGGCCAATTATTTATGTAGTCAATTCGTTTATTAACATAATCAGACATAACTTACACCCCTCCACAAGATTTTTATCCTTACTTACCGAATTACACTTCATTATTCTTTGTTAAATTCTTTAAGCTTGCTATCAAATAAAGAGGAACGCTCATTAGGCCTTCTGTTTTAACTTCACTTTTCATAGACGTTTTAACCGAATACTTTGGCTCATACTTTTTAAGATATTCTGCAAGCGACCTTGCTTTAACGTTCCTTTCAGATTTTACTTCTATTGGAACAATCTCTGCATTACATTGAACGACAAAATCAACTTCAGCAGTATTGCCACTAGACCAATAATAAGCAGTATCTGTCGTAGATTTTAATAATTCCGTTAGAACATAATTTTCCGTGAGCGAGCCCTTAAATTCCTTGTATATAGGACTTGCATCAAGAATTACTTCATGTGGTAATTTAGACATCTTTCTAAGTAGCCCTACGTCAGACGCATACAACTTAAAAGCAGTTTCATCTGCATAAGAAGATAATGGCATAAACGGTTTTTCTATCTTGCATACTTTATGAACTAACCCTGCATTTATTAGCCACTCTAAAGCATCTTCTAAGTCTTTTGCTCTCCAACCTTTTTTAACGTGCCCAAACATAAATTTAGTATTTTCTTTTGCAAGCTGTTCTGGGATTGAACGCCATATCGCCGTTAATTTAGGAAACTCTTTAATAGGAGCGTGTTTTGCAAAATCTAGCTCATAACTATTTATAATCGCTTGCTGCACGTTTTCAACTTCTTCTATACTAAAAGTCTTTTTCCAAGTTAAAACAACTTCAGGCATACCACCTGTTATATAATACTGTCTTAAGAAAGTGGATAGTTTATCTGCTACGATTTGTGGCAAGTCATCGCCTTTACTAAAATAATCTACATAATCTGCAAGGTTTTCAGGTGCTATTGCTCTTAAAAATTCAGCAAAACTCATTGGATAAAGCGTTAAAAAATCAACTTTACCTACAGGAAAAGATAAATTATTTTGAAGTGCAATACCTAATAACGAACCAGCACATACGATATGATATTCAGGAGCATTCTCACAAAAATATTTTAAGGACGTTATAGCCTTTCCGCACTCTTGAATTTCATCAAAAATAACGAGCGTTTCATTTGGCTTTATAGTCTGCCCTGCAAAAAGACCTAATTCAAGAATTATCCTTGAAGTATCGTAATCTTTTTCAAATACTGTTTTTAAATTCTCACTTTCCTCAAAGTTAAAATATGCAACTGAAGAATAATGCTCATTCCCAAAAGTTTTGAGCAAATACGTTTTGCCACATTGCCTTACACCTTTCAAGATTAAAGGTTTTCTATTTTCCTTATTCTTCCATTTTATTAAATCATTTATAAGCGTTCTTTTCATCATTTCACCTTTTTATATATTTATTTTGTGTTTAATATAAGCATTTTTCATACTTATTGTATAAAATAATTATCCATTTGTCAATATTTTATGCCAAAATATATGAAAATTTTTTACACAACCAAACTCCATGTTTTCTTTCTTAGGTCTTAGCCTACTACACTACAGCGAGTTCAACAAGGCGAAATAACTTTTTTAGTCAGTCTTTAATAGGCTGGCTTTTTTACTTTTAAACAAAAAGTGATTTCGTCGTTTCCCTTACCCTTGTTTAACTCACCAAAATATCAAATACCTTGCAACCAATTTCGTAGTGTAGTTAGTCTAGCCCGTCGAAAGAAAAAAAATAAAACAAGGAGTAAAAAATTTATGAACAAAAACACTTTCAGTTACAAGCAAGGTTTCAAGAAAGGAATTGAGATATATAATCAAAATTCCTCTAAAGGTTACTTCTCAGATGAAGATAATCAAAGAATAATGAAACGTTGTAAACAGTATGCAGATACAGGTTGTAAAGACAATCAGCCTTTAAGACAAACTCAAGTCGAATTTTACTATGGCATGTACGACGGTATTAACTATAAATACAAACAATACGGTACACCGCTCTCTAATAAGAAAACTAGTAGATTTGAAGAATACGAAAACAATCATTACTACGGCAAAGAAAATCATTACGATGGATTTGGATATTACGACTAATAAGGAGATTAAAAATGATTAACGTTATTAAAAACAAAGATTATAGAAACTTACAAAACGATTATTACGATGGTGAAAGCTTCGTGTATTTTGACATTATTCAAGTAGATACTGAAAACGATAATATCACGGTTATGGTTAGCCATCAAGGAAAACTTACTATGAGAACTTTTGAACTTATGGTTGACGAAGACAATGACGTATTCTTTGAATGTGGTCCTTGCTCTGAAAAAATATATTTAGAACAATTTATTTAAGGAGGTGCTTTATGCAAAACAACACTATTAGTATTGTAATCGGCTCTTGGGGCTCTTACAATGAATGTAACGAAAGGGCTTTAGGCTCTAAATGGTTAGACTTATCCGATTATTCCGACTGGGAAGAAATCGAAGAAGAATTAACCAAACAGGGTTTTAAGCTAAACGGTATTGACGAGGAATTATTTATTCAAGATATAGAGAACTTCCCCGGCGATACAAATTGGGATTACGTTAACCCTAAATCGTTCTTTGAACTTCTTAAAGAGTCTGGCATCCTTGACAACGAATATGCTTTCAAAACTATGGAAGCATACATAGATGTTATGGGTGCCGATTCTTTTTTA
>JAZRSH010000016.1:0-35142 GCA_045651405.1 Christensenellaceae bacterium | reverse complement strand
AAATTCAAAACTTACAGTTGTTTATACTTTCGTATTAACCATACTTTATTTTTGTTTTGCCTTCTGTACTTTGTTTTTTGTTCTCGTCTTTTACCTATATTGCTATATGTAAAATACTTCTATGCAGTTGTCAATCTACTTGTCTCAACAAAAGTTGAGTGCACCCTTTCGTTTGCGTGCTTATATATAATATCATTATAAAATTTTAAAGTCAAGCATTTTTTCACAAAAAATCTTTATTTTTTAAAAATATTTTTCAATGCAAAAAATATAAGGATTTTCGCTAAGAATAACGAAAATCCCTTAAATCTTATAGGCGATGTAACAAAAAATAACTGATTAGCATTTATGCGATTTGGGTAGGAAAACACAAAAAGGACAAGCGTTTTTGTGAAGACGCGTACTTGTGGTGTACGAAACTGAACAAAAACGCACAGTATTTTGAAGTGTTTTTCAGCCAAAAATCAGTTAGAGTTTGAGTAAGAGCCTCTTATAACAATTCGGCAAATGCATTTTGGATTTTTGCTAAAGATTTTTTTGCTTGTGCTAAATCTTTACCTTTAACCGAATAATAAATTTTAAGTTTTGGCTCTGTACCGCTTGGTCTTACGCAGATAAATCCGCCAATTTCAAGTTCGTAGTAGATGCAATTTAAATCTTTAATATCAATCTCTTGAACTTCGCCAGTAGATAAAGTTCTTACCCCGTTTAAATAATCACGAACGGCAACGATATTATACACGTCTACGTTATTTAAAGTAGTATTTCTTAATTTATCAACTACTTTATTCATGTCATCCATTGCTGATAAGCCTTGATATTTAACTGAAATAGTATCATCTATAACGTAACCGTATTTTTCGTATAATTTGTTTAATACTTTAAATACCGAAGTTCCAACATACTCGTAATAGCAAACCATTTCCGCAAAGAGCATACTTGCAACAACCGCATCTTTATCCCTTGCGTGCGTACCCCTTAAATAACCGCAACTTTCCTCAAAACCAAACAAGAAAGTGCCCGATTTATCAGTTTCGTACTGCTTGATTTTTTCACCGATAAATTTAAAGCCAACGGGAACTTCAACAAGTTTAACGCCGTAGTCTTCGCAAACAGGCTTAATCATACCCGTTGAAACAAAACTTTTAATAACTACGCTATCCTCTTGAAGTTTGCCTTCTTGTTTTAATCTTAACATTACGTAGTCGGCTAAAAGAACGCCTACTTGGTTACCTGAAAGTGGAACGAATTCCCCTTCATCGTTTCTTAAAGCAACGCCTAATCTATCGCTATCAGGGTCGGTACCGAAAACTACGTTAGCCGAAATTTTATTTGCAAGCGCAATACCCATAGAAAGCGCCTCTTTATTTTCAGGGTTTGGAACTTCCACCGTTGAAAATGCACTATCCGCCATTGCTTGTTCTTCAACTAAGGTATAAGTAATACCTAATTTTTTTAAAATAGCCGTAACGGGCTTAAAGCCTGTACCGTGAAGTGGCGTATATACTATTTTTAATTTTTTGCCATACTTTTTAACTGCTTTTTTAGAAAGTGAAAGTTTTGATAAAGTTTTAACGTATTTTCTTAAAAATCCCTTTCCTATAACGTAGAAATTGCCAAAAGATTTTAATGAAACGATAGGTTTTTCATCGATAGAGAAATAATCTTTAACGTCTAAAATGAAAGAAACTACCTTTTCGGTTGCTTCAGGTGACATTTGAGCACCGTCTTCACCGTAAACCTTATAGCCGTTGTATTCCTTAGGATTGTGGCTTGCGGTAATCATAACGCCCGCAATTGCTTTATAATTTCTTACCGCGTAAGAAAGCATAGGCACAGGGCTTGCATCTGCAAACATTTTAACTGAAATACCTTCAGCAAGAAGAACACCAGCCGTTGCCTTAGCAAAAACGTCGGAATACTTACGTGTATCGTAAGAAATAACAACTCCCCTTTTCATTGCTTGCACGCCTAAAGTTTTTATGTATTCTGCTAAGCCTTTCGTTGCCCTTTTTACCGTGTATACGTTAATCATATTAGTACCGTAACCAATAATTCCACGCATACCAGCAGTACCGAATTGTAAATCGGCACCAAAGCGGTATTCTATTTCCTTTTCATCATCTTTAATACTACTTAATTCTTCAAACGCTTCAGCATTGATTTTAGGGTTTGAAAGCCAATTATTATACGCTACTTTGTAATCCATAAATTACTCCAAATTTTATTTGCTATCTATATATAATATATAGTTTATGATTGAATATATAACTCTTTACGCTTTATAAATAACCTTGCCGTTTCTAACAGTCATTAAAACTTCGAAAGTATCTCTGTTTAAAACTGTAACGTCGGCATCTTTGCCCAAAGCAATAGAACCTTTCTTATCTGCAATACCAAGGTTTTTAGCAGGGTTGATAGTAGCAAAATCGATAGCATCAGTAAAGTCAATACCTACGCTTTCAACAACGTTTTTAACTGCAACGTTCATCTTTAATACGCTACCTGCTAAAGTGCCGTCTTGAAGTCTTGCTTCGCCGTTTTTAACGATAACGAGTTGACCGCCAAGTTCTGATTCGCCGTCAGGCATATGTTTAGCACGCATACTGTCTGTAATTAAAGTTACTTTGTCGTGCGGTTTGTTTTTGATAACGAGTTTGATTGCAGGTACGCTTACGTGAATTAAGTCACAAATAATTTCCGCATTGAGTTCATCGTTTAAAAGTGCCGCACCAACAACACCTGCATCACGGTGGTGTAAACCTGTTTGAGCATTATAAGTGTGGGTAACGTTTGTCATACCGAATTTGATAGCATTTAAGCAATCGTTGTATTTTGCACCCGTGTGTGCAATTGATGCAACAACACCGTTTTCAGTTAAGTATTTAACTAATTCTTCAGCCCCTTCAACTTCTGGTGCTAACGATACGATTTTGATAGATTTATTTGAATCGTTAAAATATTTTTCAAAAATCTTAGCATCAGGCTTAGCAACGTATTCAGGTGGTTGTGCGCCTACGTGCTTAGGAGAAATAAACGGACCTTCAAGGTGTACGCCACCAACGGCAGCACCCTCGTCACTATTTGCTTTTATGTATTCGCCTACTGCGTTTAATGCGTTAGTGATATTTTCAGGGCTTTGAGTCATTGTTGTTGCTAAGAAAGTAGTAGTACCTTCGCTTGCAACTGCAACGGCAATGCTTTTAAGAGCATCTAAAGAACCGTCCATAGCATCGCAACCTGCTGCACCGTGGATATGTTCATCAATAAAACCAGGAACAACTACTGCGTTTACGTTTGAAAAATCTGCTAATTCTTCAATGTTTGCGCCTGAAGTTAAAGTTGCAATTTTACCATTATCAAAACCGATATCAGTTTTAACAATGCCTTGACCTTCAATATATACGTTTACCTTTTTAAAACCTTTCATATTATTCTCCTTTTTCCGAAGTGTCTTCGGTTTTCTTCTTAATAAATTTATTATAAATGGCTTGTTGTTTTGCCATTTCCTTATCCGTTAATTCTTTTACGTACTCGCCAAACTCGATTATTCGTTTATTGTAGTACGGTTTTAAAAACAAATACCAAATCAATATAAATATCCACAAACCAATACAGATAATAAAGGATATAATATTTGAAATATTACCGTTAAAACCTTTAAAGTACACAAGTATTATCGCCATAGTAATAGACATAATTACCGCAAAAGCCCAAGCAAAAATCAATATAAACTTCATACCTTGAATGGTGTTTTTCATTTTAACGATACTGCTTGTATAATACGCCCTTTCCCCCATAGACCTGATTTTCATCAAGTCTTTTTCAGAGAGATTTTTCTTTTTTTGCTGATTTTTAAATTCTTCTCTAATCATTAGTCTTCTCCAATATTTCCTTTAAAAATTGACCGGTAAAACTGTTTTTATTTTCCGCAACTTGTTCAGGTGTTCCCGTAGCGATTATTTGACCACCACCATCGCCACCTTCAGGGCCTAAATCCACTATATAATCGGCAACTTTAATTACGTCAAGGTTATGTTCGATAACGATAACTGTGTTTCCGCTATTTCTAAGTTCCATTAAAATGTTTATAAGTTTACTAACGTCGTGTGCGTGTAAACCTGTGGTAGGCTCGTCTAAAATATAAAGCGTTCTACCCGTTGAACGTTTTGAAAGTTCGGTTGCAAGTTTTACCCTTTGCGCCTCGCCACCCGATAAAGTGGTTGACGATTGACCAAGTTTAATATAACCTAAACCAACTTCGCATAAACGTTTAACTTTGTTATAAATCTTAGGTACGCTTGCAAAGAACTCTAAAGCCTCGTCGCAAGTCATATTTAAAACGTCGGAAATATCTTTACCTTTATACTTAACTGCCAACGTTTCACGGTTATACCTTTTACCACCGCAAACTTCACAAGGCACGTAAACGTCTGGAAGAAAGTGCATTGAAATAGTAATAGTTCCATCGCCAAAACAATGTTCACATCTACCGCCCGTAACGTTAAAACTAAACCTACCTGCTTTGTAACCCCTTTCGCGCGCGTCTTGAGTTGCAGCAAAAATATCCCTAATATGCGTAAACAAACCGGTATAAGTTGCAGGGTTACTTCTTGGCGTTCTACCGATTGGGGATTGGTCGATAGCAATTACGTTATCAAAATATTCTAAACCCTCGATTTCATCGTAGTCGCCTAACCTTAACTTAGTGTTGTTTATTTGGTTAGCGGTTGCGGGATATAAAATTTCGTTTACAAGCGAACTTTTACCACTACCCGAAACACCCGTAACTGCCGTAAACAAACCTACTGGGAAGGATACGTCAACGTTTTTAAGGTTATTTTGTTTAGCGCCTTTAACCGTTAAAAACCTATCGTCGCCCGCCACCCTAAACGGCGGAATTTCAATTTTGCGTTTGCCTGATAAATACTGACCTGTAAGTGAGTTTTCGCAAGCCATAACTTCATCAAGAGTACCGCTAACGACAACTTCACCACCGTGAACACCCGCTTTCGGGCCGATATCTACGATATGGTCGGCAGAACGAATCATATCTTCATCCTGTTCAACAACTATAAGAGAGTTACCTAAATCCCTTAAGTTTTTAAGAGAGTTTATAAGTTTTAAATTATCCCTTTGATGAAGACCTATGCTCGGCTCGTCCAAGATATATAAAACACCGGTAAGCCCACTACCTATTTGCGTTGCCAAACGTATACGTTGCGCTTCGCCACCAGATAAAGAGCCTGCGTTTCTTGATAAAGTTAAATAGCCTAAACCTACTTCCCTTAAGAAGTTAAGCCTTGCTTTAATTTCTTTAATGATGCTTTTAGCAATAATTTGTTCAGTTTCCGTTAAGACTAACGAGGTTACGAACTCGTAAATATCGTTAACACTTTTATCGCATACTTCGTTTATTGATAAACCGTTAATAGTAACGGCAAGCGCCTCTTTTTTAAGCCTTTTACCACCGCAAACCTTACAAGGAAGGGTATACATATATTTTTCTATTTCACTTTTTGTATAGTCTGACGTAGTTTCGGCATACCTTCTTTCAAGGTTTGGTATAACGCCTTCGTAAGAAGATTGATAACTGCCGTTAAAAGTACGCGTTGAGTATTGCATACTAATTTTTTCGCCGTTGTTACCGTAAAGTAAAATATTTAAAATGTCTTTAGGCAAGTCTTTAATAGGCGTATCCATACTAAATCCGTAATATTTAGCAAGGGATTCAAAGTACATTTTAGCCATTTTGCCGGAATCTAAATTCCAGCCCGTAATAGCAAGCGCACCGTCGTTTAAACTTCTTGAAGTATCGCCTAAAACAAGTTTTTCGTCAATGGCTTGCCTAAAACCTAAGCCTTTACACTCAGGACAAGCGCCGAAAGGATTGTTAAATGAGAAAAGCCTTGGCTCGATTTCAGGTATAGATGCACCGCATACGGCACAAGCGTATTTTGTAGAGTAAAGGTGGCTGGCCCCGTCCGCAGTAATTACAACAAGCCCGTCAGCAAGTTTTAAAGCATTTTCAATGCTATCAGTTAAGCGCTTAGAAATGCCGTCTTTTATGATAAGCCTATCAACTACGACGCTAACGTTGTGTTTGACGTTTTTATCAAGGGAAATTTTTTCGGATAAATCACGGACTTCCCCGTCGACTTCCACCCTAACGTAGCCGGCTTTTTTGTAACCATCAAAAAGTTTTTCAAACTCCCCTTTTTTACCCCTAACTACGGGTGCGTTGATAAGGATTTTGCTACCTTCTTTTAAAGTTAAAACCCTTTCAACGATTTCATCAACCGATTGACGTTTAATTTCTTTACCACATTCGGGACAATGCGGAATACCAACCCTTGCGTAAAGCAAGCGGAAGTAATCGTAAATTTCAGTAACCGTACCAACGGTAGAACGCGGGTTGTTTGAAGTGGTTTTTTGGTCGATAGAGATTGCTGGCGAAAGCCCGTCTATCCTTTCAACGTCAGGCTTTTCCATTTGACCTAAAAACTGCCTTGCGTAACTTGATAAACTTTCCATATAGCGCCTTTGACCTTCGGCAAAAATTGTATCGAACGCCAAAGTTGACTTACCACTACCCGATAAACCAGTAAATACTACAAGTTTATCCCTTGGAATAGTTAAGTCCATATCCTTTAAGTTATTTTGTTTTGCGCCTTTAATTACTATTTTATCAAGCATTATTATCCTATTTTTTAGGCTACGAAACAATATAAGGTTGATTTTAAAAGGGCAAATCAAACGCAAGTAAGGCAAGGCAAACGCCCGAAGATAAGAGTTTACATCTTTTCAAGGGCTTTAACGCAGAATTACGTAGCGTTTCATTTGAACTTTAATTAACCGTTATTGTGGCGGAGCCTTTTTTATTAATTTCTTTTTGAGTGCCGAGATAGTATCCCTAATTTCAATACACCTTTCAAAATCAAGTTCGTTAGAGGCTATCTTCATAAGCGCTTTAAGTTTTTCGATTTCTTCAGGGATATCTTTAAGTTTAATATCGGCTGTTCTATCTATTTTTTTAGTTATTTCAAGGGTATTTTTTACGTCTTTTATTATAGTTTTTGGTGTAATACCGTGTTTTTTATTATAGTCAGACTGAACTTTTCTACGCCTTTCAGTTTCGTTTATCGCCCTTTTCATACTATCGGTAATAACGTCGGCGTACATTATAACCCTACCCTCAGCGTTTCTTGCCGTTCTACCGATAGTTTGAATAAGCGAAGTATCACTTCTTAAAAAGCCTTCTTTGTCAGCATCAAGTATAGCAACAAGTTTAACTTCAGGCATATCCAAGCCTTCCCTTAAAAGATTTATACCTACTAAAACGTCAGACTCGCCACGGCGAAGTTCGGATATTATGTCTATCCTTTCAAGCGTGTCGATATCGCTGTGCATATAGCGAGTTTTAATAGAGCGGTCTTTTAAATATTCCGTTAAACTTTCGGCAGTTTTTTTAGTGAGTGTAGTTACAAGCACCCTACCGCCGTCGGCTATCGTCTTTCTTATTTCGCTTTCAAGGTCGTCAATTTGACCTTTAGTTTTTCTAACTTCTACAGGTGGGTCTATAAGCCCTGTAGGTCTTATTATTTGCTCGGCAATATTGTCGGCTTTTTCAAGTTCATACTTGCCAGGAGTAGCAGAAACGCATATAAGTTGGTTTATTCTTTCTTCAAACTCTTCAAACTTAAGCGGTCTGTTATCAAAAGCCGATTTAAGCCTAAAGCCGTAATCTACAAGATTTGTTTTTCTTGCCTTATCGCCATTATACATTGCGTGAAGTTGCGGTATAGTCATATGACTTTCATCGATAAAAAGCAAGAAGTCTTTAGGGAAATAATCAAGTAAAGTAAAAGGCGGTTCGGTAGGATTTCTACCGTCGAAATACCTACTGTAGTTTTCAACACCGCTACAATACCCTATTTCGCCCATCATTTCTATATCGTAATTAGTGCGTTGCGAAAGCCTTTGCGCCTCTAAAAGTTTACCTGCATCTTCAAACGCCTTTACTTCATCGTGCATATCACGGGTAATCATAGAAAGTGCAGTCGCCATTTTCTCACTACCTACAGCATAGTGGCTTGCAGGGAAAACTACCGCGTGTTTAAGTTCGTTTATAGCCTCGCCCGTTAAAAAGTTAATTTCGGTAATTCTATCAATTTCATCGCCGAAAAACTCTATTCTTATAGCCGTTTCCGTGTTAGACGCAGGGAATACGTCAACAACGTCACCCCTTACCCTAAAAGAACTACGGCTAAAATCCATATCCCGCCTTTCGTAATGTATGGCAACAAGTTTGCGCATAAGCGCATCTCTATCGTAAGTTTGACCCTTTCTAAAAGAAACGGCAAGGCGGTAATATTCTTCAGGTGCACCAAGACCGTATATACAACTTACCGATGCAACGACTAAAACGTCCTTCCTTTCACCCAAAGCACTTGTTGCGCTATGGCGAAGTTTATCGATTTCATCATTGATAGACAAGTCTTTTTCGATGTAAGTATCCGTTGTAGGAAGGTATGATTCGGGCTGGTAATAATCGTAGTAGGAAACGAAATATTCAACTGCGTTTTCAGGGAAAAACTCACGAAATTCATTGCAAAGTTGCGCCGCTAAAGTTTTATTGTGGGCAATAACTAAGGTTGGGCGGTTTACCTTCTCTATAACGTTTGCCATAGTAAAGGTTTTACCACTACCCGTAACACCTACTAAAACTTGAGTTTGAAGTCCGTCAAGCACCCCTTCGGTTAAAGATTTTATCGCTTCGGGTTGGTCGCCCGTAGGTTTATATTTAGAGTGTAAAATAAACTTTTCCAAACGCACTTTCCCCTACATACAAAAATCTAAAAATATACTACCCCAAAGTATACCAATATAACTATACCATAAAATTTTTAATATGTAAATGATTGAGCGGAATAATTTATAATAAATATTAAGTTAATATATAAACTAACTAAATATCGCAAGTAAAATTTTACCCACAACAAAAGAAAGACAAGCACATATAATCGTTATCAAAAAGCGATTTTTAATATTTTGAATTTCCCGCTTGTACTCCGCCTTAAAATTTTTACCTTTATTCGTTAAGGTTATGCAGTAAATCTCTTCACTTTCTTTGCTTGAATAAACAACTTCAATATAACCGTCTAAATCCAAACTTTTAACGATGTCTTTAAGGTTGGAATTATTAACGAGATTTTTGCGCATACAAAAGGCTACGATAGCATCGTTTGACAGCAAACAAGTATCTCCGTTTAAACAGTTATCCGCAATAACTTTTAACACCACCCTTTGTCGTTTATTAGTCATAAATCCCCCTTAAAAAATACTTGCAAAAAGTAAAATTACACCACCTAAAACCCCGCCGAAAAAGGCTGACATAAAAATTAGAAAATACGGCGTTTTATCTTGAATTTTACACTCTTCAACAACATTAGAATTTGCATTCTCTACAAACTCTTTACCCCTTGTGGTAACACAGCAACAAAAGGATTTTCCATCGTTGTATTTTAAGTGTATATACCCCGTATTTTTTAGATTGTTAAATAGGCTTAATAATTCGCTTTGCGATAAGTTTTGCCCAAGTTCCCCAAGCAATTCTTCAGCCGTTAAAATAATGAAATTTTCGCCACCTTTTAGAGCTATTAATTCAAGGGATTTTTTAACCGTTTCTTCACTCATTTCAATTAGTATTATTTACTTTTTTAATCATTTATATGCAATAAAAAACTCCGCTACTATCAAGCGGAGTTTTTATTAAATTGATAATGCTTTTTCTAATGCGTTTTCTCTATCAACGGCTAATATTTTACCGCTGTTTCCACCAATAATTCCAACGCCGTGTATTGTAACGTTTGAAATAGGCCAATAATTTTGTGAAACCGTCAATTTTACAGCACTTCCGTCAATGTGTTTATAAGTCGTTTGAATTATGCCTTTGCCGTAAGTTTTATACACGGTTTTTCCATTTGCGGTTGAAGAAGAAACAAGCACCGTTACTTTATTTGTTTTATCGTAATCAAGCACCGCACCTATAAAAGATTCTGATGCTGATGCGGAATACTCATCTGCTAAAATTACAATCTTTTCAAAGTTGTAGTTGTGATATAAAGAAGAGGTACAGTAATATTCCTTTCTATTGCCCTTTTTATCTTTTGCGTAAAGTATAAGGTTATTTCCGCTTTTATTTCCGTCGATAAAATGCTTTGCTACGTTACACAAAACGTCAATAAATCCACCGCCGTTTCCACGAAGGTCAACAATAACCTTGCTTTTTCCGTCATTTTTAAACTTGCTAAGAACTTCCGTCATTTGCCCTACCGAACCTAACAAGCCGGAGTCCCTACCATTAAATTTATCATACCTTATATAGCCTATGCTATCATCGTTTATAAAAGTAGCATCGTCCGTTTTATATAAAGCCATTTTACCGCCTTTATCCGAAAAGGCGTAAACGCCTTGGCTATCGGCATACTCAACGTAAGTGCGCTTGTAATCGCGTTTTTGCACTTCATAGATTTCTACTTTGCCATTATAATCGACTTTTATTTTAACAAAACTATCTTTGCTAACGCTATCAATTTTTAAAGCAAAGTCAGTATAAGAAGTTAAAACATTAAAGCCACTACCGATATCCATTTCAGTTAATACGCCACCTACTTTTACACCTGCAAGTTTACAAGGCGAGTTACCCGAAACACCACTAATTACCAAATCGTTATTTCTAAAAGATAAACCTATGCCAGACAAATTACCATCGCTTTCAGCCGTAGCGCGCTCGTATTCTTCTTTAGTGTAATAGGTAGAGTATCTATCTAATATCGCATCGGAAATATCTTTTACAAGATTGCCGTCTTCATCGTAAAGATAGTATTTTTTATAAGTTTGTAAAAATTGATAAACTTCCCTAAGTTCATCGTCCATAGTGATATCTTTAAAGAAATACCCTAAAAAGAACACCCCTACTGCAACAATTATTAACAAAACTGAAGCAATTATCTTTTTTGTAATTTTATTCATCTACTATATTATCCCAAAATAATTTTAGTTTTATACTTTATTAGCCGTTATCGTAACAAAACCTACAACTAATTAACAAACTTACCAAGTACCGAGATAAGCCTGAATTCCATAGCATCGTTGAACTTTCTTAAATCAAGACCGGTTGTTTTTTCAAGTTTGTTTAAGCGGTATAATAAAGTGTTTCTATGAATATATAAAACCCTTGCCGTTTCAGAAACGTTAAGGTCGTTATTTAAATATTCTTCGCCCGTTATCATAAGTTCTTTATCTTTTAAAACCTTTCTTGTATTTCTATCAAGTAAAACGGAAATAAATTCTTCAATTTTATTAGGCGAAATATCTTCCATAATCTTAACAAGGATATAATCCTTATAAGACTTAACGCCACTTTGAATACCAAAAGAAGAACTCATAGTTTCAGTAGCAACGGCTTGCTTGTATGAAGTTGCAATATCGGCAAAGTTATTAACCTTACCGCCAACGTAAACGGAAACTTCTATACCCAATTCTTCAAAAAGAGACCTAACGATAAATTCCGCATACTCACTTGGGGAACGATATTCCGTTTCTACGTTAGGGTCAACGAATTTAACGAAAGCGCAAGTAGATTCGTCAATAATTACAGCATTATCCGAACCGCCTACGGTATAATCCCTTAAAAAGTCGCACACCTCTTTGTTTTTACCCATATCGCATTTAAAAAGCATGCAGTAGCAGATATTTTTAGAAATAGAATACTTGTTCATAAAGTGAAGAATTCTACTTTTAGTTGTATCCCCTAAAATAATAGAAGTAAACAATTCCTCAAAAGAAAGGTGCGTAGATTTAATTTGATTGCTTTCTATATAATTAATAATAAAAAGCGCGTAATTGCTTTCGTTTTTAGAAGAGCCGTTTATACCGCCAATGTATTTTATTCCGTTAAAGGTAAATTTAAAATAAGTTTTATCCTTTTCTTCATCAACAAAAAAATCGTTATTCCAAGTTTTAGTAAAAGTATAATCAAGCGGAAAATAAGTTGAAAAAGTAGACGCGTCTTTAATCCCGTCTTCTGAAAGAACGGCTATTTCTATACCCGTTTTGTCTTTTATAGTAGTAAGTATACCGTATAATTCTCTTTCCATAAAGCCACCTTTTGTGCAATTTGTATAAATTTTACAATAATTATACTCTTTTATTTTAAATTTGACAAGGATTTACTTTAAAATATATGGCTATTTTGTACATTTTTAATAAAATTTTACAAAAAAATAGCGAAAGGCGGTTTACCTTTCGCTTGAATTTTACTTTTTAAGTTTTTGAATTAATGCTATAACGCCCTTTTCAATAGATATAACTAAAGCCGATATTAAAATGTAACCCAAAAATACAATTAAGGTATATACAAATTGAATATTGTGCGATGCAAAGAATTTTGCCATATCAGGAAGTATAGGCGCGCCGTTACCCCACATATAAAGCATATAGTCGGCAGAGTAACCTAAAGCGTTTAAATGGTAGTTGATAGGTATAACAAAAAGGCTAAACACCGCAAGCGGAATATATCCGTTTATAATATCTTTCCACTCAGGTTTAAAATATCCCGTTACCACGATAAATATACCCGTAAACGACATTAAGAAATGGTATGTTAACGACTGAAACGTACAAAAAGTCCAAAACGGATATGTATGTAATATCTGCGTTAAATAAAAGTTAGTAAAACCTGCAAAAATACAAATCGAGCCAAGCCAAGCGGTTGCAAACTTTTTAACTTTACCCTTGCCGAATGCGACAAACGGAAGAACAAAAATAAACATACTACAAGTATATATAGGGATAAGTCCACCGAAGTTAAAACCGTGCCCAAGCGTAATATCAAAGTAACTTTCGTAAACTATTTTGATAATTTCAATCGTTGGTATAAAAATAGCCAAAACTTTAAGGTAAATATCCACCTTTTTGTGCGATACTTTGCGGAAGAATATACACATTAAAATTATAGCAATTGTTGCAATAACCATAAAAATTATATGCGTTAAACTAAAATAATCTTGCCCGTGGTACGCTTCGCCGTTTATCTTTATAAAATCTTTATAATCAAAAAAATTATACATCGTTTGTGCCCTTAAAAAAGTAAATGGCAGTTAAACTGCCATTTAAGTATTATTTATCTGCTTTTTCTTGAATAGTTAAAGTATCGCCGGCTGAAGTAAGCATTTCAATAGTGGTTGCCATATCACCGCTTTTAACGTCTTTAATAAAATCGTCAAGCCAGTTAGAACCCTTTTCACCTTTGAATACTTCAGGTTCCTTCTTGTCAACGTAGTAAACGGTAACGTCAGGGTTAGACCAAGAGAAAGTTACCATACCCTTTTCGCACCAGAACTTAAAGTTCCAATAAACGTCAGATGCGTAAACCGCAACCGAAGAAGAATAAGAAGTATCGGCAATAACTTCACCGCCACCAGTTAAGCCTGCCATGAATAAAGCGCAGTCCTTAAAGTCTTTTTCTTCAGTAGCGTAAGCATTAAATACCCTTGCAGAGTGAACTTCTTTAATACCTTGACCAGTTAAGTAACGAATTAAGTCAACACCGTGGATTGCTAAGTCGTTAAGAGTACCACCGTGCTTACCCTCTTCAAAGTACCAACCAGGTCTTTTGCCATAGTCAAGGAAGTGTTGACCAATGAAAGATACGTTTACAACTTTGCCAAGTTTACCTTCATCAAAAATCTTTTTAGCAGTAACGGCACTATTCATATATCTTAAATCGAACATAATGTAAAGTTTAAGATTTTTTTCGTTAACTAATTTAACGATTTCATCGTATTCTTCCCTGTAGATGCAGATAGGTTTATCGGCAATAACGTGTTTACCTGCTTTTAATGCTTTAATAATCGCTTCGCCCCTATCACCGTAGCAACCACCGATAGCAACGGCATCAATATCAGTATTTAATAAAGATTCGTAACTATCTGTTGAAAAGTTAATTCCTAATCTTTCAGTAGCAGCAATCCTTGCCTTTTCATCATCTTCAACGCAAGCAACAACGTCAACGTCCTTGCTTTCGATAGCCATTTTATATAAACTATCAATATGATAATGTCTAAATCCGTAAAAAATAATCTTCATAATTTCACCTCGGTAGTATTGTACCAAACTTTTGAACTTTTAACAAGAAAAAACCTATAATTTTTACAAAAATATTTTTTATGCGCTAAAATTTGTTGACATATATCTATATGAGTGATATAATCAACACAACTTAACAATCAAAATATAGATAGAGGTGCATTTGCCAATAAGTAACGCGGCTAATCGGTTGCCAAAACTGCGCGGGAAAGGGGGCGATTGCCGAAGTGGAATAAAGTGGCAAATATTCTGCTGGCAGTACGGATAATATCTTTACTGTTGTCGCATTTTTGCGGAGCGCTATTCTGTTATTTACTGTATATGGGTTTTTAATGGGTTAGTGTTTTATACTATCCCATTTTTGATTTAACGCATATACTACAAGTAAAGGAGATTTAAAATGAAAAACACAGTATTTACAGGCGCGGCAACTGCAATAGTTACACCACTTACAGCAAACGGTATTGACTTCGAACAATTCGGTAGACTTATCGAATGGCAAATCGAACAAGGCATCGATGCAATCGTATCGGTAGGCACAACGGGCGAAGGTTCTACCCTTACCGACGCAGAACACAAAGATGCTATTAAATTCTGCGTAGAAAAAGTTAACGGCAGGGTTCCTGTTATCGCAGGTACAGGCTCTAACGATATCGCTTACGCTATCGAACTCACTAAATTTGCTTGCGAAGTTGGTGCAGACGCAATGCTACTTGTTACACCATACTACAACAAAGCGACACAAAACGGTCTTATCGCATCGTTTAAGGCTATTGCCGATGCAAGCACTAAACCTTGTATTTTATATAACGTTCCAAGCAGAACAGGTTGTAACCTTTTACCTGAAAGTGTTCTTGCCCTTGCTGACCACCCAAATATCGTTGGTATTAAAGAGGCAAGCGGTAACATTTCACAAATTGCTAAACTTGCATCACTTGTTGGCGATAAAATTGACATTTACTCTGGTAACGATGACCAAATTATCCCTGTACTTTCTTTAGGCGGTAAAGGTGTTATCTCCGTTCTTTCTAACATTATGCCAAAAGAAACAAGCGATATGTGTAAATTATATATGGAAGGTAAAACAGCAGACGCATTAAAAATGCAACTTGACCTTTTACCTCTTATCGACGCGTTATTTATGGAAGTTAACCCTATCCCTGTTAAAGCAGCCGTTTCAAAAATGGGTTATGGCGAAAACTACTTAAGACTTCCTTTAACACCAATGGAAGACGCACACGCTGAAAAACTTTACGCGTTAATGAAAAAACAAAATTTAATTTAATATAGGTTTTATCATTTCTTCTACTTGATTTTTGGTGGCAAAACACCGTAAAATACTTTGCGTTTTGTTCCGTTTCGTACCCTACAGGTACGCGCCTACACAATAACGCGCGTCTTTTCTATCGTTTTATCCACCAAAACACAATAAACTGTTAATCAAGTATCTTCAATTCAAAAACCTTAAAAAAACAAGAGGTAATTATGAAAATCTTATTACACGGCGCCTGCGGTTTTATGGGGCGCGAAGTTATTAAACTTGCAAAAGACAATTATTGCGGTGCAGAAATAGTTCAAGGTGTTGACGCGTTTATGAAAGGCGACGAAGATATCCCTTGCGTTAAAACTTTTGACGAAGCGAGAACTGACGTTGACTGTATCGTTGACTTTTCACACCACACTTTAACTAAATCTCTTTTAGACTTTGCAGTTAAAAACAATATTCCTACAATTTTATGCACTACGGGTCACACCGAAGAAGAAAAAGCACTCATATACGACGCTTGCAAAAAAGCGCCTATCTTCTACTCGGCAAATATGTCGATAGGTGTTCCACTTCTTATTGAACTTGCTAAAAAAACGGTACTTGCAATGCCTAATGCTGATATTGAAATTATCGAAGCTCACCACAACCGCAAGGTTGACGCTCCAAGCGGAACTGCGCTTATGATTTTTAACGGAATTAAGGAAGTTAGACCTGAGTCCGTTGCCGTTATGGGCAGAAGCGGTATGTGTAAACGTACACCTGAAGAAATCGGTATCAACTCACTTCGTATGGGCAACGTTGTTGGCGAGCACCAAGTTATCGTTAGCACAGCCAACCAAACTATAACACTTAAACACGAAGCGCACAACCGCGGTCTTTTTGCCGAAGGCGCTTTAAAAGCAGCAGAATTTATGTGTGGTAAACAAAACGGCCACTACGATATGAAAGATTTACTTAAATAATAGGAATTTTTATGAATATAGCAATTTACGGTTACGGTAACTTAGGTAAGGGTGTTGAACTTGCCGTTACAAGTAGCCAAGATATGAATTTAATAGGTGTTTTTACAAGGCGTAATCCTGAAAGCGTAAAAACTTTAACGGGTGTACAAGTATATTCGTCAAGCGAACTTTTATCCTTTAAGGATAAAATTGACGTTTTAATACTTTGCGGTGGTAGTGCAACCGACCTTCCTACAATGACGCCAGAACTTGCCAAAAACTTTAACGTGGTTGACAGTTTTGATACTCACGCTAAAATCCCTACCCACTTTGAAAACGTTGATAAATCGGCAAAAGAAAACAGCCACGTTGCGCTTATTTCAGCGGGTTGGGACCCTGGTATGTTCTCTATTTCAAGATTGTACGCTCAAAGCATTTTACCAAACGGTAAGTCTTATACCTTCTGGGGTAAAGGTGTTTCGCAAGGTCATAGCGACGCGATACGTAGAATTGAAGGGGTTATAGATGCCCGCCAATATACCGTTCCCGTACAAAGTGCACTTGACAGGGTTCGTTCGGGCGAAGGGCCTACCCTTTCCACTCGTGAAAAACACACGAGGGACTGCTACGTTGTAATTGAAGAAGGCGCGGACGCAAAACGCATTGAAAACGAAATTAAAACAATGCCTAACTACTTTGCCGATTACGATACAACCGTTAACTTTATTTCTTTAGAAGAATTAAAGGCTAACCACAGCGGTATTCCACACGGCGGTAGTGTAATTCATACTGGCACAACTGGTTTAAACGGTGAAAATACCCACGTTATTGAATACAGTTTAAAACTTGATTCTAACCCAGAGTTTACTGCAAGCGTACTTGTAGCAGGCGCAAGGGCAATACTAAAAATGTATAACCGTAAAGACTACGGTTGCAAGACTATGTTTGATTTATCGCCAAGCGATTTATCACCTAAAACCCCTGAACAATTAAGGGCGGAATTATTATGAAAACAAATGAATTGATTTGCAAAAACTTAACTGTAACATCAGGCGATACCCTTGCATTTGCAGGGGTTGATTGTCTTTATTTGGCAAAAAAATACGGAACGCCACTTTACGTTATGGATGAAGACAAAATAAGGGAAAACTGCTTTTCTTACTATAATGCTATAAAAGAAGTTTTTGGCGATAATGCCGGCGTTTTATACGCGTCTAAAGCACTTTCTTTTAAAAGAATTTACGAAATAGTAAGCGAAGAAAACTTAGGTATTGACGTTGTTTCGCAAGGCGAAATTTATACCGCGTTAAAAGCGGGATTCCCACTTGAAAAAGCCTACTTCCACTCTAACAATAAAACTGACGACGATATTGCCTTTGCTATTGATAAAGGCGTTGGCTACTTTGTTGTTGATAACGAGGAAGAATTAGTTGCAATCAGCGAAATTTCGCTTGCTAAAAAGGTTACGTCTAACGTTTTATTAAGGCTTACCCCAGGTATTGACCCGCACACTTATGATGAAGTTGCTACAGGCAAAGTTGACAGTAAATTTGGTTCGGCTATCGAAACGGGACAAGCCGAAGAAATTACCAAAACCGCACTTTCGCTTAAAGGAATTAACCTTGTAGGTTTCCACTGCCACGTTGGTTCGCAAGTGTTTGACTCAAGCGTGTATATAAGGTCGGCGGAAGTAATGCTTAACTTTATTAAAACGGTTTTTGATAAATACGGCTTTACTACAAAACAATTAGACTTAGGCGGTGGCTTTGGCGTTAGATACGTTGAAGAACAACCTACTCTTGACGTTTTAGCAAGGGTTAAAGAAATTGGCGATTTCCTTAAGGAAAAAGTTAACTCTTTAGGTATTTGCATGCCTAAAATTTTATTTGAACCGGGTAGAAGTATCGTAGCCGATGCAGGCTTAACACTCTACACGGTAGGTACTGTAAAAAGAATTACCGGTTATAAAAACTACGTTTCTATCGACGGCGGTATGACGGACAACCCAAGGTTTGCACTTTACAAATCAAACTACACCTTATACCCTGCTTACGATATGAAAGTAGACCGCAATATGACTTGTTCGGTTGTTGGTAGATGTTGTGAAAGTGGCGATATTATTCAAGAAAACGTTCAAATGCCATCAACAATCAAACGTGGCGACGTTATTGCCGTTGCTACAACGGGTGCGTATAACTTCTCTATGTCGTCAAATTACAATAAAGTTTTACGCCCAGCGGTTGTTATGATTAAAAACCAAAAAGATTACGTTGCAGTTAAAGCGCAACGTTTAGAAGATTTAATTTCTTTAGAGGAATAAATTAAAAAAGATAAACCAAATACCGTGCTTTTTTTAATTTAGTATTGAAAAAAACTAAAATAGTAGTATAATAAACTTATAATCTATTTTTGGAGAAACGTATGAAAAAGTTTTTAATTGCGTTATTAACGTTTGTGTTAATGATAAGTACTGTTGGTTTATTAGGTTGTGGTGATAATTCTGATAATACTGACGAAATTACAGACTACACAAATTATTTAGAGTTTAACCTTTTACCAGACGGAACTTATAGCGTTGGTGGAAAAAGCGGTTTAGATTTCGAGTATATCGAAAAAATAGAAATACCCTCTACCTATAACGGCAAAGCCGTTACACAAATTGTTCAAGACGGATTTAATGGAGTGCGTAGTCTAAAAGAAATAGTAATACCAAATAGCATAACTGCCGTTGGAGAAAATGCGTTTGAATATTGCGATAGTTTAAACTATAACGTAAAAGACGGCTTAAAATATATAGGCAATGAAGAAAACAAGTATTTATATTTAATAGACGTAGTAGATTTTAACCTTACTTCAGCAACCATTGATAGTAATTGTAGATTTATTGGAGAATTTACCTTCCATCAATGCACTAATTTAGAAAGCGTAGTAATAGGTAATAGCGTAACTACAATTGGAAAAGATGCGTTCAGTAATTGCTATAGTTTAGAAAACGTAGTAATGGGTAATAGCGTAACCACTATTAGACAAGACGCCTTCTATAATTGCGAGAGTTTAAAAAAAATAGAAATACCAAATAGCGTAACCACTATTGGAGATTATGCGTTTGAATATTGCAAAAGTTTAGAAAGCGTAGTAATAGGTAATAGCGTAACTATTATTGGAGCTTCTGCGTTTTCTCATTGCACTAGTTTAACAAGTGTAGAAATACCTAATAGCGTAAATACTATTGGAATGGATGCCTTCAATTATTGCACCAGTTTAGAAAGCGCAGTAATACCAAATAGCGTAACAACTATTGGTTCAGGTGCGTTCTCTAATTGTGATAATTTAACCTATAACGTTCAAGATGGTTTAAAATATTTAGGAAATCAAGAAAACGAGTATTTATTTTTAGCAGACGTAGTGGACAGTAATAACTTAACTTCAGCAACCGTTCTTACTGCTTGTAGATTTATTGGACAAAGTGCCTTCAATGATTGCTATTATTTACAAAGCATAGTAATTGGAAATAACGTAACGTCTATTGCAAGTAATGCGTTTTTAGATTGCGAAAGTTTAACAAGTATAGAAATACCTGATAGTGTAACCACTATTGGAAGTTATGCTTTTGGTAGGTGCAAAGGTTTAACAAGTATAGAAATACCGAATAGTGTAACTACTATTGGAAATTCTACTTTCGTACTTTGCAGTAGTTTAACAACTATAAACTTTAACGGAACTAAAGCCGAGTGGAACGCAATTGCTAAAGGTACTGACTGGAAACTTAACGTTCCTGCAACTGTTGTTAATTGTATAGACGGAAACGTAGCAATTTAATAAAAAGTCAAAAAGACTACGCTTCAGTTAAACCACAAAAATTAGAAGATTTAATAGCATTAGAGGAATAATTTATGCAAATTAAAAGCCTTAAAGCAGAAAATTACAAACAACTAATCTCATTACTAAACGCCGTTTTTGAAAAGAAAAACGGCGTTTATACAAATTTTGAAAGAGATTTGCCTAAAATGTGCGTATGCGATAACGAGCATATGGCTAACCATTTAGGGATTTTTGACAGAGATAAACTCGTTGCCGTATTGGGTGTGTATTTAATACCAACGATTATAGCGAGCGAAGAACTTTTGTTTGCTACCGTTGGTAACATTGCCGTTGACCCCAGTTATGAAGGAAAGGGATATATGTCAATTCTTCTTGACAAGGCAATGGAAGTTTTAAAAGAAAAAAAGGTGGACGTTAGTAGGCTTGGCGGTTTAAGGCAACGCTACAATAGATACGGCTATGAGTACGCTGGTAGCGTTTACAACTTTACTTTAACGGGTTACAACACACAAAAAGCCTTTAAAAACTATTTAGGCGATATAACTTTTACAGAAATTTTAAAAACTGACACGGAAAACTTAAAGTTTTGTAATTCCCTTTATACGCAAGGCGAAATTCACGCTTTAAGAAGTGAAGACAATAACTGCTTTGACGTTTATTCAAGTATGGTAGCGTGGCAAAATATCCCCTACCTTGCAACTGGTAGCAATGGCGAAAAACTTGGATATATAGTAGTTAACAAAAAAGGCAATGCGGTTGCGGAAGTTTTTGGCACTAACGATGAAACTACTATTAAAATTTTAGTCAACTGGCAACAAAAAACGGGCGAAGATTTACTTGTTAAAATTCCGCCTTATAAAACGGAACTTATTAGAATTTTTAGCGAATTTGCTGAATATTCTTCACTTGCCCCCGTTTGCCACTTTAAGGTTATAAACTACCAAAAACTTATAAGTGCACTTTTAAACTTAAAATGCAAAACTACCGCCTTACCAAACGGCGAAGTTGCTGTAAATATAGAAGATTACGGCACACTTAAAATATCGGTAAGTAGCAATAAAGGCACTTGCGAATTTACAAACACTAACCCCGATATTACAGTAAATAATTTACAAGCGGTTAGATTATTTTTTGGCACTTACCCAGCCTATAGCGCGATAAACAGCCAAAACGCCTTTTTAAATGCAGTATTTCCACTTCCCCTTTCTTGGAACTTACAAGATAGAGTTTAACCTATTAAAAAAGATGAACCAAACTTGGTTCATCTTTTTTTATCCAAAATCGTGCCTATCGCAAAATATATCATTTTGCTCTAACGTGCTTATAATTTTTTCAATTTTAAAAAAGCAATCTTGGTCAGATAACGCATCATCGTTTAAAATTTGTTTTATTTGCAGTAAAACTTTATAACAAGTATTTTCGACTATATCTTTTAATTTTGCATCATCAAAACAATTATACTCACAGTTATTATTTTTTAAGCCACATATTAACAATTCTTTCCAAAGTTCCATAAATAACCCCCCTTTTTTATCAAACTGGGGATTATATCCCCTTAATAAAAAAGATTATAACCCCCATAATATAATATGTCAATAGTTAGGGGGAATTAAATGTTTAAATTTGATAGATTATTTTTTACAATGGATAAAAAAGGAATTTCTACTTATAAACTTCGTGAAGAGTGTGGCATTGATAGTAAAACAGTTCGCAGATTAAGGGCTAATGAGAATATTGAAATGAAAACTCTTGATAAAATTTGTTCTTTTTTAGATTGCAAAATTGAAGACGTTGTTGAATTTATAAAAGACTAAAAAAAAGATGAACCGAGTTTGGTTCATCTTTTATTTTTATTTACCTAATCTTTCAAGGCGAAAGAGCAATATAAGGTTGATATAAAATAACAAATCAAACACAAGTAAGAGCAGGCAAACCCCGAAGATAAGAGTATACATCTTTTCAAGGGGTTTAACGAACTATTACACCGTGTTTCATTTGGGATTTATCAACCGTTATTGTGAGAGAGCCTTTTTAAACACTCTTTGCACCAATTTTCGCTTGCTTTGTAGAATGGGTCGTCGATTTTAGTGCAGTCTTCTAAAAGTTTTTTAGTTGCCACAGCGAATAAATCGTTATTTACAGGCTTGATTGTAGGCACTAATTTTTTGTAGTTATAATAGCAAATTTTTTCTAAAACTTCGCTTGGTAAATCTAAACCTTTTAAGATTTTATCGCCATAGCAAGGTTGAATAAATTCAGTTTTATCGTGCGATAAAGCAAGCCTTACAAGTTCAATAATTTCCGCATTAAAGTCTTTAGTATTATTACAGTCAGTACCGAAAACGATACGGTCTTGATATTTAATAAAGAACTCTATCCACTCGTCGATTTTTTGGGTAAAGTTAGGATACATTTCCGTACCAGGTGTAATATCAAAACTTACGTTAGGATATTTATTAAGAACCCTTTCCGCTTCCTTTATATCCGCCGATAAGAAGAAGAAATGTGCAAAAACAACCTTTAAGTTAGGGTGTTTATCAAGCATTTCAAAGGCCTCGTCGTAAATTGCTTGTTTAGGAAGATAGCCTTCGTAAAAATATCCCCAATTTCTACGCTTTTCTTCGGGGGTAAGTTCCCTTGGTATCCACATTGTTTCAGGGTCGTTAAGGTGAATACAAAGTGGTACACCGTTTTCTTCAAGGTATGTAAACATTTTATCGTATCTACTATCGTTTATACCGTGCTGAATATCCTTTCTGGTATCAGGGTCGAACATAAGTTTAATACCGTCGCAACCCATATCTAAAAGGGCTTTTACTTGAGTTTCAAACGGAACTTCTTTATAAATATCGTTAGGCATATTGTGTATCATACCAAACGCCGATAAATCTACTTTTTTAAATTTGTTTTTCCAGTATAATACCGAAAGATTATAACAAATCGCCCTATAAGTAAGGGATTGTAAAGTTATATCGGTAGTACCTTGTTTTGCTAAAAATTCAAGGTAACTTTCAGCGTGTAAAAAGTCAATATTGGTCATATGCACGTGCATATCGGCAAACTTATCTAATTTATAATTTCTCATAATAACTCCTTTTAGAAAATTTTAGCACGAATTTCCACTTTATACTATATAAAATAAGGCTAAATTTTTAAGTTTTACATAAATCGTAAACTATTTTATTTTAAGTAATCTCCACGCATTTTCTCGTGCGATTTTATCGTAAACTTCTTCGGTAATAAGATTATTATCAAGTAAATTGTTCATAAAATCCGTTTGACCGATATAGTCATCGTGATAGCAAATATCCGAACCGTACATTATTCTATCTTGAAATTCGTTAAAGAATTTTACGGTATAGTTTAAATTCCTTTTCATTGCGCCAAGTCCGCTACCTGCAGATAAATCCGCCCACAAGTTTTTGTACTTGCGCATTAATTTAAACACCGCACCCTCACCGTCTATATCGTATTTTGGCCAACCGTATCTATCTTCGGGTTTTCTTAAAGTGCCAAATTCCGCCCAAAACCCAGGTCCGTGACCGATAAATACAAGGTTTGGAAATTTTTGTAAGCAGTATTCCAATTTAACAAGCCCCGGCTCATCGCTAACGCCGTAAGTTCTATCGGGGTCGGAATACATATCAAATAGTAATGGCAACCCAACCTTTTCTGAGGCACGGTAAAGGTTTAAAAGTTTAGGGTCGTCAAATTCCATTTTAGGTAAAACTTCGCCAACACCCACGCAACCTTGATTTTTATAAAACTCAAGCAAAAGTTCAAGTTCGCTATCTTTACTGTTACCGATAGCTCGCGGGTCAACGTTACAAAAGGCAACGTATCTGCCGTTTGATTCTTTAGCCATATCGATAACTTCGCCAACCGATTGCGGTTGATATTCTTCCGCATTAACTAAGCACAAAAGCGCACCGCCCGTTATACCGAATTTATCGTGGGCTTTATAGAGTTCTTCTTTATTTGGGAACATTATGCGCCTTGCTTCGTTTATAAACGGATATTTATAATAGTGAGTGTGGATATCAAAAAAATTATTTCTCATAACTAACTTTCACCTTAAAATTTAAAGATAAAATCTTTAAAAATATTATATAAAATAAATAGAGCAATGTCAATATCATGCAATAAAAAAATCCCAAACCAGTTGGGTTTAGGATTTTTGTTATTTATTTTACATATTTTAATAATAGAAAATTTCGTATCTACCAATTAAGAAATAGTTTAATACGCAGTTACATATTGCAATGCTTGCAACTACCATTGTTATAATGAAAAATACTAAAACAAAGGTACTGCCAAAGCCTTTCTTTTTTAATATTATGTTAAGAACTAACGCAGGTATAGCTAAACACATTGCAGCAATAGAAGTATCTATTAAGTCAAGAGCATAACTTTTATAAATAGGCGCTACAGCATTTAATTCATTGAGTTCAGACATATTTAATACCTTAAAACCGAATTTAAAGTTATAAATAAATACGATTGTAAGAATAGCAAATAAACTTGCTAACGCTATTAAAAATGCTATAATTACTAAAGCTTTAGAT
Source organism: Christensenellaceae bacterium (assembly GCA_045651405.1). GTDB lineage: Bacteria > Bacillota > Clostridia > Christensenellales > Borkfalkiaceae > HGM11412. Next base: position 10,396 of record JAZRSH010000016.1, on the reverse strand, counting down.
ATTATAGACATCGCTTTAATTCCGCCCGTTTTTACAGGTACAGCTGGATGCACTATTGGTTGTTCAACTGGTTGCTCAACTAATTGCTCAACAGGTTGCTCAATTGGTTGCTCTATTTCATTAGTATTTAATTCCATAATTTTACCCCTTATCATATAAGATACAAAGATTATACACCCTTTTATATCACAAGTCAATAGAGATATAAAATTTTATATAAAATTTAAGTATACCGCACCAAACCTTTGTTTAAGCATCAATTCTTAATATTAATCAAGCCTAAAGTCTAAGGCTTTTGGTATTGGGTATAATGCGTCTACGTCTTCTTGCGTAGCATCTTTACCCGTTTGTTTTTTAATTACCTTTTTATAAATATCTACGTAAACGGAATATATAGAATACTCCCCTTCCCTTATATCAGGAACTAAAAAGTCGCCGTTTATAATTTCTAAAGCATTATCAATCATATCAAGTTTTTCGTAGCAAGTAAGAAGGTAAAGTTTGAACCTGCCCCTTAATTTATCAAGGTTGTTATCTAAAATAAAACTGATGCACTCTCTATACTTTTTAGCCAAAATGCAAATTTCGGCATACGTCATAAAGATATTTTTATCAGTTGTACGTTTGATTGCTTTTTTAGCGTAGTTATAGCCTTTTTCATACTCCCCTATAACCTTAGAATAATAAATAGCAAGGGTAATATTGCTAAGTGCGAAGTATTTGCCTTCGCCTACGTTTTTAAGCATTTTAACGGCGGTATCGTAATCTTTAAGGGCTATACCGCAAGTACCGCCAAAGAAGTTATCCGCATCAGTTTTATCCGTTTTTTCTTTGATTTTACTATATACGTTTATATCGTTTACGTAGTAAATATCGTACTCTTGGTCGGTTTTTTTAGAAAAAAGGTCTAAATAATAGTTGTGCGTACCTAATAAAGAGTTGGTATAAAAATCGCACTTATCACTCAATTTTTTACCGCTAAAAAGTTCGGCAATCGCGCCCCTTCCGCTACCGTAATAAACAGTTTTTACCTTAGTTAAATTACTAAAATATTTATCACAAAGTAAACTTTCATCTACCACGCTATCAACTTCGCTTAAAATGTCGCTATAGTTAGCGTTATAGTTGTTTTTTGTTAAACTATAAGCGGTGTAAACTTCGTAAAAGCAAACCGTTTCGCCTTTAGGCAATATAAAATGTTGAAACTGGGTTTGCAAAATACCGCTTTGAATTTCTAAATAATCTCTGCCGTCTGTTACCCACTCGTTCCAATGCTCACCGCCTTGCTTGTGCCCCCAAACAAACTGCTTTTTGCCAAGAGTGTTGCGCGTTGAATATTGAAGTAACCCATAATTCGTATCATCTACGCCGTAAATCCACTTTTTGCCGTTTTGTGGCATATCGTAAAAATAATCGGCGGTAACACCCGTAGCGTCTGAATAACTTGTATCTATGCCGTCAATTTCAGGCACGTTTTCGTAAGTTAAAATGTGGTAGCCGTTAGAATAGTATGCAAGATAGGTTTTATCCGCAGGAACGATTACGCGGGTAGAATTTTTAAGTTCTACGGCGATATTGCTCCACCAATAACAGTAGGTATCTTTACCGCTTACGTTTTCAATTTCAAACTTGCAAACAAGTTTGTCTTTTACAAGGGTAAAGCGCAATACGAAGATAAGCCCCCTTATAACTTCGTATTCGAACATTTTTAAAACGTCGTTACCGTCAGGGGTTTTTTCAAACTCGGCAAACACCTTGTCGCAAGTGAAAACCGAGTGTCCACGCATACCGATATTCCACTCGACACCGCCCGCAAACCAAGCCTTTCTTAACGCTAAGTTAGAAAAAACTATCGCATCGTTTTCGTAAATCAAGTCCTTTTTATTGATTTTATCGTAAAGCGACCAAAGTCTACCGCCAAGCCCTACTAAAAAAGTGGCTTTTAGATACTCGTTTTCTAAAACGACGGCATCAAATTCTTGAATAGAAAAGTTGCGGTCGAACCCGTTTTGCAAAGTGTATGGCAAAACTCCGTCTACCATGCCAACGTTAAAGCCACTAAGCATAGATGGTTCAAAACCGTTTTTATACTTGAAAGAGGGTACACTTCCCCCGCCCTTAAAGTCAGGGACAAGCGACTCTTCATTTAAATTGTTACTTTTAATTTTAATTTTTGTAAACTTAAGCATATAAAAATTTTAACATTACATTTTACATTAGTCAATAGTAAACACTTCTATCATAAATTTTTCTCCTTTGCGAGAATATTGGGCGAAAACAATATTTTCGCCCAACATTTATATTTTTTTAGTTTTACTTTTTGTACCAATAATATTTAACATATGTTGACTTAAAATAGGTTGCGTTGGTCGATGAATTTGTTACACTTGTTTTAGTGCCACCTATTTTATTGTTACAGTCGCTAAAACTTGTTGTGTAATACCAAGTTGTAGTGTCACTAAATGTCACACTTGTTAAAGAACTGCAACCTCTGAACGCATAAGCACCTATGTTTGTTACGCTAGATGGAATTACTATACTTGTTAATGAACTGCAATTATAGAAAGTATAATTACCTATACTTGTTACGCTATTTGGTATAGTTATACTTGTTAATGACGAGCAAGAATGGAACGACCAATCACCTATACTTGTTACGCTATTAGGTATTTCTATACTTGTAAGTGAATAGCAACCCAAGAACGCAGCAGAACCTATACTTGTTACACTATTAGGTATTACTATACTTGTAAGTGAAGTGCAACGTAGAAACGCAGAGCCACCTATACTTGTTACAGGTTTGCCGTTATAAATACTTGGTATATAAACTTCAGTTGCAGTACCCGTATAATCCGATACTTTATATTCTGTATCGTTGTTAATAAGTGTAAATACTAAACCTTCTGTTGCTTGTTTTTCAACATAATTGCCATAAGGTTGATTGCACTCCGAGCAAACGGCTTTGCTCGTTTCAGTAGCCACACCACCTTCGTGATTTTCAATACCAGTTTTTTCGCCACAAGCACATTCAAACCAGTGGCTTTCACTATCAAACTTTAAAATATTATAATCGTGAATTACAACATAACCACACGAGCAATTATCATTTTCAGGTGTATGCACTGTAACAGCAGACTTTTCGCCACAATTACATTCATACCAATGATTTTGCGTATCAAATTTAATAGTAGTAAATTTATGTATATGCGGAGTTGTTTTGTCGCCATTGTTATCAGTATTGCTACAATCACAACTGCAAGCGGTAAAAATAGCCATACTTAAGGTTAACGAAAAAATAAACGTTATAATTTTAAGAAATTTTTTCATAAACTATATCCTTTTAATTATTCTTATAATTAAAGTATATCACTTTGGTTTTAATATTGCAATATTTTTATTAAATTATTTTACCCACTACTTCCCCCACATTATTTTACAATTAATTCAACCCACACAGTTTCAAACTGTATGCACTCGTTTTTCACTCTGTTATTATGTTTTAACCTACACAGTTTCAAACTGTATAGGCTACTTGAAGTAAAAGGTAATAGTGAAGAAGTAATAAGTGTGGATATTTTTATATAAAACGAAATCTGCCGCTTGGCAGGTTAAATCCACCTTTGGTGGATGAAATCGTTTCACGATGAAATCATTTTGCTATTGCAAAATGGTTTAGGTTGTTTTTTATTATATAACTAATTAAATCCACCACCAACAAACTTGTTTGTTGATATCGTGCAATCTTTGATTGCATATCGTGCGCACTAGCGCATATCGACTTGGCTTTTGCCAAGATATCGTTAAATAAAAAAAGATGGCTAAATTTAGCCATCTTATTTTTTATTTGTTGTAGTTAACAATACCACTAAAATCAACAGCCTTTAATGCTGCACCGCCGATAAGACCACCGTCGATTTCAGCCATAGCCATAAGTTCTTTAGCGTTACCTGGTTTCATAGAACCGCCGTATTGGATACGAACTTTTTCTGCACAAGAAGGACAGAAAGTTTCGCCTAATACTTTACGGATATAACCGATAGTTTCGTTAGCTTGTTCAGAAGTTGCAGTTTTGCCTGTACCGATAGCCCAAACTGGTTCGTAAGCGATAACAAGTTTAGTTAAATCTTCAACGCCAGCTAAGCCTTCAACGATTTGGCGTTTTAAAACTTCTTCAGTTTTGTTAGTTTCACGTTCTTCTAAAGTTTCGCCTACGCAAACGATAGGGATAAGACCTTTTTTAAGTGCTTGTAAAGTTCTTTTGTTAACAGTTTCATCAGTTTCAGCGAAGTATTGACGTCTTTCGCTGTGGCCGATAATAACGTATTCAACACCAAGTTCTAAAAGCATATCTGCAGAAATTTCGCCAGTGAAAGCACCGCTTTCTGCAAAGTGTACGTTTTCAGCACCAAGTTTGATGTTAGAGCCTTTAAGTGCTTCGCCTACTGCGTAAATGTCAGTTGCAGGAACGCAAACTACAACGTCGCAATCTGCATCTTTTACAAGTGGTTTAAGTTCGTTAACAAGCGCTACACCTTGTGATGGTGTAAGGTTCATTTTCCAGTTACCAGCAATAATAGGTTTTCTCATAATAGTATCTCCGTTAAAATTAAATTATTCTTTTTCGTTAAGGCAAGCAATACCTGGAAGAACTTTACCTTCGAAAAGTTCAAGTGAAGCACCGCCACCTGTTGAAATGTGTGACATTTTATCAGCAAAGCCAAGTTGTGCAACTGCTGCAGCGCTATCACCACCACCGATAATAGTAGTAGCAGTTGAATTTTCAGCCATTGCTTCAGCGATTGAGCAAGTACCTTTTGCAAGTGTAGGGTTTTCAAATACGCCCATAGGACCGTTCCAGATAACTGTTTTAGCATCTTTAATTACGTTTTTGAAAAGTTCTACAGTTTTTGAGCCAATATCAAGACCCATTTTTTCTGCAGGGATATTAGATGCGTCTACAACTTCTACTTCGATTTCAGCATCGATAGGGTCAGGGAAAGATTTAGCAACAACAGTATCGATAGGAAGATATAAGTTTTTGCCTAAATCTTTTGCTTTTTTAATCATATCGTTACAGTAGTCGATTTTTTCCATATCAACAAGTGATGCGCCTACTTCGTAGCCTTGTGCTTTTAAGAATGTGTAAGCCATACCACCACCGATAATTAAAGAATCGCATTTTTCTAAAAGGTTAGCGATAACGTTTAATTTATCAGCAACTTTTGCGCCACCTAAGATAGCAACGAAAGGTCTAACAGGGTTTTCTAAACTGTCAGCCATAACTGTAAGTTCTTTTTCAATAAGGAAACCGCAAACTGCAGTATCAACTAAGCCGTATTCAACGATAGCAGCAGTTGATGCGTGTGAACGGTGTGCAGTACCGAAAGCATCGTTTACGTATACGTCACAGAAAGATGCAAGTTTTTTGCAGAATTCTAAGTCCTTACCTTCTTCACCCTTGTCAAAACGAAGGTTTTCAAGTAATACAACTTCGCCTTCTTTTAATGCGTTAACTTTTGCTTGAGCATCAGCACCAACAGTATCAGTAGCGAAAGTTACTTTGCCATCTAAAAGTTCGTTAAGTCTATCAGCAACAGGTTTTAAAGTGAATTTTTTAACGTCTTTTTTAGCTTTTTCTAAGAATTCAGCTTTTTTAGCTTCTCTTTCATTTTCAGGAAGTGCTTCTACTGCTTTCTTTTCTTTTTTGTTAAGAGAAATCACTTCGTTAAATACGTTGTGTGGTTTACCCATGTGTGAGCAAAGTACAACTTTTGCGCCGTTATCCATTAAATACTTGATTGTTGGAAGTGCGCCGTTAATTCTGTTTTCATCGGTAATAACACCGTCTTTCATAGGAACGTTAAAGTCTACCCTAACAAGACATTTTTTACCTTTTACGTCAACGTCTCTAATAGTTTTCTTATTCATAAAATACTCCTTATAGGTTTATTTATATTTATAAATAATTTTAAACTTTTTTAATAAAATTGTCAATTTTTTAGTAGCCGTTTACGTTATTTTTTTAACCCTTTAACTATATTTTTTGTATTTTAACTTGATTGAGCGAAATATTTGTAGAATTTTTAGGTTTTTTATCCTTAACAACCTTGCATAGCAGACTGGTAAACGGCTTTAAAATAGGAAACAACACTATTGTAACGAATATATTAAACAAGGTGTGAAAGTTTGCTATTTGCCTTTCAATCGTTCCTGAAAAGGTTAAAAATAAAGCGGAAATTTGACCTTTAAACAGACAAATTGGTAAAAACAACAACAGACTGCCAAAAATATTAAAACAAAGGTTAAATATGGCCGTACGCCTGCTATCGATACTCTTGTTAAGTGACGCCCAAATTACAGGCATACAAGTACCTATGTTTGCACCAAGTATTAAAAACATTGCATTTTCAAATGGCAGTAATCCGTTTAAACCTAAAACAACCATAACGCTTGTAACTGCCGATGAACTTTGCACGATAGCAGTAATTAAAATACCATTTAATAAAAGTAAAAACGGATTATCTACCAAAAAAATTCTAACAAAAATTTCGTAGCTTTTAAAAACACCAATACACTCGCTAATGACGTCAAGCCCAAAAAACAGCATACCAAAACCCATTAATACGTTACCTATTTCAAGGTAATGTTTTTTGCGGATAAATCCTAAAATAAACCCGATAAACACCATAACCGCACCAAGTACGGTAATATCAAAAAATGAGTTCCCAGATAGTGCTACAAGTTGTGCGGTAATGGTAGTGCCGATATTAGTACCCATAATTACTGCGCAAGCGCTTAAAAGTGATACCATACCGTTTGAAACAAAGCCAATAAGTATCACGTTAGTTGCCACACTTGACTGTAAAACGGCGGTAGAAAAAGCACCCGATAACACGCCCATAGCCCTATTTTTAGTGCAAGATGAAAGAACGTTTTTCATTTTTTCGCCGGTTAAAGATTCCATATTTTCACTCATAAACTTAAGTCCTAATAAGAATAGAGAAATACCACCCAAGCATAGCAAAATCTGTTGAACTATATACATAAAAAACCCCTTTAAATAGTAAATTATCATTATTATATATATTAGATTTTATATAGAATAATGCTGATTAACGGGCAAAAAAAAGAATTGCGAAAATTCGCAATTCTTCTTTTTATTTTGCTGTTTGCCTTTTAGAATGAGAAGTCTTCATCCAAAGTTGGATATTCTACACCCCAATATACTATGTTATTAGATGAGTTGTAGTTATTTTCCCAACCTAAAGGTCTACTTGCAATTTCAGCGTAGATTATTAAATCTTCTGGGTCACCACGGTCACCTAAGAAACATCCGCTGAAACACCAATCTCCAATACTTGTACAAGTACTTGGAATGTATATTTCTTTTAAGAGACGACATTCTCTAAACGCAGAGGTACCAATAACTTCTACTTTACTGTTGTTACCAAAGCTGAAGTACTTAAGACCTGTATAACTACGCGTACTTGAATAGTATTTAGCACAAGCGTAGAAACATTCAACGCCAAGTTCTTTAAGGCTATTGTTATGACCCATAAATACAGATTCAAGGGAAATGCAATAACTAAATGCCTTTTGAGCAAGTTTTTGAATTCTACTGTTGTTTGCAAATTTAACTGACTTAAGTGTTGTACATTCATAGAATGCTTGAACGTCAATTAGCTCTAGACTTACAGGGAATTCAAGTTTTTCTAAACTTGTACAGTGTGCAAATGCGTTGTTTTGAATAGTTTTTAACTTACCGTTTTCAGCAAACTCAATAGAAACAACCGATGAACGTGCAAATGCAAAGACCTCAATCGTTTCAAGTGATTCAGGGAAAACAATAGTTTGAATATCACCACAGCTTACAAAGGCTGAACCGTGAATAACCGTAACACCTTCTGGAATTACAAGGTTAGTAGGTTTTTGACCGTTAATAGTAATAGTTTTTGTACTATTAATAGGGTTAGCCGTATCGTTAGCGAAGGTAATTTCAAGGTATTCAGCCAACGTTCCGCCGTAGATAAATTCAGTAAGAGAAGTACAGTTAGCAAATGCCATACTACCAAATTCTTTAATATTAGTACCCGCTGGGAATGTAACCTTCGTAAGAGAAGTACAACCGTCGAACGCAGATTTACCAATGAATTCAAGTTCTACAGGGAATACGAGTTCAGTTATAGCCGTATTGCCTTTAAATGCATCTTTGTAAATACCCGTTGTACCTTCAGGGAATACGATATCACTTGAAGTACCGTTGTATTTTAAGATATATTTATTATTGCCAAATACGTAAAGTTCAAAGTCGCCTTCGAATACGTATTCACCAGGTTCACCAGTAGTTGAAGAGTAAACGTTGCAAGCGTAGTTACCTACTGAACCATTGAAGGAATCGCCCCTAACTACGTTAAGTTGAGAATCGTTACATACGTTTAATAAGTTTACACAACCGTTAAACGCGTTTTGACCGATATTAATTAAAGTTGTAGGTAATGCTACGGTTGTTAAGTTCGTACAGTATTGGAATGAGAACATACCAATATCTACCATACCGTCAACCATTTTAACCGAAGTTACGTTATCGTTCTTTCTAAACGCGTATTGCGCAACTTCTTTAACTACGTAGCCTTGGTAGTGTGATGCTATAACGATATCCGTTTCAGTAGCACTGCCGATACCTACACAAATAGCATAAGGTAAACCGTTTGCAGGCGTTACTATTTCGTATTCAAGGCCTTCGGTACCGATAACTTGAGGGATAATTTCAACACCACAATCTACACAGTAAGAATCACCGTGACAATCTTCAACGTTTACGTGCGTAGCATCTATAGCGCACACGCATGAGTGAGTACCGTTACCGTTAGGAACAAATACGTCGTATTCATGGCCTAACGCATTGCCGTATTCAAACGTTTCATTGCCAATTTCACCACATTCACAAGAGTAGTAATATACTGCTTTATTCTCACAATCTGCAGTAGATACTAAGAATTTATCAGTAATATTTTGCTCGATGAATATATGAGTGTGAACTAACGTTGAACCGTATTCGCTATCGCAAAGTTCACATACTGCCTTTTGAGTTTGAGTAGCCTCTCCCCCACGACAATCTTCTACACGTACGTGCGTAGGATCGTTTTTACAAATTACGTTGTGAGTACCGTCACCATTAGATGCGAAATCTGTGAAGTCGTGACCTAATGCGTCAACGTAATCGTCAATCTTGATGTGACCACAGTTGCAGAAGTAAATAGTGTAACCTTGAGCTACACAAGTAGGTTCTTTTACGATTGTTGTATCGTATGTGTGTGGAAGTAATTCGCCGTAAGATTCCTTACATACTTCACAAACTGCTTTGCTTGAGCAAGTAGCCGTGCCACCTGAACATCTTTCAGTTACAACGTGCGTACTGTCTGTAATACAAACCTTACTATGAGTTCCATCGCCGTTTGATACGTATGCACCGTAAGTATGACCTAAAGCATCTACGTAGTTATCAGTATAAGAACTACCGCAATCACAAACGTGTGAAGTATAACCGCTTTCGCTACACGTAGGATTTGTATATACAATATTGTAAGTGTGTTTATGTTTCCAAGTAACAATACCGTTAGAAACATTCCAGAACTCACTATCAAAGGTTGCTAAGCTTTCAGCGTTTGCATCAGCGTCTTTAGCCATAGCAGCATAATCTGCGTAAGCACGTAAACCTACAATTACGTGGTCAACTGCTAAAGTCTTACCACATCTATTTAATACTTCAGTAACTTGTGAGTCAATAACTGTGCCTACTGCTGTTACTTTGCCTTTTTCTAAAGTATATTCTACTTGGTTTTGTGCAAAACCTGGCATTGCTTTTCTTTGTAATACTGGTGCAGTAGAAATTGCATAACAGTTTTCATACATTGTAGTTGAACCAGCCATTGTTAAAGTGCTTGAACCAATCATATAGAAGTCGTTACCAGCTTCATATTGTGTTTTAACAGCATCACTTACGTTTGTATAATCAACAACTACGTTTTGTAATTTAACAACCGCTGCTAAAGTTTGGTTAGCTATAATACCAATACGTTTAGAACCGCCCGTAGTTGAAGATGCAACTGAAACGTAAATATTTTGAAGTAAAGCATCGTGACCAGTAAAGTTATTGCTTGGGTCTTTAGACCTTGAAATAGTTTGAGCAAATAACGTTGCATAATAACCAGTAAGGTTAACGTTTGTAAATGCTATATCTTTAATGATAGGAGCATTTGTGTTACCAAATAAACCAGTTGATTTAGTAGTTAAGCCGTCAATAGTATAACCTTGACCGTCAAATACGCCTACGAAACCACGGTCAGCATTATAACCGTTACCTGGGTAACTTGCACCTGACATAAATACGTGAGCG
>JAZRSH010000015.1:0-11773 GCA_045651405.1 Christensenellaceae bacterium | reverse complement strand
GGGGTTATAGATACAGCGCACGCTTCCCCTACCGCTTCGCTACGGGGCGCATCGCACTGCATCATGCGTCATTGAACGTTTATTAAATTGTAAGCCATACATAAAACGGCTGTATGGCTTCATAAGTCATTGCGTTGTCATAATATACGCGGTTGTCGGCCAACGCGTTTACAAGGGCTGTAAAAAATCGCTTTTGCTTTTTAACTAAAAGCAATTCACGTTTGTATTTGTGCTGTAAAATGTCGCAGTAAATACGCCTGCTATTATCAACACGCATGTTAACGTAATAAAAGCCATTGTGGCATGCAATTTTAATTGCTTGGTTGTTAATATTTAATTGACAATATAAAACAGCATCAGCAGGCATTTTACGCGGTTTAAAGCCTGTTTCAGTTTTATAAGCGTCTTTATAAATATAATTGCCGTAGGCCGTACCTTTTAAAAGGTTATTCATTTTTAAGCCATAATCGCTTTGCGTTTCTTCTTTGTTATTTATTTGCTGTAATACAAAACTACCTTGCCTATATGATTTAATGCCCTGCCATGACGACGGCATAGGCTTAATACCAAAGTATGTAAAAATAGGGTTGTTAATACTTTCTTTATTACCAATTAAAACACAGCGTACTTGGTGTTCACGTTTACTGCTAAATAATATGTCTATGAAGTCGTTAGCAATGTTACCAATATAACGCCTATACTTTTGCTGTGGCTTTGTAAACTCGTCAAATATAATTGTGTCAACGTCTACGTCGTCAGCACTGCGCATTGCGTCAGCATCGCTTAAAGCAAATACCTTTAAAAACCATTGCCAACGCGTCCACTTGCCGTTTTTACGCTTTACACGATAGTAAAACGTATTGCCTTGCTGTTTCATGTTGCCGTTTCTATTTGTGTCTTTATCATAAATTGAAATACCGCAGTATTTTTGTAAGTCCTTACTGCTATAAAACGTTGCTATGGCTTCTTTTACTTCTTTCTTAAATAAACGTAGCCATATCGTTTTTTTACCATGCTTTAAAGCGCGACGAAATGCGCGCTTTTTAAACGTCCATGTTTTGCCATAATTGCGGTTTGATAAAATAGCCGTAATAATTGCATTAAAGGACAAAGCGCGCAAGCCGTCTTTATCGCCGTAATGTTTTTTAATAATCTTAGACATTTAATAACTCAATAAAGATGCCACGCCTTAATTCGTTAACAATGTAGTTTGCATCGTCGCTTTGCACGTTTGCAATTTCGCACTCGCATTGTAAAAAGTCGCGGTAATTATTACTATATTTAGGGTAATCGTTATCGTTAAAAATTGCATTAAATGAATAAATAAACTTTTTTTCGTAACTCATACCATAAATACAGGCGTTTACGTCTTCGTCAAAAGCACTATCAAAACTTATATAAGTATAAGGGCTTCTAACGTAAGGGGCTAAAATGTTTTCGTCGTTGTCAATTTCACAAGGTAATGCAAACGTACGCATAGCATCGCCACCGCCAATTGCGTTTTCAAAACTTGGGTTTTGCGGTATCATGTCAGCAATGCCTTTTGTAATACCTAAACCCGCCATAACACCACCTGCACCGCCACCGCCTGCGCGTGTAAAATCACTAATTGCGCCTTTACCCATGCCAACGGCCTGCGACCAACTACGCGCAAATAAGCGTAGGGCTGTTGTTTGTGATGCGTTAGTATTTAAGTATAATTCAAACATGTTTGTAATGTCTTTAACCCTTTCGCCTTGCGATGCAACAATTTTAATTTCGTTATCGTCAACAATATAAGTAAGGTTAAACTTCAAAACATATTTATTGTTATATTTTTCGCAATATGGTTTTAATTTAAAGCCGTTTAAGTATGTACCAATGTAATAAACCTTGTTTGGTGTAATATCGTCAATTCGTACTTCTTCCGTACTTTCGTAAGGCTCTAAATACGTTAAATCAATGGTTGCGCTTCCACCACCATATTTGCAGTTTGCTTCAATGTGCCAATGGTTGCCCCTGTAATCAATGTTGTGCGTATCAACTACCCACGCTTTAATTACTTGTGCGTCTAGGCTTCCTAAATTACCTGTAACACCTGTAATTGTACCAACAGCACCCGCTAACAATTCTAAGTAACTGCTGTATTTGTATGCACTTTGTATATGGCTTTTTTCTTCATTGTAAACCCACTCGGCTGTGTCAGTAATAAACATAATTGTACGTGATATTTTATCACTGCCAAAAACCTGTTGCGAAATGTTAAATTGAAGTAAAACAGCAATTGCAACATGGTTTGCACCAATAGCGGTATAGCCTTGCTCGTCCATGCCCGCCCAATAATGTATGTCATAATCGCCCTTTGTATGTTTAACTTCGTCAAAAATGCCATTGCCTAAAAGGCGGTTGCTTCTTTTAACGTCTAAGTCAAAAATGTTAGCCTTTTCAATGTTATTAGCCCACCTGTCCTGCTCAACGTAAAAGACAACGTAACCGCTTACAAGGTCATAACCTTTAATAAAATAACAGCGATAGTAATAATAGTAAGAAAAATCGTCGCTTGCTTCATACTCAATTGCGTATGTAATTTTAGAAAGGTTTGTTTTTGTTAAATAATTTAACGATATCTTAATTGTGCCTGTATTTACGCGGTAGTTATTGTAATCAATAAGGCGTTCAGCAAAACTGCGCGACAAAAAGGCTATATAGTTATTAAAATTATTAAAAACAAAGTGGCTATCGCGTCCACTATTTAATGTAATGTTATTAAAAAGTTTTAATTGTCTTAACATATCAATATACCGCCATAAAGCAAGGTTTAAAAACCTGCAATAATTCGTTAATAAGGCTGTGTGCTTTTTCGTTTAAAAACTCAATAGCCTTTTGTGCTTCGTCAATTGTTTTGCCTGTTTCGCGTGCTTGTACGCCCCTGTTTTCAGTATTCTTGTAAGCATCGTTCTTTGTAATTATGTTCGGCTCGGCGTTTGCACTATCAAAAGGCAATTCGGTTGTACTGCCTTTTGTTTCGCCACCATTAAAGGTTTTGTTTTCGGTTGTATAAGTAACCTTTGCGGGCGCGTCATATTCTAGCCATGCACTAGCCAAACGTTGTAACTTAGCCTTATATAAAGGTATGTTAATGTCGGCTAATTCGTCTAAGTGCATAAAGAAAAGTAAATCAGTTTCAAAGCCTAATTCGCTATCGCAAAAATGTTTTTTAAAAATGTCTTCAAAGCCGTCTATTTCGGCGAAAGAAGCGGGCAAAATCCCGCCCCTTTCTAAATACTCGGCTAAAAGTGTTGTGTACTTAGCCATAATTATTTTTTGCCTTTCTTGTCGTCTTTTTCTTCGGCTTCGGCATCGCCGTTTAAGTCCTTAGTTTTCTTCTTAAAAAAGGCCACTAAAAACTTTACTAATTCGCCGCCAACCATTGTAACAATTGATACGCCTAAACCAATTAAAGCAGTTAGTAAAGGTGAAGCATCAACGCTTGTTGCAACGGCGGTTGTTGTAATTGTACTTGTTGCTATTTCAGCAGTAACTAATAAACTTGTGTTAACCATAAAAATACCGCCTATTCGTTTGCTAAATTGTCGCTTAACAAAATTGTTAATTCATATCTAAAATAATATGTTGCATTTAACGTTAATGTATTATTAATATCATTAATTGTTAAGTTTACGCCAATAACGTTACGGCCTAACTGGTCGCTTGTTTTTGTTGCATAAGCACGACCATTTTTTGAAGTCGCAATATTATATAATAATGCAACGTCTTTTATGTCAATAAAGTTACTACCGCCAATATTTACGGGGTAAATGCGTTGTGCTAATGAAGCGGGAATAACAAAATTACCAATTGAAAGGTAAATTGTTTCAATTTCAGCCGTTCTTGTAAGTTTACAACCAACAGCAAGGGTTATTTTATTACCTGTTTTAACAATACCCGCGTAAACGTATTCTTTTGTTAAACCCGTAATTGCGTCGGCTTGTGTAAATGTGTAAGTGCTTGGCATTTTTTCTACAATTTCGTCGCCCGTTACTAATGTGCCGTCAACTTTTGGCGTTGTAATTTCGCCTGTTACGTTAAGGTCGCCGTCAATGTTTACGTTGCCTTGAAAAATAGCCCCTAAATCGTCATGCGTGCCGTCTTGGTAGTAAACAATTAAGTGTTGGCTATCGTTAATATGAAAGCCGTTAACAGCCTTAACGTTACCCGCACTTAACCATGTGCCGTTTGTAAGGTGTAATTGTAAAATACCACTTGCAATACGGGCATCGTCCACGCTTTCGCCTTGTTGTAAAACAATGTCGCCACTTTCAAGGGTTGTGCCGTCAGCAAAAGTGATGCTAAACGACAAAGTGGCATTGCCCTTTTTATTGACAACAAAGTTTGTTGCGCTTGCATGCTTTAACGCTTCTTCAACTTTGCGTAACCAATTATACAATGTTGTTTTGTCGTCAAAGTTACTAATAATTGTTTCGTATTTAATCATTGTATTTGTTGTCCTTTCTCAATGTCGTTAACGTCAATGTCGCCGTCGTCGTCATTGTCATTTAAGTATATTTCTTCCATGCTTCCGTTAAATACCATTTTATAAGGTAAGCCGTAACTATCGCATTGCTTATTAAAGTTATCAATAAGCATGTAAATATAGTCGCTCGCTTGTCCTAATGATGCGTTAACTTCCGCACTTTGCACGCGTTCTTTTTTGTCGGTGTTTGCCGTCAAAATGCCTAACTTAGTTAATAAGGTGTCGCGTTCAGTGTCGCGTGCTTCCGCAAACTTATCAACTAAATAGTTTACGCCAATATCAACAGCCTTTAAGCCGTCGCCTAAATCTTCACTTACAACAACAACTGCTTGGCCTGTTTGTTTTTGCTGTAAAGCAGTTTCAAACGATAAACGTAACTTTTCGTCTTTACATACAACAATATAAGGCGTTTTACAGGCTTCTAAGTTTTGTGTCATTGCTACTTCGCAGTTAATCATAAAATCGGTTGTTGCTTTAATAAGCATAGCCATTGACATATTGATAGGTAAAGCATCAACTTTATAAGCCCCGTCTTCTACGTTGTCATAGTAAGCAGGACGTGTAAAGGTTTTGCCGTTGGCAGTAACTAAGCATAAGTCAGTAGGGTTGCCGTCGTCGTTTAGGCCTAAGCCATAAACGTAATACCACCTTTTTGTTATCTTATCGTAACCCATTGCGCCGTTTTCAAACAAACCGCGCTTTAAAAAGGTTTCTTCTTCGTAGTTAATTGCTTCTTCGCCTTGTGCGCTAACCACTTTTACGGCGTTCATAAGCAAGTTAAAGTATTCTTCAAAACGGCTATAAACCCCGTTAGCACGACAAATACTAACGGGGTTAAGGTCTTTAATTTTGCGTCTTGCCATAATTAAAGCCCTGCCTTTCTTTTACTACGCGCTAACGGCTGTAATTGATACGACAATATCGCCGTCAACGTTGGCAATTGTAACAACGCCGTTGTCGTAAGCGTTTGCAACTGCGTTACCGCCCATTGTAACGCTAACGCTTGCGCCTGTTAAGGTGTAGCCACTATCGGCAGTATAAACAGCCTTAAAGGTCTTGCCTTTTTCAATTGTTAAGGCTTGGTTGTTGCTCTTGCAATGGCTTAAAGTTTGGGTAATGTCGTAGTATTCGGTTGCTTCCATAATTGCGCCAAACTCGGCTTGCATCGCGCTTGTAACGTCTAATGACACGCACTTAAATAATGGGTTATAGAAGTAGCAACGTTCAGTGGTTAAATAGTGGTTTGTGTATAAACCTTTGCCAATAATGTCTTGGCTGTATTCAAATAAACGTGTGCCACGTCCTAAGGCCTTGCGGTCATAAACAACGATACGGGCAGGGTTGTAGTCTTGGCTGTCTTCTTCAAAAGGAATAACGACAAGTTTGCCAAATAATTCTTCTTTTGAAAGGTTAAAGACGTTTGCCAATTCAACAACGTCCATAAGGTTTAAAAGTGTTTCGCTAACAGCAATTCTAATGTCTTCAACAGGTGTTGCTTGTAAAATGCCGTTTTGCGCATCTAAGCCAACTTTGTTTGTGGCTTTTAAGGCGTTGTACATTTCGCGCATCGCAAAAATAACGCCTTTCATGTTTTTAGGGGCATAGCCTGCAAAAATGCCACCGCTTGCGCTCATATCATAACCAACGTTTACGTCGTCGTTTAAAATATCACGCATTGCGCAGTAGTCGTCGTAGCCCTCGCCCTCGCTTAATGTGGCTAAAATTGCGCTAACTACTTCGTCAAAGCCTGTGCCTTTGTCAGCGATAATTTTTCTAATATCGCTACGTCTAATTGTAGTTTCAAATTGTTTTGCTTCCCAATTGTTAAAGTATTTAACATCTAAGTTTGGGTCTTTTGGCGATAAGTCAGGGTTGCCTGTTTTAACAAAAGCCTGTCTTTCGGCCATTTCAATAATTGCTTCTTCAATAACTGCGCCGTTTTCAACAACGTAGTCATAGAAAGCGTCTTCAATGCGGTTAGAAGATTTAACCGCTCTAATGTTTTGTACGGCAATAGTTTCTACTAGGTCGTACACGTCGTTTGCGTTAACAGGGAAAGTGTCGCTACCTGTTAAGCCTGCAACGTCAATTGTAATAACTTGTGCCATAAGTTATAAAAGTGTCCTTTCTTGGTTTTACCATTTTTTGTTTTGCGCTGTTCTTCGCGCATTTATCTTAGCAATTATGTCGTTTTGTGGCTCGTTAGCGTCGCCACCTTTTAACAATTGCTTGATAACGTTATTACGTTCTTTTAACTTACTTTCGTACATTTCAGTAAGTTTAGCAACTTTTGCGTCGTATTCGTCCTTAACTTGTTTAACAAGGGCTTGTGTGTCTTCCTTGTTTTCTTTTAAGGCATCTTCGCGCTGTTTTAAGGCTTCTTCTTTGGCCTGTAAGTCGGCTTCTTTGTCGTCTAATTCTTGTTGCTTTTTTGCTAAGTCTTCTTCTTTTTGTTTTAATTCTTTTTCGGTCATGTGTTTAAAAGTCCTTTCTTGCAGTGAAAGCCCAAAGGGTGTAAATCATGGTTACGCTTTGGGCTTATGTTATACATAGATAGTTAACAACGTTATGGGTCAAAAGGCAGTATTATGGGCGCGTTTTCGTAGCGTTTACCCCATAAGCGCATAAGTGGCTGTTAAATCTTAGTATCAAAATGGTGTGTCGCTTGGCTTATTGTCTAATAAGTTTACGCGTATTACGGCTTCGTTGTTAATTTCGTCAATGTAGCCGTTTGCTTTGGCGGTTTCGTCCAACGATATACAAGCGTTATAAAATTGCCTGTTTTCGTTTTCGCCTGTTACTAATACAAGTACGATGCGTTGCCCGTTCTTGCTTAACTTTGCGCCAAATACATTAAGTAAAGGTGTTTCAGCCATGTGTGTTTGTCCTTTCTATGTGTTTAATCGTTTAAAACGCCCGTAAACAACGTTTACACCCGCTGTAAACACACAAACAGCCCCGCCCTATTATCTAATACTATTTTATAATAAACGTGCCTTAAATCAACGTTTTTGTAGTATTAGTCTAAATACTCGCTTATGTCAAAGTCTATTTCGTCGCCACTTCCGTATGTTTCACTGCTTACGGGTATGGCTTCATTTGCTTCTACTTTTTCGTCTTCGGTTATTTTAGCGTTTAACTTGTCGGCTAAATCACTTAAAGCCTTTTCTTTCTTTACGGGGTCGTCTATCATGGCATCAATTTTTTGTGCAACAGGGTTGTTGTCAATAAGGCCACCAAAACGACGTTGTACATAATCGCCGTATGCACTTTTTTGCCTTTCTTGGTATCGTCTTGCGCTTGTAGTTTCGCCTTGTGCTAATTGCCTGCCCTTAGTGACGCTGTACGCACTAAAACTGCGTATTTGTTGCATCTTCATACTTGGGGTATATTCAACACCATAAGTTTGTTTTGCTTTGGCTTCTTTGAAAAGTAACGCTGTTGGGCTTTGATGTTCAACAGCAACGCCCCTGCTTCGTTGGTAACTTTCGTAAGCACCTAACTTGTTTTTAAAAATGTCGCGTTGCTTGGTGTATTGTTCGCTAGTCCAATTGTTAACTTTCATAATGTAGGCTTTTACTTCTCGGCTAGTCATTTTAACTTTTTTGCCGTTTTGCCACTTGTAGTATTTTTCCATTTATTTGCGTCCTTTCTTGGCAAGTTTCTTGCCTGTACCCTTTGGGCTAATTTTAATTGTTAAAAGGCGGTTAAAGCCTTGTAATTGATAAAAACGTTTGCGTGCATTGCTCATAACTTTACACCCTTAGCGTACACGCTTGGCTTGCCACTTATAACTTGGTCGTTTAAAGCGTTTGTTAGTGCATCTTTAACGAACGCTTGAAAGTTAATACTATTAGCAAAGTTTAAAATGGCTTCGTCTTTAATATAAAATGTTGTAACTTTGCATGTACATTTTTTGCTGTACTTCACTTTGTATTTGTTCATTGTCCTGTGTCCTTTCTATATTTCAATAAACATGTTGCCGTTGTAGTTAGTAAATACTACTTGGTCGTCTTCGCCTTTGGGGCGTAATTCTTCGCGTGCAAGGTATTTAAGTGTTGGTATCAATACTTTACCACCTTTTACGTTCATTGCCACTAAGCAAAGATATTGTGCGCCGTATTCTATTTTGCGGTTAACTAATTCTAAGGTAGGCAGGTTGTGCTTTTTACCTTTTTGCTTCTTCTTTAAGTCAGCAATAATTGCGCTTAGGTTTATGCCCTTGCTGTGTACTTCTATTGCGTCATAAGCAATTGTGCTGTCTTTGTTAACTCGTTCAATATCAATATATGTTTTAGGCGCGATATATTTTACGGCATCGCATTGCGCTTCTAACTTCAAACCGCCTAAGGCGTAAGCATCGGCTTTTGGGTAGTCAGCAAAAGCGTGTATGCTGTCCGTATCAATGTAAATAAACTTGTGTTTAATATCGCCTGCGCAAACTTCACGTATTTTACTAAGTATGTAACAACGTGCCACGCAGGTAACTAACGCACCAATAGCAACGTTCATGCTACTGCCTGCATCAATTTTTGTTTCGTCGCGTACAAAGTGTATTGCGCCTGTTTCTTCGTTCAATTCGTAGTGGCCAATTACCCTTTCTACTCGCTCGGCAAGTTTGCCACAACTGCTGTTTAATTTAAGTTTTGTTGTTTGCTGTAAGGTTGCGTTTTTGTCTTTCTTGGTCTGCGCTTTCAACTCGTAATTTTCATATACAAAAGGCGCATAGGCCTTTTTGCCTTTCTTCCATAAAAGCACTTCGTCGCAACTAATTGTAAAGTCGTCGTACCACTCGGCCATTTCGTTTATTTCACGTTCAAACATTAAGTGCGTGCCACTTTCGTTTATAACCTTTACAAAGTCTTTTTTAAAAGGGTCGTACCAAACGCCTAAGTAGTTTTCTTTAACAATGCCATACGCGCTTTTAAGTATGTAAACGGCTTCGTATTCGTCCTTGTTTGGCATTGCTTCGTACTCGCTTAACTTCTTGCGTACAGGCCTGCCTATAAGGTCGTTTATTACGCTCATAGCGTAGGGGTATTCGCTGTTAACGTCGTACCTGTTCATAGGTCTACCCATGTTTTGCTTGGTTAGTAACTTACCTTTATATAAAGGGTTAACAATTACTACCCCACCCCTGTACAAGTAGTTTTTGCGTAAGTATTCGTCTTGTGCCTGCGTTAAAGGGTGTTGCTTTTGGTAAGCCTTAATACGCATACGTTTGTTTTTTAAGTTTGGGTAAAGGCTACGTAATAACTCATGCTTAGCAAAACCGCCTGCGGTCATTATGTTTGTGTCTTTACCAAATATGTGCAACTCGTTATTGCTTTGTTGTTCAATGGTTACGTTAAATTGCTTAATAGCGAAGTATAGGCCTTTAACGTCGTTTTCGCAGTAGGCTATGTCGTCGTCGCTTATGGTGTCAACGTCAGTGCTTACGGCTTGGTATTCCATTGTTAACTTTCTTATAGGGTTGCCGTCGTTGTCGCGTACGTCTAAGTCGTTTAACAACTTCTTTAAACCACCTGTAACAAGTTTCATAAAGTCGCGGTATTCAATAGCATGCACGTATTTGTGGCGTGATGCGTTCTTATATTCTACCCAAAGTTTATAAGCGTAGCGTGCGCCCATATCGTTGTGTATGCTTTCATAAGTCCATGCTTGGCCTTTGTTATAGGCTTTGCCACTGCCACGTTTAACGTGTTGGTGTGGCTTCCATTTTTCGCGCCCTTTGGCTAGTATTTCATAGTCTATTTGTGCAAAGTCAAAAGTGCTGTTATAGCACCACCCAAACATGTAACCGCATGCGCATTGATAAAGTAAAAATGTTTCAAAGTCGTTAGTCATAAAAAAGCCGTTATATTCGTCGTAGCATTGCCACGCCCACGTTACGTTGTGCAAGCGTTTGCGCTTCGCATCGTTGTTTAAATCTTTAACTTTTTTAAATAACGCTTTATTGCTTAATAGTTTGCCGTCAAAGTACGTTTGTGTTTCGGTATCAATAGCAAAAGTACAAGCCTTTACAGGCTTTTTATAATCGTGGCCGTAAGTGGTTATTACCCACTTGTCAGCATCAATTTTTACTTTTGCGTATTTGCTCATATAACAGCCCTACCGCCTAAAACTTCGCCTACGTTGTGGGGCTTAATAAAATCTTGCTCGCCTATTTCATTTACGGGCGTTTCGGCCTTGTCATAAACTCGGCCTATGTTTTCACGTAAATAACGTTGCCATAAAAACATTGCTTGTTTAAGGCTAACCGCAATTACGTAAACGTATTCAGTTTTGCTGTACGCATCAAAGCAGTACCAAAAAGCGTATGCTATTTTTTGCATATTAGTTAGCCCCCTTAATGAAAAGGTCGTTAACTTCGTCGCATTGTTTCTTGTAATAGTCCAAAGTAAACATGTGTTGGTTTTGTGGTGTCTTTTTGGTTTCTTGTACAACGATGCCACCAATACTGCTGTACAACTTCTTGCCTTGCGCCCACCTTATAAAAAGGTCGCCTGCTTCTTTCTTGTCAAAGGCAATAACAAAAATGGTGTGTGTGTCTTCGCTACCTGCTTGTAAAAGCGTATATGTTACAAGGTAGCATTTTAAATCTTGTTCGCTCATATTAGCGTGTCCTTTCTTGCTCACTATTACACGCGGGCTTGCAACCGCCGTTGGCTAGTTTAAGAAAGGGCTTTAAGCCCTTTTAATAAAGTGTTCTTGGCCTTTATCGTCAATGTAACTAATGGCTAGCCACTCGTCAGTGATAGCGTAGGCTTTAACCTTGCCTTTTGCATCGTACATTGTTACTTTGTGCTTCGCTTCAAAGTAGCGTAATGTGTCGCAAGTAATAGTACGTGT
The DNA here is from genome assembly GCA_045651405.1 of Christensenellaceae bacterium. Taxonomy (GTDB): domain Bacteria; phylum Bacillota; class Clostridia; order Christensenellales; family Borkfalkiaceae; genus HGM11412. The sequence continues at coordinate 408 of JAZRSH010000015.1, read as the reverse complement.
TAAAGGTGGGTTGCAGTGGCCTGTTACTAACTTAACTTTAAGCATTGTGTGTTTACCTGTCCTTTCTAAAAAATAAAGTTAACGTGTACTAACGTATTTGCTTTGATAAAACGGCCGTTGTTAACGTCGTCGTATGGGTAGCACCAAAAGGCCTTTAATTCGCGGTCGTAATAGTCCTTTACGTAAACAACGTTTGTTGGTTGGCCTTTAATAAGGCGTTTGAAAAAATCGCCCTTTTTGACGTTCTTTAATTGTGTGTTTTGTTCTTGTGTGTTTTTCATTGTGTTTAGTCCTTTCATTGCAGGCGCGGTGGCCTATTCTAATTTTAATATACGCTTATATGTATATAATTGCAACAAGCAATTTAACAAACGTTCAATGACGCATGATGCAGTGCGATGCGCCCCG
>JAZRSH010000014.1:0-42636 GCA_045651405.1 Christensenellaceae bacterium | reverse complement strand
CTTTGGATTTTACCGCTTATAGTCTTTGGCAATTCGTCCCTAAATACTACTACCCTTGGGTACTTATATGGAGCGGTACGTTTTTTAACGTATTCTTGAATTTCTTTTTTAAGTTCATCGGTGCCTACGGTACCTTTAGTTAAAACAATACTTGCTTTAACTACTTGGCCACGAACTTCATCAGGGGCGGCTGAAACACCACATTCTAAAACGTAAGGAAGTTCCATGATAACCGATTCGATTTCGAAAGGTCCAATGCGGTAGCCTGAAGATTTAATAACGTCATCAGCCCTACCAACGTACCAATAGAATCCATCTTCATCACGCCAAGCAAGGTCGCCCGTGTGATAGAAACCGTCGTACCAAACTTCTTTAGTTTTTTCTTCATCGTTATAGTAACCGCAGAAAAGACCGTTTGGCTTGCCGCTACTTGTGTTGATACAGATTTCGCCCGTTTCACCGTTAGGAACAGGGTTACCGTCTCTATCTAAAAGTTGAATATCGTAAATAGGTACAGGTTTACCCATCGAGCCCGGTTTAGTGTTAGTGCCAACCATGTTGCCGATAAGTAAAGTTGATTCCGTTTGACCAAAGCCTTCCATGATAGAAAGACCTGTTGCCTCTTTAAATTGTTTGTATACTTCTAAGTTAAGCGCCTCACCGGCAGTAGTCATATACCTGATTGAAGATAAATCGTATTGAGAAATATCTTCTTTAACGAGCATACGGAGCATTGTTGGTGGAGCACAGAAAGTAGTGATGTTGTATTTTGCAAACATTGGTAAAATATCGCTTGCGTTGAATCTATCAAAGTCATAAACGAAGATAGCACCTTCAACGAGCCATTGTCCGTAATATTTACCCCACATTGCCTTTGCCCAACCGGTATCGCTGATAGTGAAGTGAATACCATCGTGCCTTGCAGCGTGCCAGTATTTTGCGGTGTGGAAGTGACCTAAAGCATACTTATAGTTGTGCATTGCAATTTTTGGATAGCCTGTTGTTCCCGAAGTGAAGAACATAAGCATGATATCATCGCCACCTGCGGTATCTTCAGTCCTTTCAAAGTGGGTACTGAAAAGCTCGCATTCTTCATCGAAATTTCTCCAACCGTCACGAGTACCGCCAACGATGATTTTGTTTTTAAGTTGAGGGCATTTTTCGCTTGCTAAATCTACTTGAGCAGATGCACCGCCTTGAGCAGTACATAAGATAGTTGAAACACCTGCACTATTAAAGCGGTATTCAAAGTCTTTTGCCAAAAGTTGGTTCATTGCAGGGATAGCAATAGCACCTAAGCGGTTTAAGCCGAGCATTGCGTACCAGTATTGATAATCCCTACCAAGTACGAGCATTACCCTATCGCCCTTTTTAATGCCAAGCGATTTGAAATAGTTAGCCGCTTTGCAAGAATATTTTTTAATGTCTTTAAAAGAAAAACGACGTTCCGTTTTATCTTTAGAAATATGCAAAAGAGCAAGTTTTGAAGGATGATTTTTTGCAATTTCATCAAAGATATCGTAAGCAAAGTTGAATTTATCTTGATTTTTAAAGTTGATTGAAAGCGGCGTGCCGTTTTCATCTTCAACAGTTTCGATAAATTTACTGTAAGCTCTATCAGCATCGTCTTTATCTACGGGTTTAACAAGTTTGTTTTCTGGATGTTTTTGAAGTTCTGGGATAGGTTCGCCCGTTGGGTTTAATACGATAGCGTAGAAAATACAGTCTTTACCACCAACGGCAATCATACCGTGTGGGGTTGAAGAATTATAGTAAATGCTATCGCCCGCATTTAAAACTTCAACGTGGTCACCAATTTTAATTTTTAATTGACCTTCTAAAACAACGTCACATTCTTGACCGGTGTGAGTAGTTACTTCAATTTCTTTATCTTGAGCGCTTTCATCATATTCGCTAACAACGTAAAGAGGTTCGGCAATACGATTTCTAAAAGTAGACGCTAAGTTATAATACGTCATACCGTGCGCTTGTTCAATTTTTTGACCTTTACCGTTTCTTGTTAAAACGTAAGAACTAAGTTTAGGACTTTTACCTTCGATAATTTCAGTAACGTCTACGTTAAACGCTAAAGCGCATCTGTAAATAAATGCGAAGTTTAAGTCGGATAAACCATTTTCGCATTGAATATATTGTTCTTCGGTAACACCCGTCTTTTCCGCCATTTCCATGGTGGAAAGACCAACGATTTCGCGAAGTTCACGTATTCTTGTTGCCATTTCTTGAATTTTTAAATCAAGACCAATCATGTTTTGCATAATTTCCTCCGTGTGAAACAAAAAAACCCGTCTCAAAGATGAAACTTTGAGACGAGTATAGATAAATCTAACCCGCGGTACCACTCAAATTGCAGTAATACTGCCACTCAAGGTCTAACAACCCGTATGCATTAACGCAGCAATCACGAGAAGGTTCTACTTGATAAGAATATCTTTCTTCCTTCCGATTCGGAAGCTACAACGTTCAATACCCTTTTAATAACTTGCACCAACCGTTATCTCTCTAAAAAACGATATTTGAACGACTCTTCGTCAACATCTTTGTTATAGTATTTTAACACACCTTTTAATAAGTGTCAAATGTTTTTATCTTTTATTTTGCAAATAAAGGCTATATTTCTTTTAAGTTTTTGCCACGAAACGAAGTTGGCTAACGCCAAACGGTGTTTTGCTGCCCACAAAAACTGTGTAGTCTTGCGACTAACGATGTTACAAACAAGTTTGTAAAGTGTGGTTATTTTCTTTATATAACTTGTTTCTGTAAGGAAGAAGTTAGAAACAAGCAAGACAAGGCTCGTGTAGCAAGTGCCTTGCAACGATATTCATTGCGTTGCAATGAGTGATATGCGCTTACGCGCACGATATGCAAAACAAGTTTTGCACGATATTCGCCTTACGGCGAGTGATATGCAACCTTTGGTTGCACGATATCATTTTGCTTTGCAAAATGGTTGTGGTTGTTTTTTATTATATAATTTGTTTCTGTAAGAAACGAATTAGAAGCAAGTTGTGCTAGGCTCGACACTAAGACGCGGATACAATAGACCTTCTTGGTCATTGTAGTCGTGGATTAGTGGCAGTTAACGACGCACAACGCCGCTTATAATTTGTTTCTTTGGATTTTACCGCTTATAGTCTTTGGCAATTCGTCCCTAAATACTACTACCCTTGGGTACTTATATGGAGCGGTATGTTCTTTAACGTAGTTTTGAATTTCTTTTTTAAGTTCGTCGGTACCTACGGTACCTTTAGTTAAAACGATACTTGCTTTAACTACTTGGCCACGAACTTCATCAGGAACGGCAGAAACACCACATTCTAAAACGTAAGGAAGTTCCATGATAACCGATTCGATTTCGAAAGGTCCAATACGGTAGCCTGAAGATTTGATTACGTCATCTACACGGCCAACGTACCAGAAGTAGCCGTCTTCATCTCGCCAAGCGGTATCGCCTGTGTGATATAAACCATCGTGCCAAGCATCACTTGTTTTTTCTGCATCGCGATAGTATTCTTTAAATAATCCGCAAGGAACTGCTTTATCGGTATGGATAACGATTTCGCCAACTTCACCTGCAGGAAGACTGTTTCCGTCAGGGTCAACTACGTCAACGGCGTATTGTGGGTTTGCTTTACCCATTGCACCGATTTTTGGCGTTGTTCCGTAAAGGTTTGCTATAGCAAGGGTTGTTTCGGTTTGACCAAAGCCTTCCATAATTTCAAGACCTGTTGCCGCTTTAAATTGGTTAAATACTTCAGGGTTTAAAGCCTCGCCAGCAGTAGTCATATGGTGGATTGAGGATAAATCGTATTTAGAAAGGTCACCTCTTATAAGCATACGGAGCATTGTTGGCGGTGCACAGAAAGTAGTGATGTTGTATTTAGCAAACATTGGAAGAAGGTCGTTTTCATCGAATTTATCAAAGTCGTATACGAATACTGCGCCTTCGCAAAGCCATTGTCCGTAAAGTTTACCCCAAAGCGATTTACCCCAACCGGTATCACTTATCGTTAAGTGTAAGCCGTCACGCTCGCAACAGTGCCAGTACTTAGCCGTTACGAAATGACCTAAAGCGTAAGTGTGCTTGTGTGCCGCCATTTTAGGGTTGCCCGTAGTACCAGAGGTAAAGAACATTAATGCGGTATCGTTACCACAAGAAGTTTCTTCATTACGATAGTAATGGGCACTGAATAGTTGATATTCTTTATCAAAGTCAAGCCAACCGTCTTTACAACCACCCACCATTAAAAGTCTTTCTACTTGAGGGCATTTTTTAGCAGCGCTTTCGGCATAAGTGGAAGTATCCCCGTCAGAAGTACAAACTATTGCTTTTACGCCTGCGGAAGTATATCTATATTCAAAATCGTGTTCTTTAAGTTGGTTAGTTGCAGGAATAGCCACCGCACCGAGTTTGTGAAGTGCTACCATACAGAACCAAAATTCGTAATGGCGTTTAAGCACAAGCATTACCTTATCGCCTTTTTTAATACCAAGCGAAGTAAAGTAGTTAGCCACTTGGTTAGACGCGCGCTTAATATCCCTAAAAGTGAAACGGCGTTCTACTTTATTTTTATCAAGGTGTAACATTGCAAGTTTATCAGGATATTTTTCGGCAATTTTATCAACGATATCAAAACCAAAGTTGAAAGTATCGGTATTTTTAAAGTTGATAGAAGTAAGTCTACCTTGTTCGTCTTCGGTTGCGTCAACGAATTTTTCGCAAACGAGTTTTTCGTTACTTCTTGCCTTGATAACGGTTTTAACGATTTCTTCTTCCTTGGTTTCTTTACCCGCTAAAACGAAGGCTAAAAACTCACAGTTTTCGCCGTCAACGGCAACCATACCGTGTGGGGTTGAACTATCGTATAAAATGCTATCGCCTTGCTCTAAAACTTCAACGTGGTCACCGATTTGGATTTTAAGTTTACCTTTTATGATATAGTCAAATTCTTGACCAGTGTGCGTTGCAAGTTGAATAGGAGATTTTTCAGTTTTTTTAGAATATTCGTAAGTAACGTAGTAAGGTTCGGCAAGTTTATTTTTAAATCTTGGGGCAAGGTTTTTAATGTCGATGCCTTCTTCTTTAGCCGTTGCTTGACCTTTACCTTTTCTTGTTACCGTATAATTGGTAAGTTTAGCAGACTTACCTTCAAGTAAGTCGGTTAAATCTACGTTAAACGCTATAGAACACTTATGAATAAAAGAGAACGGAATATCTACTTCGCCACTTTCGTAAATAGCGTATTGTTCTTCAGTAGTTTGCGTGTTTAAAGCCATTTCACTAACGGATAAGCCTAAGATTTCACGCATTTCTTTAATTCTTGTTGCAAGTTCTGCCAACTGATTTAAAGTTTTATTTGTGTTCATAAAATCAATCTCCTTTAAAAGATTTTAGTGTATTTAACAAAATATTAAAGCCGTATACAAACAAAAAACCGTCTCAAGATTTCTCTTTGAGACGGGTATAAACAAATACTCGCGGTACCACTCAAATTGCGATTTTTACAAAATCGCCACCTTCAAAGTCCAACAACTTCTATGCACTTACGTAGCAAACACGGAAAGCATCTACTTGGATATAAATCCTTTTGGGCTTTCAGCTCGGAAGTGATAAGTAATTTATATGTTTTATCGGGATTACACCGCCCCCGACTCTCTAAAAAAACGATTTATAAACACCGTCTTCGTCATAGCTTTTAGTATTAAGTTGAAAAAATTTTAACACTTTAGCCCCCCTTTGTCAACTATTTTATAATCATTTTACATTTTTTTAAAGATTTCACCTAACTTTTAACAAATTTTTTAAGTTAAGTAGTGACATTACTACCTTTTTTTGATATAATACTAAAAAAATCAATATATAATATACTTAAAGGAGAATTTTTTAATTGACTGCTCACGACTTAACTAAACAACAAGTTGTTGAAAATTATTCAACCAACGAAATAAGCGGTTTAACTTCTTCACAAATTACTGAACTTCAAGCAAAGTTTGGTGAAAATAAACTCCGCGAAAAAAAGAAAAAGAATAAATTTCAAAGATTTTTAGACCAATTCAAAGACGTAATGATTTTAATATTGATTGCCGCTGCAATCGTATCTTTTACTATCATTTGTATTGACAAGAATTGGGGAGAATTGTTTGAACCCGCTTTAATTTTACTTATAGTAATTTTAAATGCGATGATGGGTGTTATTCAGGAAAGCAAGGCGGAAAAGGCCCTTGACGCACTTAAAAATATGTCCGCCCCACACGCAAGGGTTATAAGGGAGGGCAAAGAAGAAGTAATTGACGCAAGTTTACTTGTTCCTGGCGATATCATTAAACTTGAGGCGGGGGATTTCGTTCCTGCCGATGCAAGACTTTTAAAAAGCATAAGTTTAAAAAGCGAAGAATCGGCTTTAACTGGCGAATCGGTACCAAGCGAAAAGGACGCAGAAGTAGTAATTGACGCTAAATCACCTATCGGCGATAGAATAAATATGGTATTTTCGGGCTGTTCGATTACCTATGGTACGGCTACTGCGGTAGTAACGGCTACCGGTATGGATACGGAAATGGGTAAAATTGCCAACCTTCTTGACGGCGAAAGCGATACGCAAACCCCACTTCAACAAAAACTTGCAACGCTTGGTAAATACCTTGGTATTATGGCGCTCGTTGCGTGCGGAATAATTTTCGTAGTTGGGCTTATAAACGATATAAACCCTCTTCATATCTTTATGACTGCGGTATCACTTGCAGTATCGGCTATCCCCGAAGGCTTGCCTGCAATAGTTACAATCGTTCTTTCAATCGGCGTACAACGCATGGTTAAAAGAAACGCACTTATCCGTAGACTCCCTGCCGTTGAAACACTTGGTAGCGCATCGATTATTTGTAGCGATAAAACGGGTACGCTTACCCAAAACCGTATGACGCTTACTAAAGCATACGTTGACGGCGAAGAAATTGAACTTATATCTAATAGCAATAGCGAAAAGGTACAAACTCTTTTAAACTACGGCACACTTTGTAGTGACGGCTCGGTAATATTTACAGAAAACGGCGAAAAACACATAGGTGACCCTACTGAAACGGCTATCGTTTACGCATCGCATAAAAACGGCTTTACTAAAGAAGATTTAAACGCTAAATATCCAAGGCTTGCCTGCATTCCGTTTGACAGCGATAGAAAACTTATGTCTACGGTAAACGAGATTGACGGCAAACTTGTGGTTATAGTTAAAGGTGCGTTTGACGTAATGGCGCTTAGGACGGTAGCGGGCGATTTAGAAAGCGCAAAACGCATTACTAACGAAATGAGTGCCGATGCACTCCGCGTGCTTGCGGTAGGCTATAAAATTATTGATAAAATCCCTGAAAATCCAACGAGTGAAGACCTTGAAACTGGGCTTACCTTTATGGGACTTGTTGGTATGATTGACCCGCCAAGACCTGAGGCAAAAGATGCGGTTGCCGTTTGTAGGCGCGCGGGTATTAAGCCTGTTATGATTACGGGCGACCACGTTGTAACGGCATCTGCTATCGCTAAAGAACTTGGCATTTTAGTAGATGGAGATATGGCAATCACGGGAACTGAACTTGACGCTATGACGGATAGAGAACTTGACGAAGTTGTTGAAAAAATTTCCGTTTACGCAAGGGTTTCACCTGAAAATAAAATCCGTATAGTAAAGGCTTGGCAAAGAAAAGGTCAAGTAGTTTCCATGACGGGCGACGGCGTTAACGATGCACCTGCACTTAAGGCGGCGGATATCGGTTGCGCTATGGGTATAACGGGTACTGACGTTGCTAAAGGCGCTGCGGATATGACGCTTACCGACGATAACTTTGCAACTATTGTTGACGCGGTTAAAGAAGGTCGCGGTATTTACGCTAACATTAAAAAGGTAGTTGGATTCTTACTTGGCACAAACATTGGCGAAGTATTTACCGTATTTATTGCAATGCTTGTATGGCACGCAACACCACTCCTTTCAATGCAACTTTTATGGATAAACCTTGTAACCGATAGTTTCCCTGCTATTGCACTTGGCATGGAGGCGGTTGAAAAAGACGTAATGGATAAAAAGCCAAAACCTAAAAACGAAGGTATTTTCGCACACGGACTTGGCATTAGGGTCGTTCTACAAGGCGCGATGTTTGCAGCACTTACGCTTATCGGTTACTATATCGGTGGCGTTAAGACCGTGCAAGGTCAAACAATGGCGTTTATAGTTCTTTCACTTTCACAAGTAGTTCAAGCGTTTAATATGCGTAGCGACCGTTCACTTTTCAAAATTGGCGTATTTAGTAACAAAAACCTTAACTTAGCGGCACTTGGCTCGCTTGCACTTGTGCTTATCGTATTATTTACACCACTCAACACTATCTTTGGTTTAACCTATTTAACTTATGACCTTTACCTTATAGCGCTTGGCTTAGTTTTAGTTCCTTTAGTTGTTATGGAATTATCTAAACTTGTAGGCTTAATAAAACACAAATAAAATGAATTTCATTAAAAAAGATGTAGGGCTTTCCTACATCTTTTTGTTTTTATAATTTATACCAGTAATAATCACTTTCTTCCTCTAAATAATAAGCACTAATTTCAGGATTTGTTACATCTACTTGTATTCCTCCTGTTTTATTTATCCAATTTTCATGAGCATTATCTTCATCATGATTTATTCTATACCAATTAGAACAATCTTTAAACGTTACGCTTGTTAGTTTCTTGCTATAAAAGAACGCATTAGCGCTTATCGCAGTTACACTTTCTGGTATTACTATACTTTCAAGTAAGTCACAAGAAGAGAACGCAAAAGAATTTATACTTGTTACACTATCAGGGATTGTTATTTTTGTAAGCTTATTGCAATCCGCGAACAACTCGTAACCTAAATATTTTGTGCCGTTTTGTATAGTGTAGGATGCTAAATTTTTATTTGTTACTTCGTATGCCATAAAATACGGATTATTATTTGCTTTAACGTATTTTATACTATCTTTTATTTCAAATAATAATGAACAGCCCTTGAACGTAGACATACCTATATGTGTTATACTATCTGGTATTTCTATGCTTGTAAGTGAAGAGCAATTATAGAACGCAAAAGAATTTATACTTGTTACACTATCAGGTATTACTATACTTGTAAGTGAATCACAACCCCAGAACGCACCATTACCTATACTTGTTATGCTATCTGGGATTTCTATACTTGTAAGTTTACTACAATTAGAGAACGCCTCATAGCCTATACTTGTTACAGGTTTCCCACAATACATAACAGGAATTACTATATTTGTATCATCACACAGTCCAATATCGCTTACTTCATATTCAGTACCGTTATTAATGAGTTCGTATTCTAAATCACTACTACCACGAATATCCCCACAACTGCATATACCGTTTTCGTAAACGTGAGTATGCGTTGGCTTGCCATTATCTCTTGAGATATCGACACAACCGGTTACGCCTATTACAAAAAAAAGCATACAACAAATAGTTAAAATAGTTAGAAGTTTTTTCTTCATACGTTTATCTCCATTTAATAAGATAGATTAATTATATCACTTTGATTCTTATATTGCAATACAAAAATAAAAAACTGACTTTGTGGTTTAGTCAGTTTTTAATTTAACGCAGAATTGCGCCACTTATATGCTCTTTAAAACATTGTTGCGTATTAACTGCATACCATCATAGTTAGGGTGTATTTCGTCCATTGTTTCGTATGGGGTAGATTCGTTATAAATATCGATAAATTTGCAGTTTAAGTTTTCGCAAAGGCATTTAATAACGCTATTGTAGTCGGTTAAATTCTTACCGCAGTTATTAACTTTATAGGTTGTAAAATACTCGCAAGCGCATAGCGAAAGGCACCAAATTTCCGCCATATTATAGTTTGTTTTAAGTTTTTCTATCATTGTTTTATAGGCGTTTTCAAACACCGTTAAATCTGATTTATCTTGGCTAAAAATTTCTTTATCCATACCGAAATCGTTAGTGCCTAAGTATACCATAATTACGTCGGGATAGGTGTTTTCTTCGTGCAAAGTTGAAGTTCTTTCGTCGCTACAGCCGTAACTTTGGTACGTATACGAAGGGCTATAACAAACGGTGCTACCCGATATTGAATTATTTACAAGCAATTTACCGCCTAAACTTTCAATAACGCCACCCCACCAAGTATCGCTAACTTTAGTTACGCCCGCTTTCATTTTGTTTGTTAAGTTGTAAAATTCACAGTTTTTAGGAACTGAAACACCTTCAAAAGTGCTTATAGAGTCACCTAATATTGAAAAATATTTATCTTTATATTTCATTTAGTCCACCTTTAGTTACGTAAGAGTTTACGTATTCGCTTGGCGAAATTCCTTCTTCTTGCTTGAACGCACGGCTAAAGTAATGCAAACTTTTAAAACCGCAGTCTTCCGCCACCTTAGAAACGCTTGAGTTTGACGCTATTAAAAGCCGCTTTGCTTTTTCTATCCTTACCCTATTTACAAACTTCATAGGCGCTAACCCCCACAGTATTTTAAACCGCCTTATAAAGTAAGTTGGGTTAAAATACACCTTGTCGGCTAATTCTTGCAAGGTTATTTCCCTATGCAAGTTTTCTTCGATATACGGCTTTAGGTTGAGTATTAAAATATCGCTGTTAGCATACCCCGTTTTGCCATAATTTACTTTGTTGCCTTGGGTATCTAAACTTTCGCTTGGTAAATCTTTGATAAATTCCCTTATTGCCGAGGCAAAAAAGATTTTAAGCGCGGAACTTGCCGTTTCGTTACAGTAACTTTTACCGCTTAAACCTTCCTTTACCGTTTGGATAAGCATATTTTTCATAAGCGGATATTCCGCTAAACTAAACACGTTAGGAAGTGCGTTTAAATGCTTGATAAAACCTTCGCCACTTGCTATAAATTTAACTTCGATAAGGCGCATATCGTCAACCCGTTCCATACCGTGCATTACACCCTTTTTCATAAGGTAAACTTGGTCGGGCATAACTTCGTACTTAACGCCGTCTATAATTATATATCCGCCTTTTTTTCTAACCAAAGCAAGTTGATAAAATTCGTGTACGTGATTTTGTACGGTAAACGAAGAGTGGTCCGCCACCCAAATAACTTTTAAATCCATACATAGATTTTATACTAAAATTATCTTTTAAGTCAAGCAAAAAGATAATTTTGTGTAAATAATTGACGGTTTAGTAAATTTTAGATAAATACAAAAGACTTTATTTATTCTACAATATTTATAGGAAATAAAAAAATAACCTATACCTTAACTTTGTGCTATAGGTGAAGGAGTACTCTATGATTAAGTTTGGGGCTGTTAATATTGACGTATCTCACCCACTTTCGTTTACTTGGGCGCTTGAAAAAATTGGTAGGGCAAAATACACAGCCGTTTATAACGACGGATTTAGGGGGGAAGACGAACTTTTAGCGTACGCTAAAAAGTACGACCTTAAAATTTGCAATTCTTTAGAAGAACTTGCAAGCGCTGTTGACGTTGTATTTATTCACAGTTGTAACTGGGATAAGCACCTTGACTATTTAGAACCATTTATTAAACTTAACAAGATAGTTTATATTGATAAACCGCTTGTTGGCAATATGAAAGACGTTGATAAATATTTAGAAATGGTTAAAGGCGGTGCAAAAGTTATAGGCACTTCGGCTCTTCGCTACACCTACGAAGTTAAAAACGCACTTTTAAAGTTTAAAGAATTAAACACTCGCCCCGTTCAAACGGTTGTAACCTCTGGCGGTGACGGATTTTGTTATTTTATCCACGCAGTTGAAGAAGTTTTAGGTCTTCACGATAGCGAGCCTATCAGTTGTAAATACTTTAAAGGTTCAACTTTTGGGGAATTTGAAACGGAAAACTACGTTATCAATTTTAAAGACGGCACTCAAGGGCAAGTAGTTTGCATTGAAAACCGCGGTATTTTTTGGAATACCATTATTCTTACCGAAGACAACGACGCATCTACCGATTTTTGCTTTGCAGTTGATAATGCTAAACTTTACGAATCGCTTATGGAAAGCGTTTGCGATTACTTTGAAGGCAAAGAAAACATTTTAATACCTGCTGAAAAACACGTGGACGGCATTAAAGTTTTACTTGCGGGCAAGGTTTCTAAGGAAAACGATGGCGAAACAGTTTGCCTTGACGATAAACGACTTTATAGAGTTAGTTACGACGGCAATGCATACTACGATGCGTACAGTAAAAAAGCAAGGAAAATTTATTTGTAATTATGAAGATATTAAACACCTATTCAGCGTATGAAAACGAGCCCTTTTTACACTCGTTTGGGTTTAAAGGTTCTCGCCTTACTGGGGTTTGGCAAGTTTACGTTTGCGTGTCCGACGACGAAAATTACGGCGTAGGCGTTGGGGTTGAAAGCGTTTTATGGGCGGACTCTAACGTATTTGCAAGGTACGGAGAAGATAAGGCAAACGAGCTTATGTATTCGGTAACCAAATACGCGCTTGAAATTATTAAAGGCAAAGAATACACCTCGCCTTTTGAAGTTATTAAGGAAAACTTTAACGAACTTTACGCTTACGCTTGCAAGATTTGCGATATGAAGGTTAGCAAAACTTTCGTTTTAAATTCCCTTGTAGCCGTTGACTTTGCTTGCTGGAATTTATGGGCAAAAACTAATAAAACTACAAACTTTGAAGACGTCTTTAAAGGTGATACAAAAAATAGTTATTTAGCAAATATTCCACTTATAACCTACAACACGCCTATAGAAGAGGTTGTAAAAATGGCAAACGAAGGCGTTTGCTTGTTTAAAATTAAAATTGGTTCTAACCCTGGCGGCGACGATGATAGACAAAAAATGCTTGAGTGGGATAAACAAAGAATATTATCACTTCACAATGCTTTAAAGGATATTAAAACACCTTACACTACGAGTGGACACGTCCTTTACTACTACGATGCTAACGGCAGATACGATAGCAAGGAAAGACTCTCCGCTTTAGTTGATTATATGCAAGAGATAGGTGTTTTGGATAGAACGGTTACTTTTGAAGAGCCTTTCCCTGAAGAAATGGAAATTTATCTTGGGGATTTACCAGTTAACTTCTCAGCCGACGAGTCGGTGCACAGTTTAGAAGACGCTAAAAAGCGAATTGAACTCGGCTACAAAACACTTACGCTTAAGCCCGTTGCTAAAACGCTATCAGTTAGTATAGAAATGGCTGAGTTTGCTAAAAAGCACGGCGTTCAATGTTTCCCTGCCGATTTAACGGTTAATCCGTATATGGTTGAGTGGAATAAAAATTTTGCATCGCGCTTAACTGCACTTCAAGGTATGAAGATTGGGGTTGTTGAATCAAACGGAGCGCAAAACTACGTCAACTGGAAAAAAATGAAAAACTACCTTGACGGCGGTTTTACAGATAGCAATATCTACGATTTAACAAAAGGCTTTTATGAAAACTTTGGCAGAATTTTTAAGGAGCCAAGTTACTATGTAGAATTTATTAAAAAAGCAAACAATATAGATAAATTTTAAGGAGACATCACTATGAAAATAGCTTTAGCATTTAACGAATCATTAAAAACAACTTTATTTACCGATAAAGCGTACGAAAGAATTAACACTCTTGGCGAAGTAGTTTTAAACCAAGGCGACGCTACTATTGAAAGCATTAAAAAAACTGTTAAAGATGCCGATATAGTTGTTACTTCTTGGGGCTCACCTGCTCTCTCTAAAGAAATTTTAGATGAGTGCCCTAACGTTAAACTTGTTATCCACGCAGCAGGTAGCGTTAAACCTATCGTTACAGACGAACTTTGGGCAAGGGGTATCCGTGTTTGCGCATCAACAAGACCGCTTGGTATCGGCGTTGCTGAAACTGCACTTGGTTTAACTATTGCTACACTTAAAAACTTCTTTGAACTTAACGATGACCTTCACAGCACAGCCTTTAGAATTAGAAACGTAACTGATTTATACGATATAAATATCGGTGTTGTATCTGCTGGCTTTGTTGGTAGACATTACATTAAACTTTTAAACAACTTTGGCGTAAACATTATGCTTTACGACCCGTTTGTTTCGGAAGAAAAGGCAAAGGAAATGGGGGCTAAAAAGGTTGATTTTGAAACCCTTTTAAAAGAAAGCGATTTAGTTTCACTTCACGCACCGTCTATCCCTGAAACTTACCATATCATAAACGAAGAAACTTTAAAACTTATGAAGAAAGACGCTATTTTAATCAACACAGCAAGGGGTTCGCTTATCGATGAAGACGCACTTTACAACCACGTTGTTGCAGGTAATTTAAAATACGTTTGTTTAGACGTTTACGACCCAGAACCACTTCCAGAAGACAGCAAACTTAGAAGACCTAAAAATATCATTTTAACACCGCACATTGCAGGGCTTGCAACTAACGGCAAGTTAAGAATTGGCTCACACGTTTGCGACGAGATTGAAAACTTTAACTCAGATAGTCCACTTTACTGCGAAGTTAAACAAGAAATGCTTTCAAAAATGGCTTAATACACAATTTGACTTTCACCCCGAAACACTCAATTTCGGGGTGAATTTTATTATGGAAAAAGCCCGTATATTTTGACAATTTTACTTTTATTTTATTGCAATTATTTATTTTATGTGTTAAACTTAATTTATGTACGAACAATTATTACAAAATTTAAACGCAAGCACCGCAAAAGAGCGCTTAACTGCGTTAAAAGAAATTATCAAGTTAGAAAAAGAAAAACCTATTCGCCGAGAAAATGATGCGAATAACCATATTCACACCATTTATTCTTTTTCCCCTTACTCACCTACAAAAGCAGCATATATGGCGTATAAAGCTGGGCTTACCTCCGCAGGTATTATGGACCACGATTCCCTTTCGGGCGCTATCGAGTTTAAAAACGCTTGCCAAATTCTTGGTTTAGGCTGTACCTCTGGCGTTGAAGTTAGAACTAAATTTAATAAAGGTTTTGGTAAAATTAACCACCCAGACCAAGCCGATTGTATTTATATGGCGGCGCACGGTGTTCCTGAGCAAAACTTAAAACAATTCAATGATTATTTGGCTTTTTACCGTGAAAAAAGGTATTTAAGGGACCAAAAAATGTGTGACCTTATTACTGAAAAATATCAAAAGTACGGACTTAGCCTTGATTTTTATAAAGACGTTTACCCTATTTCTCAAGCGCACGAGGGCGGTACTATTACCGAAAGGCATTTGCTTTACGCTTTGGCTATTAAACTTGAAAAAGCGTTTCAAAAAACCAATCGTTTAGTAGAATTTTTGGGTAACGATTTAGGTCTTGAAGTTTCTAATAAGGCAAAGGGATTTTTAACTGACGAGGAAAATCCTCACCTTTTATACGACCTTTTAGGCGTGCTTAAATCTGATACTAAATTCTTCTACGTAGATGCAGATGAAGAAATGCCAGTTGCGGAAGACTTTGTTAAGTTTGCTAAAGAAATGGGCGCAATCCCTGCCTACGCATACCTTGGCGACGTTGGGGATTCCGTTACCGGCGATAAAAAAACGGCTAAGTTTGAAGACGATTTCTTAGACGATTTAGTTGTAGAACTTAAAAAAGCAGGATTTTTAGCCATTGCATATATGCCAACAAGAAACACCTACCCTCAATTACAAAGAATTATGAAGTTGTGTAGAGATAACGATTTCTTTGAAATTAGCGGTGAAGACATAAACTCTTCAAGGCAACAATTTGCTTGCGAGGCTCTTGCTAAACCTGAATTTTCACACTTGATAGATTCTACTTGGGCACTTATCGGGCACGAGTATATATCTTCAACTAAAGGTACTGATTACGGTATGTTCTCAAGCAATACCATTTTATCAACGCCAAATTTAAAAGATAGGATTATGCGGTTTGCCGAAATAGGTAAAAATACCGTTAAAAATATATAGGAGAAGTTATGGGATACATTGATTTAAAAGACAAAGTTGCAGTAGTTACAGGCGCTAGCCAAGGTCTTGGCGAAGCGTTAGCAAAAAGACTTGATGAAGAAGGCTGTAAAGTTGCGGTGTGCGACATCAATTTTGATGGTGCACAAAAAGTAGCAAGTTCTTTAAAAGACGCGATTGCTATCGCCGTTGACGTTACTAATTTTGAACAATTACAACAAGCGGCTAAAACGGTAATTGAAAAATGGGGTAAAGTTGATATTTTAATTAGCAATGCCGCTATCGTTAAAAGTGGCGATATCTTTAACCTTTCTCCAGAGGCCTTTGCATTAGTTACTAACATTAACTTAAACGGTTACTTTAACACAGTTAAAGCGTTTGCTCCTTACATGTTAGAAAGAAAATCTGGTAGCATTATTCAAATTAACAGTAAGTCTGGTAAAAAAGGTAGCTTTAAAAACGGTGCGTACGCATCAAGTAAATTCGGTGGCGTTGGCTTAACACAAAGTTTAGCACTTGAATTTGCAGAAATGGGCGTTAGGGTTAACTGCATTTGCCCAGGCAACCTTCTTAACTCACCACTTTGGGTTAACAGCTTATTTAAACAATACGCTCAAAACCAAGGCACTACTGAAGAAGCAATCCGTGAAAAATACATCAACCAAGTTCCTATGAAACGTTCTTGCGAATATGAAGACATTGCTAATGCTATGGTATTTTTAGCATCTGACCAATCTTCGTATATGACTGGTCAAGCAATCAACGTTACAGGCGGTCAACAAATGTAATTTTTGCATAGTGCAAAATTAAATTATATAAAATCAAAAGGTTAGAGCAAACAGTTCTAACCTTTTTATATTATTGCAATAAACGTAACATTAATAGCAATATTTGCAATACACTTGACTTTTATTTGTGATACAATTAAAATAACGAATTATATAAGGATATACGTTATGAAAGAATTTTTAAAAAGATTAAACTTGGTTGTTAGCAAAAACTATATGCCAGACCCGTCTTGCATACCTTGTGCGGATAAAATCTTAAACCACGAATTGTCAGTTTTAGGTTCAACCCCTGCCGTTATCACTTACGGTATGGACTGTAAGGGTTTTGAAGGTCATAAATACCCTAACCCTAACCACAATTACAAAGAAACCAGGGAAAAAGCAAACGAAGTTGCCCCTAAGTACGTAGACTTTATGCAAAAGGCGGAAGACCTTTCAAGGGAAGTTTCGCCTAACTACTCACCTATTCCTTGGCACTTGGATATAATCACGGGTTACGTTTACGATATCGTATGGCATACTGACGTTCCCGTTGCTAAAATTGAAGGCGTTGACGCGAAAACTCCGTCAGACTTTTCAAGAATGCACTATCTTTTAACGCTTGCGCATGCTTACCGCTTAACTAAAGACGTTAAGTATAGAAACGAAATTATCTCTCAACTTTTAGACTGGGTTGCAGTTAACCCACCGTACTACGGCCCTGCTTGGCGTAACGGTATGAACGTTTCTATCCGTGTAACAAATATCATTTGTACCGTTGCTATGATTGATATCGACCTTAATAACGATATCGACAGAAGATTTTTAGAAATAGTTTACGAGCTTATTTTACTTCACACCAAGTTTATCACTATGACTATGGAATACCGTAGCGAACACAACCACATGGTTGCCGAAGCTTGCGCTTTAACGCTTACTACTTCCCTTTACTGTGATGAAAACTCTGCTGAAGATATCCCTGTATATAACGCGGGCTTACAAAGAAATAGTTGGCACTTAATTTCTAAACAAATTGAACGCCAAATTAACGACGACGGTTTTGACTTTGAAAATACAACTTCTTACCACGCGTACGTTTTAGAAATGTTTACTTACCCAACACTTCACGCGTTAAGGGTTATGGGCTGTAAAAATGCCGAAGATTTCTTAAAGTACGTAAGAAAAAATAGTCTTTTATCAGAAGTTGCTATTGAAAGGTTAAGAAGGTCTGCAAAAGCACTTTGTATGCTCACGGGGCCTGACGGCAATATCCCTTACATTAGTGATAACGATGCAGGTAGATATATAGAGTGGGAGGCAAGAAACAAACACAACGCAGATATGCGCTCGGTTGCATGTACCGTAGCAGTTTTATTTAACGATAGTTCTATCGTACCGTCTTCTGCTAAAGAAGTTGATTTTGTAGCGTCTAAAGCATACTTTGACGATGCTGAACCTATAAAATCTACTTTTGAATACAAATCACAAATTTATCACCACATTGGTTTTGCTATCGTTGCTAAAAACGACTTCCACTGTGTATTTAGTTCTGGCGGTGACCCAAGTATTGCTAAAGAATCGCACTACGGTCACTCACATAACGACCAATTAGCCTTTACACTTTGCGCTAAAGGTAAACCGTTTATGATTGACTCGGGAACTTACACTTATACGGGCGATAGACCTTGGAGAAGAAAATCAAGAAGTGCCCTTTCACACAATACCTTAATTATCGACGGCATTGAAACAGACGAAAGAATTGCATCAGCGCAATTTGGCGAAGTTGCAGGCGAAAAGGCTTTACAATTAGTAGGTTTAAAGAGAAAACTCAATTCGCTTGTTAAGTTTGAAACTGACGGTGACAAGGTTGTTTGCACGGGCGAACACGTTGGCTACGAAATTTTACCTGATAACGTTATCGTACAAAGAACGCTTAACTATAACGGCGAAAACGAAGTTGTATTCACAGACGTATTAAAACGTAAAGGCATTTCTCCTAAAGATGGCGAAGTTGCTGAAAGATTTACACTTCATAGCGACTGCAAGGTAGAAATTAAAGACAACGTAGTGGTTATTGAAAATAACGGTGCGGTAATTGAACTTTCTACCGAAAATGGTTATATCAAAGCCGAAGAAGGTTTCCACGCAACAAACTACGGCACTAAAAAAGATACTACAACGCTTGTAATAGTTAACCCAAGAGATATAGAAAGTAACACTTTCAAAATTAAATGGTAAACTATTTTATAAATTTAATAATTATTAAGGAGATTTAATATATGGCAAAAGAAATTAAAATGCACGTGTTTGACAGTAAATACGCTGAATCAGACTCAAACTACAACTCACTTTCTATAGTAGACGATTACGTTTACTACACACTTTGCACGCACGATATCGATTTCCCTGCTAAAGTTTACCGTGTAAAAATCGGTTCTAACACCCCTGAATTCGTTTGTGATTTAGGCGAAGTTTGTGGAGAAACTGACGTTAAACGTATCCCACAAGGTAAATCACACACACCTTTTTACAAATACAACGGTAAAATTTGGTTTGCTACACACTGTTCTTTCTACGGCGGTATCACACCTGACGGTAAAGAAAACCCTGCTCCACCTCCAGAAGGTTACCTTGGTTATGCGGGCGGTAGAATCGTTTCTATCGACGAAAACGGCAAAACTGAAGTTGTTGCAAAATCACCAGAAGGCGAAGGTATTATCACTTTAACAATGGATACTGACCGCGGTGTTTGTTTCTGCTTAACTTGGCCAAGCGCTTTACTTTTAATTTACAACGTAAACACTAAAGAATTTATCAACGCGGGTAAAGTAGCGCTTGACGGTGAAATCGGTGTTGGCGATAGATATTCTTGCATTTGCCGTATCTTTGCAGTAGAACCTACAACTGGTAACGCATACTTCACTTTATCTAACGGCGAAATTTACGAAACAGACGCAAAAGGTAACGTTAAACTCGTAGACTGGTGCCACTTAAAACGTGATATTTTCGGTGAATGGGACCCAACTAAAGGCCGTCACCAAGGTTATAACTGGCGTTATCTCGTTTACAACAAAACTCAAAAGAAATTCTACGGTATTCAACCAAAAACCGGCCACTTATACTCTTTTGACCCAGTAAATAAAGAATTTAAAGTAATTAGACGTATTGCAAGCCAAGTTTGTATCGAAAAAGGTTGCTATGAAGACTTTAGATACGGTTATATGACCCTTGCTAAAAAGCAAAACGATGACGATATGGTTTACTACATTTCAGGCTTTACCGCTGAAGACGGTACACCAAGATTAACTGCCGTTTCTTACTCTCTTTCTAAAGATGAATATAAAGACCACGGTATTATCGTACTTCCTAACGGCGAATATCCAAAGAACATTCAAACACTTGCTGTTGCAGATAACGGCGAATGGTACTGCTGTCCTTGGATTAAAACTGATAAACTTGATAAAAAAGGCGAAATTTTCTATACTTCAGACTTAGCTAAATTTACAGTTGAATAAGATTTTAGAGGCTATCTAATGAAAAACTATTATAAACAATATTTAGATACTTTAAATAACGAAGTTATACCGTATTGGCTTAAATATTCTAAAGATGAAAGCGGTGCTATCAACAACTGCTTAACTGAAGACGGTACTGTAATTTCTAAAGATAGATTTATTTGGTCGCAAGGACGTGCGCTTTGGACGTATTCTTGTATGTATAACGAAATAGACAAGAACCCCGAATATTTAGAAAGGGCTAACGGTTTATTTAACTATCTTTTAACGGTACGCCCACCTAAAGGGGAGTGTTGGAATTATTTATACGACGAATTCGGCAATTTAAAAGCAGGCGCAACAAGTATTTACGTTGACGGTTTCGTACTTGCGGGTATGACAGAGTATTATAAACTTACTAAAAACCCTATTGCTAAAGAAATTGCGCTTGAAATTTACGAAAACACCTATAACCTTATTAAAAACCCAGGTAGTTACGGCGTAGCGCCAAGAACTATCCCTGAAGGTATGGAAATACACGGGGTTTATATGGTATTTTCTTTCTTCTATCACAACTTAGCAAAAGTTGTTGGTAGTCAAGAAATTAGCGATACCGCATACGCACTTGCAAACAAGATTTTAGATAGGTTCTATAACCCTGAAAAAGATGCCGTTATCGAGTTTATTAGAACTGACGGCACACGTCAAGACACGCCTGCCGAAAGACTTTGTATGCCAGGCCACACCCTTGAAACACTTTGGTTTATTATGACTATCTTTGAAGATAGAAACGAACAAGATAAACTTAAAGAGTGTTGTAGGCTTGTAAAACGCCACTTCGAACTTGGCTGGGAAAACGGAAGTATGTGCCTTGCCATTGATATCGACGGCAAAAAACCTGTATTTAGGGATAAAGCCGACTTTAGAGCTTGGTGGGTACATTGCGAAGCACTTGTTGCTACCGCTTACGCGTATAAACTTACAAAGGATAACGAATTTATTGAAATGCACGAAAAAATCAATGAATTTGCTTTTTCTCACTACCCTAACGGCTATGGTGACTGGATAAACTGGCTTGATAGCAACCTTCAAGTTGCACCATCAGCAGCGTTACCTGTTAAAGACCCGTTCCATCTTCCAAGGGCACTTATTTACTTAACAAAAATATTTAAAGAATTATAAAAAAAGTGCCAACTTCGGTTGGTACTTTTTTAACGATATTCGCTTTACAGCGAACGATATTCAACTTCGTTGAGTGATATGCAACCTTGCGGTTGCGTGATATCATTTTGCAATGCAAAATGGTTGCGGTTTGAAATTATTATTAAAAATTTTGAAGTGAATTTAATTTAAAATATTGCAATTTTTGTAATGTGGTGGTATAGTATTTTTATGAAACGAACAGTTATTTCTAAATTTTACAGTAGTAAAATAATGTACAACCATATAATTAATAGCAAGCCAAAGGAAATTAACTTTCCTAAGCATCAGCACGATTATATTGAAATTCTTTACTTTTTAAGGGGTAACGTTACTTGCGTGCTTAACGGCAAGGAATATAAACTTAAACCGCACGACGTTATTATTACCCGCCCGTTTGATGAACACCACTTGCTTATCGAAAAGGACGTGCCTTACGAAAGGTATAGTTTGCACATAAAAGATAAACTTTTACCGCAAGGTTTACTTAACCGCTTGCCTAAAGATTTTAGCACCTTTCAAGCGATAGACGACGATATTTTGCAAATTTTTATTAAGTTTGATAAATACTACAAAAACCTTGAAGAAAAGGACTTAAAAACCTTGTATCCTAACTTGGCGGTAGAACTTTTTTACCTTTTACTTTTAAACAGCCGTGGCGAAGAAGGAGGCTACCCTACAACGCAAAATCCACTTATTGAAAAGGCGCTTACCTATATTAAAGAAAACTTAACCACGATAGCGTCAATAGACGAGATTTGCAACCATATTTTTATATCAAAAAGGCAATTTTACCATTTGTTTAATAACACGGTAAAAGTTAGCCCAATGACCTTTATAAACAACCAGCGCCTAAACCTTGCCAAAAGTTTAATAGAAAAGGGCGAAAAACCTACCAAAATCTACCTTGATTGCGGTTTTTCTAACTACCCAACATTTTATAGGGCATATAAAGCCAAATTCGGCTATAAACCTAACGAAACAATACGAAAGTTTGAATAATAATTTAAAAGGAACTGCAGTTGCAGTTCCTTTTATTGTTATTTAATTTCTATACTTTCGTAAATATGAAGTTTTGGTAAAGTAAACTCAATATAACCGTCTTTTCTTTCAAATGGTAATTCTTGCTTGCCGTAAACGGTTGTAACTTGAGATATAGGTTTTTCTTCTTTAATTTTAAAGGTTATTTCGTAAAGTGGCGCAACCTTATCTATCATCATACTTCTTTCGTGCATAGGGCCAGTCATATTAGTAAGGTGAAGATATCTAACGCCATTTTTGTCTTCAACGTAAAAACACGGTACAGCGCCTAAAGTGTCAAAGGCTATAACAGGTCCGTCACCTGGCATATCGCAAACGGCGGTTAAAAGGTTTTTAAGGTCGATAAGTCCTTGTCTTGCATAGATTTGACCTGGTCTAAAACCAAACCAGTAAACGTAGCCTTTGCCGTATTTTTTGCGAGTGAGCGCAGGTGGGTTGCCTTCAGGGAATTCTAAAGCGTCACCCCTTTCACCGCCCGCAGGTAAATATAATTCGGCTAAAACTTCCGTATCTTTGTGCGGATTAGTTCTTACGTAATACATTGTTACTGGGAACACAAGCCTTACAACTTGGTCGGAAATTGGTATTACAGGCGTTTCGCTTGCCTTCATATTAGGTAAATCTTTAACGAGTTTAACGTACGCTTCAGGAATAGGTGCGTAGGAATAAACTTTTGCCGATTCCCTATACTCTCTTGAGTGGATATCAATAAGCGTTCTATCGTTTTCAGCAATAAAATCAACACCGATAAAATCGCTTAAAGCAAATTCGCTTGTCTTTTCGTTTTTAGCGTTAATTCTTGAAAAGTCGGGACCGCAAATGATATTTCCGCCATTTTCAACGAAGTTTTTAAGGATTTTTTCCGTTCTTTCGTTGATAAAGCCCGCTTGTGGAAGATATAAAACCCTATAACCTTCTAAGCGTTTTTCGCTTAATTGGGTATCGAAAATACAGTCGAATTGTCTACCCGATTTAGCAAGCATTTCAACAACGCTTTCATAGTCGCCCTCAAGCGTTTTATAATCAACATGCGAATTATTAGTAAGGGTTGATGCCGAGCAAACTATCGCTAAATCCCTAACGGGAGCCGTGCGATAATACATATTGGCGTGATTTTTAATGTTTTCGCAAACGATTTTAAGCTTGTCACCGCCAGTCGTATCAAAGAAATAACTTGTTGCCGATTCTAAAAACGGAGTTGTGCCAAACATTGCCTCGCCCATACCCGAAACAAGCGCTTCGTCGGTGCCGTGGCTACGCATATTGTAGTATGGCCCGATAGGACAGTAGGCGTAAGAAATGCGTTTTTCCGCCTCGCCTAAACGCCATAAGGTAGACATCTTCCAGAAGTTAGAGTTAGGTCTATATCCTTCGCCAGAGTTAGTACCTTCGGCAAATACCATATTGAGTTCTTTATTGCCCATACGGCCGTCGCCAAGTCTTTGTCCGCGAGAGTTAATGATAAGCGGAATACCATACTTTTCAGTAACCGTATGCACAGCCTTTATTACGTTGTACATACGCGCGTTTCTATAATCGATAAGTTTTTGTAAGTTTTCGCTTGTTTTTGATTCAATATCGGGAAGTTCTTCACCGTACATATCGCGCCAACCCTTTTTACAGTTTTCGCAATAACACCTTTGAACGTACCAAGCAGGCGCATCTAAATACACGGCATCAGTATTATAAAGTGAAATCTCTTCATCAATACCCGTAAGCATAGCGTTAACGAAATCATCACTACTTAAGCAACCGATATAGTGCATACCGTTCCACTTATAAGGGTTGCCGTCCTTATCCCTAAAAATCCAGTCTGGGTGCATTTCGCCAACATCTTCGTACATTACTCCGCCAAAGTGGTTGTACGCGCAAACCATACCACCCCTTTCGTGGAAGTATTTACAAATATCCCCGTAAAAATCTTCTTCGGGTTTCATACCTTTATATTTAGGAAGGGCTTTAGATTCTTTAAAGAAGTGTGCACCCCAACCGATAGCGGGGTATCTAACGAAGTTCGTACCCATTGCTTGAACGGCGTCCCAAACTTGCTTTGGTGTTTTCCATTGTGGCATTTCGTTTTCTTCAACGATAGCAAGTGGTGTTTCACGGAATTTTTGATACCAAGGAAGTTCATCAGTTGCACGCCAATCCGCGCGCATAAGTTCAAGTTCTTCTTGGGTAGGAATATCGTGTTTGATTTTAATCATAAATACAACTCCTTATTGTTGGTAATTTAATTTTACCATAATTTCAAATAAAAAACATTACTTTTTACGCTAAAAATATTACTTTTTTTGCATTAACGATTTTACGCGAAATAGCGGTCATTTTAAAATCGTAAAAATTGATATGTTTTTAAATAAAATTGAGTATTGATTTATAATTTTTGCCGTGTTAAAATAAAGGTACGATTAAAAGTTAAACTTTTAAGGAGATTTATTATGAGTATTAAAGTTGGCAAAATTACGCTTGCATCAGCAGACTTTAACGGTGTGGCTTCAATGCCGTCAATTTACTCGCTTGACAACGTTCAACATAAAACTACAAGTTGTTTAGATGAGTACGAAGGCTTGTTTATCAAATATGGTTTTACAAACTATTGTTTCCCTTACATGATGCAAGACCGTTACAACCGCGCTACTAACCCTAAGGAATATTTATCGGTAGAACTTGAAAACGAATATTTAAAAGCGGTATTTTTACCTGAACTTGGCGGTAGAATTTGGTCGCTTTACGATAAAAAAGCGGGTAAGGACTTGCTTTATACTAACTCGGTTTTACGCCCTTGTAACTTGGCGCTTAGAAACGCATGGTTTTCGGGGGGTATTGAGTATAATATCGGAATAATTTCCCACTCTGCATACACTTGCGACACACTTTATACTGCAATTACTAAACTTGACGACGGCACGCCTGTTCTTCGTATGTATCAATACGAAAGAATTAGAAACGTTGTTTATCAAATGGATTTCTTCCTTCCTAAAGAAAGTAAGGTTTTATTTGCAAGAATGCGTATTTGTAACCCAAGTGAAAAGGTTACGCCTATGTACTGGTACACTAATATTGCCGTACCTGAAGGGGAAGAATATCGTAATATTATGGACGCGCACTCTTGCTATACTTTTGGGTTTGTTAATCCCGAAGAAAAGTCTATCATCAAATTGGGCGTTCCTTACGATGACAAGTATATTTACGCAAAAACGCACGGTTTTGACGTAACCTACCCTACCAACATTGAAACGGCGGGGGATTTATTCTGGATAATTCCACCAAACAAAAGAAAATACACTTCATACTTAGATAGAAACGGTTATGGTTTCTTCCAAGCATCAACTTCAAGGCTTATCGGCAGAAAACTTTTCGTTTGGGGACCTGGCGAAGGCAGTAGAAAGTGGCAAGAATATTTAACAAGCGACGGTCGTACCGACGGCTACGTTGAAATTCAAGCAGGTCTTACACGCACGCAATATGAAACGATGCCAATGCCACCAAAAACTACTTGGGAATGGATTGAGTGTTACGGCGCGGTGACTGCGGACGCTAAAAAAGTACACGGCGAGTGGGACGGTGCAATAGCAGAAGTTACCGCACGCTTAGATGAAATTATATCTGACGATTATTTAGAAGAATTACTTATAAAAACGCGTAAAATGGCAACTTCGCCTGCAAGCGAAATGATTATTTACGGCGAGCCTTGGGGTGCGCTTGAAAATATCCGTAGGGAGAAATTTAACGAGCCTAAGTTATGCCCTCACCTTGATTTTGGCACCGTTTCTTGTGAACAAGCACCGTTTATTAAACTTTTAAACGAAGGCAAGTTTGACGATAACGCGGATATTATTCCACCAAAATCGTGGATATTACAACGCGAGTGGACTAAACTTATTGAAAATTCGCCACCAAACTACTTAAAATACCTTAACTTGTCGGCAATTTACCTTGCACTTGACAATTTAGAAAAAGCCGAACAATCGGCTGTTAAGGCATTAGAGTTTGCAAAAACGCCAACTGCACTTTTCATTTTGGCACAAGTTAAACTTTTACTTAACGATAGAGATACCGCTTGCAATTACTTAATCGAAGCCTGTTCAATTTTAAATACCGATTTAACTTTAGCACGCGAAACACTTAGAACACTTACCGATAGCAAAAAGTTCAAAGAAATTTTAGAGGTATATAGCATTCTTGCCGATGATATTAAAAAGGACGGCAGGGTTACAATGTATTACTGCTTTGGTCTTTTAAATACAGGCGAAATCGACAAGGCTTGGGATATTTTAAATAAGGACGGCGGACTTGTTGTTAGCGATATTCGTGAAACGGAAGTTTCTATAACCGACCTTTACTGCGATATGATTGAGGCTATATCTAAGCGCGACGGCAAGCCTACCCTTCGCGAAGATATTGATATCCCTAAAAAGTTCGACTTTAGAATGTTCCAACCAAAAAAGAAAAAATAAATAATTTCAAGGCTCGGTTTGTACCGAGCCTTATTTTTATATAAACTTAATCCGCAACTTTTAGGCTTTGCCTAAAAATATCGCTCTTTGCAAAGCAAAGAATATCGCGCAAGATTTATCTTGCATATAACTCAACGAAGTTGAATATCGTTTAAAAAGGCGACACTGTTTAGTGTCACCTTTTTATTATATCACCGCGTTTAGCGAATTGCGTTTTTTGTATTCGTGCGGGGTTAATGCGTATTCCTTTTTAAAGATATTGCAAAAGTAGGCGGAAGTTGAAAAGCCAACAAGATAGGATATTTCGCTTATAGATTTATTGGTTGTAAGTAGCAAGTTTACTGCCGAGCGCACCTTGATTTTATTTAAAAAGGTGGTAAACTGCATACCCGTTTCCTTTTTAAAAAGCCTGCAAAGATAACTTTTATTAACGTAAAATTTATCGGCAACGTCTTTTAAGCCTGAAATATTGTTGTAGTTGGCATTGACATACTCTATAATTTTATTGGTATAGCCTTTTGTTTCTATTACCGATTTAACGGTTTCTTGGCTTGCTTTTAAAATTTTTAAAATTTCGGCAAGGTGTAAAAACGCGTCCCCTTCAATTTTATCCGCTTGGTTTTTTAGCATTATGTTTACAATTTTTAAAATTTCGTCAAACTGGTCTTTGGTGGGTTTTAAATGCTTTTTATCAAAGCACCCAAGCATTTTATCAATGGCGTTTTGGGTAAAATACTTTCTTAAAAACTCATCGCTAAAAGAAATTAATGCCCTATAACAACCATATCCACCCGTTTTGTGCATTTTTTCAGGCAAGATTAAAACAACTTCGCCTGCATTTACGCTAAAAAAGTCGCTATCTATAAAGTAACTTTTAGTCCCTCTTATCAAAACGTAAATTTCGTAACTTTTGTGCGCGTGCATTGACGGCATTTGCGCGTTTTTGTTGCTTATTTCTACCGCCACGCCAAACTTGTTGTAAAAGCCAAAATCCATAATAACCCCTAAAAGTCAATATTTTTATATTTATTATAACATAATGGCAAAATTTTGCAACAAATTTATAAAATATTGTAGGATAATTGTAGTACCAAAATTAAAAAGGTAGGTATTATTACATGAAATTTGAAAACAAAAAGGTTTCTGATATTAACATTGCGTATATCGGCGGTGGCTCACGTGGTTGGGCTTGGGGTCTTATGAGTGACTTAGCAAGTTCTGATGATATTTCTGGTACTGTTAGACTTTACGATATCGATAAAAAAGCCGCAGAAGACAACAAGATTATCGGCGATATGTACGATAAAGTTGAAGGTACAAAATCTCATTGGGATTACGTTGTATCAAACAGTTTAAAAGACGCATTAACAGGCGCTGACTTTATCGTTATTTCTATTCTTCCAGGTACTTTTGATGAAATGGCAAGCGACGTTCACACTCCTGAAAAATACAATATTTTACAACCAGTTGGCGACACAGTTGGACCAGGTGGTATCGTTAGGTCGCTTAGAACTATCCCTATGTTTGAAGAAATAGGTTTAGCCGTTAAAGAATACTGCCCTAAGGCTTGGGTTATCAACTACACTAACCCTATGACACTTTGCGTTAAAACTTTATACAGGGTATTCCCTGAAATTAAAGCGTTTGGCTGTTGCCACGAAGTATTCGGCACACAAATGTTCTTTATGAATATTTTAGACCTTGAAAAAGGCATTAAAGTTGAAAGCCGTGAAGATATTAAAGTTAACGTAGTTGGCGTAAACCACTTCACTTGGCTTACAAGCGCAAAATATCACGATATCGACCTTTTTGAAGTTTATAAAGACTACGTTGCTAAACGTAAAGATATTGGTTGCCCTATCAAATCTGATAAAAACTGGATGAATAACGTATTCCAATCAACTGAAATGATTAAAATGGATTTATTTGACCGTTACGGTTGGATTGCCGCTGCCGGCGATAGACACCTTGCGGAATTCTGCCCAGGCGATTGGTACTTAAAGGATAAAGACACCGTTACAAGCTTTAAATACGGTTTAACACCTGTTTCTTGGAGAAAGGAAGACTTAGCGGCTCGTCTTAAAAAGAGTGAAGATTTAAGAACGGGTAAAATGGAACTTAAGTTAAGCGAAACTGGTGAAGACGGCGTTAAACAAATCCGTGCACTTTTAGGTCTTTGCGATTTAGTTTCTAACGTCAACTTACCTAACAGAGGTCAAATCCCTAACTTACCACTTGGCGCGGTTGTTGAAACTAACGCAATCTTTAGGGCTGATAGTGTTGACCCTGTATTTGCAGGCGAACTTCCTATCGAAATCTACTCACTTGTATCAAGAATTTTAGGTATTCAAGAACTTGTTAATAAAGCGGGCGAAACTAAATGCTTTAAACACGCTTTCAATGCGTTTATCCAAGACCCTCAAGTTCGTTTATCATTTGCAGATGCTAAAAAGTTATTTGACGAAATGATTGAAAATACTAAAGAATACTTAACAATGTATCACTGGTAATTTAAAAGCATATATACTTCGCAATACTGCGTTTCTGCTTAGTGTTTTGACTTCAACAACCGAAAGGTTAGTTTCACCCAAAACCCTTCGCGAGCCTTGTCTTGCTCGTATATATCCTTTTAAATCCGCACATTATTAAACTTAACAAACATAAAAGGAACTGCGGTTGCAGTTCCTTTTTTATTTCTTAACGTAAATTAGCGCTTTGTACAGCGGGAAAAATAGTACCGAAACGGTAGCAAGGGCGCATATCATTTGCGGAATCATAACGGTAAACGATGCGGTAACGTACAACTTCGTGGCATACGCCGAATAACCATACATAAGGGGTGTAATAAAGTCGTCTATAAGAGTAAAGCACGCCGATAAAACCACGGCAACTACCGTTAAAAGTGCGTGAATTTTTATAGAATAACGTGTTTTAAATACCCTACTAAGTATACCTATCACCAATACGAAAAGGTTATAGTAAACAAGGTATAAAAATACCACGTTTACAAAAAAGCCAAAAAGCAAGCACCTTAAAAGAGAAAAGGCGTTTGCTACGATTAAGCCTTTTTTTAAACCAAAAACGTATGTAAATGATAAAAGTAATACGGTAACGAGTTCCACACCGGCAACTCCGCTTAAAACAAATTGCGCGCCGATAAGCATTGCCGTAAATACCGCAGGAATAATGATTTCTTTAGCCGACTTCATAAATTTTTAAAATGATTGATAATACCAAATGTATTTATAGCCGTTTTTAACTATTAACTCTTCCGCGCCAACGATTGCCGAGCCGAAAGTTTCGCCGTTGTATTCGGCAGTACCCCAAGCACTGTTAGATAATTCTGTATCGTTAGTGTATAACATCCAACAACTTGACCAGTCAGCTGGGTTTTCTATGCCGTTGATTGAAGTTATCATACCGCTAACGATTTCAAACTCAAGTTCGCCGTCTTTTTTTAAAGACTGCATATAATCAAGCAAAGTCGTACTATCCGTAAGTTCCATTTGCTTACTTGAAACGGTGATAATGATTTTTTCATCAGTTTCTTTAATGACGTGCGTTTCTCCGTTACCGCAAGCCACCATGCTAAATAAAAGCACGAAAGTTAAAAGTGTTAGTAAAAGTTTCTTCATAGGTTTAAAACCCTCCTTAATAAAAAATTGCGTACCCTTGGCACGCAAAAAAATTACTTTTTCTTCATTGCCCAAGAAAATTACATAATTACTTCGACGGATAGGTAATCGGACTTTAACCGTAATGACTGTTGCGACGGAATTTCACCGCACTTCCCCTACTTTTAGCATTTAACAACGCAGGTCGCATCGAATTATTAAGTTGAATTTATAGTAACATTTGGCGGGAGTTTTGTCAAGCATTTATTGACTTTAGAATTTTTTAGTGCTACAATATTTTTATCACTTTTAAGAAGGTAAAAAATGAAAAAAGTAATGATTATTGGGCTTCACGAAGAATCAAATTCGTTTAACCCGCAAATTGAACAGTATTCTCTTTTTGAAAACTTTGGAATCTACGATAAAGAGCAAGTTGTTTGTGGCGACGGCAAGTCGGGCTACACGATAAGCGGTATGCTTACCGCCCTTAAAGAAAATAATATTACCGCGGTTGGCGGGCTTACCCTCCGTGCCGATAGTGGCGGTGCGTTATCACACACTATTGTAGATAAATTCCTTAATACTTTTGAAGAAGAATTTAAAGAATACGGGGATATTGACGGCGTTTTAGCATGTATGCACGGCGCAACGGTATCCGATACTTCATTTGACGTTTGCGGTGATATTTTTGAAAAAATGCGCCAAATCGTTGGCGATAACGTTATAATTTCCGCATCGTTTGACCTTCACGCTAATATTACCGAAAAACTTATTACTAACCTTGATTACATTACGGGCTATCAAACTTACCCACACCTTGACATGTATGAAACGGGTTACCGTGCGGGACTTCGTATGGCGGAAAGATTAAGCGGTAAAAAATACTATACGGCTATGGCAAGTATTCCGCAAATTGCACCTGCGCACGCATATACTACTTCAACGGGTGGTCTTAAAGTTTTAATGGACTATGCAAAATCACTTGTTGATAGCGGTAAGATTATCGATTATAATATCTTCCAAGTACAACCTTGGCTTGACGTACCTGAACTTTACTCTACCGTAGTTATTTGCGCTAAAGATGAAGAAATTGCCAAATCGGTTGCCGATGAACTTGCAATTAAAGAGTTTGAACTTAGAAAAGAACTTTTAGGCGAAAGGCTTTTAACTATTGATGAAGTTATAGATATTGCTCTTAAAAACGATACGGGTAAACCTGTAATTTTAGCCGATTCATCAGACTCACCTAACGCGGGTGCTTCTGGCGATAGCCCTGCGGTATTAGAAAAAGTTTTACCGTACAAAGATAGATTAAGGGTTGCTTTTTCTATCAACGATATCCCAGCCGTAGAAAAAGCCTTTGAAGTGGGCATTGGGGGTACGGCGGAATTTACAATCGGTGGAACTATTGCACCGCGTATTTCTAAGCCTATAAAAGTGGTTGCTACCGTTAAAAGTTTACACGACGGCAAGTTTAATAAGTTTGGTCCGCAAGAAAAAGGCGTTGAAATCAATATGGGTAAAACAGCCGTACTTCAAGTTGGCAAGATTTATATTCAAGTATCCCACCGTACTATACAAGGGGATATTGCATCATATAGGTCGTTTGGTATAGAACCTATCTTTTGCGATTTAGTTGCCGTTAAAGTTTGCACTTCGTTTAGGGCGGGCTATAAAGATATTGCATCGCATATGATTAATGCCGACACCCCAGGTGTTTCGGCTTGCAACCTTTTAACACTTCCTTTCGCAAACATTACAAAACCGCTTTATCCGTTTACTGAAACTTCCTTAAACGATATCAAAAAAGCAAAAGTTTATAGATAAATATGCACTTACTCGGCTTACTAAAAGCCGAGTATTGTTTTACCCACTAAAAAACGCTTGAGTTAAATTGGCTTTTTTGATATAATAAACAGGCTGTTAAATAAAAATTTAGCAAAGGAAAGTAAAGCCATGCAAAAGAAATTACGTGCAAACTTAATGTTATTAATTGCCGCCCTTATATGGGGCAGTACTTTTGTTGTGCAAACTACGGCAAGCGATACGGTAGAACCTTTTACTTTTCTTTTTTCAAGAAGTTTTATCGGCTTTTTATTTTTAATACCCGTTATTGCAATATTTAATTTTCAAAGCAATAAAAAGTTAATTGATGGAGAAAAGCCCAAAACTTTAATGCCTTCAAGGACAACTCTTATTGCTGGGGTATTGTGTGGCGTGGCACTTACCATTGCAAGTTTTTGCCAACAAAAGGGCATAAGCTTAATGACTGATAACGCATCGGGAAAAGCAGGGTTTATAACTGCGTTATATATAGTGTTTACACCTATATTCGGTGTAATTTTAAAAAGAAGAATACCCAAAATTATTATTATTTGTGTACCGATTGCAACTTTAGGCTTTTATTTACTATGTATTAAAAGTGGCTTTAGCGTTGAACTTGGCGACCTTTTAACTTTACTTAGTGCATTTTTCTTCACCTTCCATATTTTAATCATAGATTACTTTATGGAAAAAGGGGCAAATCCTATAAAAACTTCTTGTATTCAGTTTTTAATAGTTGGCATAATTTCTTTGATATTAGCATTTATCTTTGAAAAGCCTGACCTTTCAGCAATATGGAACGCAAAACTTGAAATTGTGTATGCTGGCTTGATGTCAAGCGGTATTGCCTACACGTTGCAAATAATAGCGCAAAAAGATGCCGACCCAACAAGCGCAACTTTAATTATGAGTTTAGAATCGGTTTTTGCCGTGCTTTCGGGCTGGTTGATTTTAGGCGAATCATTATCACGCAAAGAACTTCTTGGCTGTTTACTTGTATTTATTGCGGTAATACTTGCCCAAATTCAACTGCCTCTACCTAAAAAGAAAAAGACTAAATAAAAATCATAAATATAAAGAGTAGCAAAATTTTGCTACTCTTTTTTTCTATATTTTTTAAATTAATTGATTTATAGGCATTTTGTTTTTGATTTTTTCGTAATATTCGTTAACGATTTTTGCTATTTCAGAATTTTTATCAATTCCGCTATAAGTTGCAAGCGCCTCGCCTACACCGTTTACACGAGCGTATTTAGTAACTTCTTTAGAAGATTCATCTCCCTCATAATCAAAAAATAATCCTGCGGCAATACCCAATAAGATATTTGTTGGTTTAACGCCATGTTTTTCGCAAAGAAGGGCTGTACCCACAAAACGGTCGTTGACTGAAAGTTTACGTTTTGTATCTTTACCAACACGCTCGATAGGGTCGCCAAGAAGTTTGTTTTCAAAACGTTCAATAAGATTATCAGAAAACGCGTTAAGCTCATCTAAACTAACGCCATATTCAAGATGAAGAGCCTTAGACGATTCTAAAAGAGCATTTTTGACAATCGGTTTGATTTCGCTATCTAAAATAGCCTCCCAAATATAAGTATAACCTTTAAGTGCACCTAAATATGCTGTGAGGGCGTGACTCATATTGTGCATAAAAAGTTTACGGCGAATATAAAAACTAAAAGGCGTAAACGGAACCATATTTTTTATATCGGGAATTTCCCCTA
Source organism: Christensenellaceae bacterium (assembly GCA_045651405.1). Taxonomy (GTDB): domain Bacteria; phylum Bacillota; class Clostridia; order Christensenellales; family Borkfalkiaceae; genus HGM11412. Next base: position 8,564 of record JAZRSH010000014.1, on the reverse strand, counting down.
TAAACGCATCTTTGTCAACGGGAAGTTCCGAGTAAGGTTCAACGCAAACGGCAAGTGGATTTTTATCCGCTATTTCTTTAGGCGTTGCAGGAACCATTCTACCAATAGACGGTTCAACTAAAGCGATATGGCTATCAAAATATTCGCACTCTTTTTCGTTTAAGTAACCTTTTACAAGTCCTGCAAAATATTTATCTGCCTCAATCATATTTTCGCAAATAATAACGGTTAAAGGCTTGGTTACGCCATTTTCATATCTACTGCGAACACCACCAGCAAAAGGTTCGGCAATAAATTTTAAAATATTTACGCCAACAGCCGTTGCCATAATATCAGCCGAAAGCATTGCGTTTGCTATAGCCGTGTTGTCACGTCCGTTTACACCGTGTACGTTGGTTACTAAATATTCTTTGTAACTATCGCCGTTTGTAATATAAATAGGATACTCTCCGTCGGCATTAAGTTTATCAATAACCGCTGTGTTTACGTCGATATAAGAAATTTCATACCCAGACATATGGAAAAGTTGACCGATAAAACCACGGCCAATGTTTCCCGCACCGTACATAAGTGCTTTTTTCATAATTAATACTCCTTGAAATATCGTTATCCCTTGTGATTAACTATTATATTTCTTTTCTTTTTAAATGTTTGCAAAATTCTATAATTTCTTTTTCCGTTAAAAGTCCGCTAACGGCATCTGCTTTAGAGAGGGCTAAAACTGCCGTACTTGAGGCAAACTGTAAAATTTCTTCGTCTGTTTTATTTTGATAAATGCCTATAAGCGCACCCGCACAAAAAGCATCGCCCGCACCAGTTGTACCCACGATAAAATCTTTTGGCAAATCGTAAGACGGCATTATAGTTTCGCCATCATTTGAAAGGCACACGCTTACGCTTGGGGTGTGGATAATTACCCTTTCTATAACCCCTAATTCCTTTAACTTTTTGGCAATATCTATAAGGTTGTTTTCGTTAGGTTCAACGCCCACGATTGCACCCGCTTCAACCTCGTTGATAATCAAGTTATCAACGAAGCTTAAGCAAGGAATAACAAGCGAATACCTATCAGAGTTTTCGCTTACTAAGTCTATAGACGTTTTTACACCTTTTTCTTTGGCAAGTTTTAAAATTTCAAGCCCATCACCGTTATCAATTTTATCTAACAGTAAAAAATAGCCTAAGTGGAGCATTTTAACGCCCAGTTTATCTAAATCAACGTCATTTTTACCAAAATCTGCACTTGCACCTGGATAAGTAAAGAAGGTGCGTTGACCCCCCGAAACACTCATAACCTCGGTAAAACTTGTTTTATCTTTGCAAGTTTTAATATTTTTAACGTCTACGCAGTTTTCTATAAAGGAGTTTTTAACAAACTCACCGTTTTCATCGTTACCTATCTTACCAACGGCTTTTACCGTTAAATCGGGGCAAATCTTTTTTAAGTCGATAGCAACGTTAGGAACGCAACCGCCAACGGCTTTTTGTACCTTTTTAATTTGGGTAAGTTCGCCAGCTTTTGGGTATGCGGAAATTTCGTTGATGTTATCAACGAGTATACTTCCCGCTACCGCAATACCACTTTTCATATTAGTTACATTCCGCAACGAGCGGACCTGCTAAATCTTTAAGGAAGAATAATCTACCTGCAAGGGTTGGAATATACGAAGAAGTAATCCAAGGTGTTTTGCCGTAGCGAAGTGTCATCCAAAGTGACATACCTTGCCATTGCATACCCCTACCAAGAGTACCGTCAGCACCGCCGATAGCGTAATCTGCTTGTAAGAAGATACCAGGGCCGATAGTGTTTGCCCTACAAGGAACGAGTGTCGTTCTTGATTTAAAGCTTGTCAATGCGTTTTGTTCAACAGTTAACGGGTGAATTTTAGCAGCAATTCTGTATGGTGCTTTTTCCCATTCTTCTGCAGTTTTATAATCAGCAGCAAAAGTAGGTTCCCAGAATGCTATGTGGCACATTCTACCAATACCGTAAACAAGCACTAACTTGGCGCCTTCACCTTTTAACTTTGCAATTTTTTCAGGGTAAGAAGGTAAGTTGTCTTTTGTTGCAAAGTTCCTTTGGCCTTTAGGAACAGTGAGTTCGCCAAGCGGGTTGAAAAGTGCTTGTTCCATGGCGTATTGGAAAGCACCTGAATTGTCAGGGGCTAAAGTATTACCTTCGCTATCCGCCCATTCGTCCATATTGAATGTATAAACGTGTTTGCAAGAAACCTTCCATTCTTTAAGGAAGTAAACTACCCATTTATACATACCCATTGGACCTACTGGAAGAATAAACGCAATTTTTTCGTTTCGGTCTTTAGCAAGTTTAATTTGCATTGCTATTTCGTGACCCATATAAGTTTCAAATCCGCCAAGACTGTCACACATAATAGGGTTAAAATCCTTATTCCAATGCGCTTGTCTATCTAAAATCTTTTCAGGTGCGTCGATACACGCGTCAATTTTATTAAAATCCCAACCTTCTGGGTAAAAGCCTTCAAGTGCGCTACCTTTAACTGTACTATTAAAATCCATTTTTATATCTCCTTATGGTAATAATCTTTTTGTTGTGCCTTTTAAGTAAACTTGGCATTGTTTAAAGCCTTCTGCATAGTCCGCACCGCATTGATAACCGCGGTATCTTGAACAAGTTCTAACCATATCAGGAAAATCTATTCCGTCGTGGTCACGCATCCAAACTACTTGGCTTTCGTGACATTCAAGCATTTGTAACTTTAAGTCAATTTCATCTGTTATATCTACGTATTCAGTAGGGTTAAAGTTAACACCCGCTAAAGTATCCATATAGTAAATAGGTACGAGTTTTGCAGGTTCTTTATACTTACTTACGTAGTTAGGTAAAGTAGCCGTAAAACTTGCGTCGAACACAAGCCTTGAAACTGCAGTATGGTCTGGCATATAATCGTCAGGGTCGTGCGTGATAATAAAGTCAGGGTTTGCGTATTTGATTACGTCTACAAGTTTATCCCTTGCCTCTTTGTTATTATCGTAAATTTCTAAATCGTCAAATCCCGCAGAGATAACTTCTATACCTGCAAGTGCGCCTGCTTTTTTGGCTTCGTTAGCACGAATAACCCTAAGTTCATCAGGCGGAATAACTACGTGGCCAAGGTTACCGCTTGATACGTGGCATACGATAACGGTGTCGCCACGTTTTACGCATTTTGCAAGCGTGCCGCTACAAGCAATTTCAATATCGTCTGGGTGTGCCCCTATTGCTAATACTCTCATAATAATTCTCCTTACGCGTTTGCAATTTCTTTTAATACAAATGCAAGTGATTTACTTGCATCGCAAAGGGTTGCTTTTTCAATTTTACTACCGTTTTTAACTGCGCTTGTAAAGTAAACAAGTTCGTTATAATATCCACCAAGGTCGGAAATATTACCCCCCTTGTAACCGCCTGCAAGTTCAATTTTTTCTATCTTGATTTCGCTTGCACCTTCGTTTGTATAACAAATAAACTTACCGCCCGCATTTTCAATGGTAGCCTTTTCAAACACTACCCTAAACGTTGCTTCAAACGGATGAGTTTCAGGTAATTCCCAAGTACCTTCAACGCCTACAACAAAGTCATCGTATTTCATAATAGTATTGATGTACGAATTTTCTTCGCCCACAGCGTTTTTAATAGACGTAAACGATTTAGGTTCGCCAAATACCGAAAGAACGTAGTCTGTATCGTGAATGTGTAAATCTTGCGCAGCACCACCCGAGCGAGTTACGTCAGAAAGCCAGTTCTCCCAACCCCAACCTGGTTTAGGACTGATACGGCGGAAGTTTGCATTTAAAACTTTGCCGTATACACCGCTTTCAATAATCTTTTTAAGTTCAACGTATTCGTCCCAAAATCTAATAACTTGACCTACTTGAACGTTGCAACCAGTTTGGTTTGCTTTTTCAAGTAATGCTTGCGCTTCGTCGTTAGTTAAAGTTACTGGTTTTTCAACGAATAAATATTTAACTTTATCCATTGCTTTAAGTGCGTATTTTGCGTGAAGGTAAGTTGGTAAACAAATATCAATAACGTCAACGTCAGCGTTATTAATTAAATCCATACCGTCACTATAAATAGTAGCACCGCTAGCTATTTCTTCTGCTTTTTCCCTTCTTAAATCGGCAACTGCAACGAGTTCAACACCTTCTATGTTTTTATAACAGTTAGCGTGCATATTGCCCATGAATCCACAACCAATTAATCCTACTTTAATCATATTATTTTCTCCTTAAAATTTTATCCATAGCGTTTGAAGTGTTGTAAATGATAGTGTCTGTATAATACTTGTAGTTAGGTATCATTTCAGCCGAAACCCAATCGTCATAACCAACTTCTTCAAGTGCTTTTACTACTTCTGGATAGTTTACGTCGCCAGCAAGTAAATCAACGAAACCGTGAAGACCGCCCGCTTGCAATCTGTAATCTTTAAAGTGTACCTTTTTAATGCGTTTGCCTAAAATTCTAACCCAATCTTCAGGATAAGAACAGTATAAAGTGTTACCTATATCAAGATAACTACCTACGTATTCGCTACCGATTTTATCAATAAAGTCACGCATTTCCATTGGCGAAAGTAAAAACTTATTCCATACGTTTTCAAGTGCGATATTAACTTTTAAATCTTCTGCAAAAGATTTAAGTTCGCCTATACCTTCTAAAGCGCGTTCATAGCAAACGTCGTAAGCAACTTTTACTTCAGGGTGAGAAAACTCTACGTTTACAACGCCTGGAAGAACAAGCGCGCTGTCCGCACCAAGAATTTTAGCCGTTTCAAGTTGTTTTTTAATCATATCTTTGGCTTTTTGGCGCATAGTAGGGTCGTCATCGCTAAGCCTGTATTCCCAACAAAGCCCGCACGAAAGACTGTAAAGAGCCATATCTAAATCATCGGCTATTTTTTTAACTTCCTTAATTTCTTTTTCAGTAGAATTAAGGGTTAATTCGCCAGCACCGTCGATAGCAAGTTCTACGCCTTCAAATCCAGCGTTTTTGGCAAGTGTTAAACTTTCTTTAATACTGCCTTGTGGAAAAGACCAAATATTTATACCTTTTTTCATAATAGCCCCCTTGACTTTAAATTTTACTTTTGATATACTCAATATACCATAAACTGTTAGAGGATAACAGTCATTTTTTTACTATTTATGTGCACTATCGTCCACAGCTTATATAAAAGGATTATAAAATTATGAAAGCAACCTTTATAAAAACACAACTTACTAACTTTGTTAATATCACGCAAATTGTAACGATTCACTATTACGAATTTGATAAAAACTTCTCGTTTGGCGGTGAATCTCACAACTTTTGGGAAATGGTTTACGTTGACAAGGGCAAAGTTTTGGTAACAAATGAAACGGATGAAATAATTTTAAGCCAAGGTGATATAGTTTTTCATAAACCAAACGAATTTCACGCAATCCGCTCCTACGAATCCGAGCCCAACTTTTTTGTTATCACTTTTGTTTGCAAGTCACCGTCGATGGCGTTTTTAGAAGATTATCACACTAAACTTGATGAAAAATTAAAACCTTTTATATCTTCAATCATTAAAGAATCTGATTTAACTTTTATTATCCCCAAAAACGACCCTTCGCTTAAAAAACTCATTAAAAAGGACGACGCGATTATCGGCGGAGAACAGTTTATAAAAACCTATTTGGAACAACTTTTAATTTTACTTATACGAAACGTGCAAAAGGTAAACGAATTTAATATTTTTACCACTAAACAAAGTATGGAAAATCACCTTATTGACTCAGTAAAAAGTTACATTGAAGAGCACGTGGAATCAAAAATTAAAATTAGCGACATCTGTGCCAAACTTGGCTATAGCAAAAGCTATTTATGTAAAATTTTTGGCGAACAAACGGGGCAATCCATAGCAAACTACGGCACTTTAACAAAAATCAAACACGCAAAACAATTAATTAGGGAAAACCGCTTAAACTTCTCACAAATTTCAGACAAACTGAATTTTGAAACGTCACAATATTTCTCCCGCGTGTTTAAGCGCATAACCGGCATGACCCCTACCGAATTCAAACAAACCTTAAATTTGAAAGATTAAAAAAGACTGCCTTTAGGCAGTCTTTTTAAGTTAGTTGTTATATAAATGAGTGGCAAAATAGCCCCACCGGGAATGTCCTCCGCTTTGCTACGGACGTTGGGTTGGGCAAGATAGCAAGTCACAGCCCACCCGAACCCAGAATAGCCCTTAGGAGTTCAAATTCCTTGTCAAAGTTTTGTAAAAAACGTTCAATTCCGTGCATTTTGGTGCGTTTTTGTTTAAAATGTGCGTGTTTTTATATTAAAAACATTAAATAAGTTGCGTAACTTTTGTATTGTTACGCAACTTTTAAAATAAATTTATACCGATTTTATACCAGTTTTGCAACATGACTAAATTAAATAGGCAGATGCTCTTCTTAGCTCTACCTATTATAGATAAATTTTATCTTGTTACCATCATATTTATAATATTAAATTTTACACAAGTACAAACTATATAAACTTGATCATTTTTTTTGAATAATAAAATTATCTTCAATAAATTTTGTAATTTGATTACTCAATTTTTCAAAGTTTTCGTATTCAATTATTATCTCGCAAACCAACTTTGCAAAATTTTCTTTATTTAAGTCCAACTGTTGTGCTTTATAACAAAGATGTTTATAAAGAGATTTTCCGCTTGTATCATTATCCCCTTCACCATTTAATATAAAATTTTTGACGATACTATCTAAAGATTCTAGAGTGAAAATTTTATTACCGAGTTTCCTATAAAATGAAGAATCTTTTTCTTTGATAAGCTTTAAGTATAAATATTTTTCAATACTGTTAATTGGTAAAAATAATTTCTTTAAATCTTTGTAATCAGTTCTTTTTACAGCCTCATCTTTAACATCTCCATCTAAAATAGAAAAAACAAATTTATCTTTCCCTAAAATATGATTCCTTGCTATATAATGTTGCAGTTGTAATGTAGACTCCCACCCGCCTATAGGCAAAAAATTAATCAGCAAATTGTTTTTGATCCTAAAATCTTCGATAGATTTTTTCACAATTTCCACTGCTAATTTATCCTCAACAAGTATGGTACAATCATTTCCATCATGGTCATACAATGAACGAATAGCATATTGTGGATAACAAGGATTAATAACTTCTACATTACCATTTACGTTTTCTAGTAAGAAAATATTATTAGGAGAAATAAGTTTTATAAGCTCGGTAGAGTGCGTTGAAAACAAAACAGTCAATTTATTATTTTCCATTTTTTTATTAAGATATTCAACCAATCTAATTATAGAGCTTGGATGTAGAGCAAGCTCTACCTCATCAATAAATATAAACATTCTTTCATCGCAAACTTTTCTTTTGTTAGTATTAACATTTGGGTCTAATGCTGTAGAGTTTATAAAATTTAATAAAGAAATTAACATGCACTCGCCACTGCTCATCTTATATTTGCTTATGAATTTACCATTCGGCAATTTATAAAAATATGGCATATTAATTAAATTATATTTCCTAGCAGAATCCATGCTTTTAAGTTTATAAAGTTCTGCATATTTATTTTCAGTATTTTTTAAGATATAACTCATTGCATTTTTTAAATTTTCTCTAGCGGGAACAAATTCATTTATAAAATCAGGATTTTCTAATATCAATTTATCAATATTAGTCATATCTTGAAAACGCGTCCCTGAAAACACACTCCCCTCATAAATACCATTAAAAACAACTCTTGGCTTAGTTGATTTTAAGGTTCTAAATTCTTCTGAATAATACCATTTATCATATTTTCCGTTACATTTTACGAAAACCATCGAATCTTTTTCAATTTCAGTTTCACCAAGACGAATCAACGTATTGGGATACACTGTAGACGCAATCGCTGACATAACAGTGCTTTTGCCCACTGCATTTTCACCTACAATTGCATAAATACCATTTTCAAACTCAAATTTATAATTAAAACTTTTTACATTTTTTATGTTTTTTATCTCTACTTGTATTTCCATATAAAACCTCTATATTTTATAATATTTATATAAAGACATAGTTTCTTCTTCAGTCATAAAAATCTTTATCCCTTGTTTCTAATAATTCTTCTACGTAACAACCTAACGCTCTTGAAATTTGGAAGAGCTTTATTGCCGGAGCCATATTTATATCTAATTGTCTTTGTTCGTAGAGCTGAATTGCCCTCAATGAAACCTTACTAAATTTAGCCAATTCTCGCTGAGATAACCCCGAAGCTTTTCTATATCTTGCAAGGTTTGTTTCTTTTTGAAATACAATACTATTTGCAACTTCAACGAACTTATCCATACCTGCTTCATGCAATGGATTATATATTGATATTATCCTTGATGGTGGCAATTCTCTACCAATTTGTTCAAAACTTAAACCTGTATACCATTGATAATATGCAAGAACAAATCCACACCAATACTCAGGCGACCTACCGTAGGCATAAGGTTTATATAAAGGCATTGCTCCCATAACTTCATAGTAAAGTGCTTGAGGTGGCATG
>JAZRSH010000013.1:0-13811 GCA_045651405.1 Christensenellaceae bacterium | reverse complement strand
CCGACTTTACTAATATTATCTTAATATAAGGAGCAATCGAAAATGAACTATGAAGAAGTTACAGTTTACGACCATATGAAGGAAATAATTAAAAGTAAATTTGACAATGAGCGTATACGATTTGTGGATTACGACCAAGGGAACAACGCCTATTACGTTCGGTTTATCTATAAATCTACAATTTATATATGTGAGAAAAGGTTTATAGGTAGTAGCGTAAAATTTTACAAAATGGAAGGTGTAGACTAATGGATAAAAGGATAGGCGAACAACACGGCGCGTTAACGATAATAGCGCGCTCTAATAAGCCCGTAAACGGCTATTTACCCTATTATTGGGTTAGATGTCAATGTGGGAATTTAAAGCGTTTAAGGTACGATTACGCAAGGAAAGGGAGTAATTGCGGATTGTGTGAAGATTTCAAAGAAAGTGAGGTTTTAAAGGCGGTACAAGAATATGGCAAAGAAGAGTAACGGATTTATAGTTCCCGAAAGTGAAAGGCACGATTTTAAAATGTTAGTACAACGTGCGAATAGGCGTATGAATGCAAATGTTAAATTTCTTGAAGAAGAGGACGTAAAAACTGAAAGGGTAAAACGTCAATTATTGGGTGATTACGTGGACAAAACCGCGTGGAATAGTGAAAAAACTGCCTTTTCACGAAGTATAAGGTTTAAAAGCGAAAAGGCGTATAAAGATTATAAACGGCAACTTCAACGTTGGGGCGGTGAAAGTGCCGAAAAAAGCGTTAAGGGTGCAAAAGAGCGTGTTATAAAAAGTATTATTAAATCACTAAACACAACCGCGGATGTATACGGTCAAGGTGTTATGGACGAAAGGGGTTATTTACCGAAAGAAATAACTGACCGTTTGGAAAGTATGAGTTTTGAACAATTATTGAATTTCTTTGATATTGCGGACCCAACGGAAGACATTGAACATCAATCGTGGTCCTACGAAGAATATCAAAAAGGGGTCGACCGTGACACGTTTGTTGACATAACAATCACACGATTAAATTACCTTGAACAAATTATACCGAAAAAAGGCAAAAAGAAAGCGAAGAAAAAATAAAATTAAAGGAATGCGTAAAAAATGACCCGTAAATATCTACCGTTTACAATTGCAAAGAGTTTTAAAAATAATTACGTTAACCATTGCGTAGCGGATTTTGAAACGTGCTTTACCGACGAAAATAAAACAAACGTTCGTGTGTGGGCGTGGGGTTTGTTAGATTTATTAACGGGTGAATACAACGAAGGAACCAACATTAACACGTTTTTTGACCGAATTATGAGGGATAAAAACGTGTGGGATATTGGGTTCCACAATCTTAAATTTGACGGCACCTTCATTATACCGCAACTGTTTAAACGTGGTTATAAATATATCCCTAATTCCGAATTTATGGCGAAATGGGAAAACGGTGACGAGATGAAAGGCTTGTTTACACATAACATTACCGCAATGGGTCAATGGTTTTCCCTCACGATAGTAAAAGACAAAAACGCGAATAAATCCACGCCCGCGTTTATCCACATATGGGATACATACAAATTGTTTCCCGTGTCCTTAAAAAAATTAGGTGTTCAGTATAACACGAAAACCCAAAAAATACAAGAGGACCGCGAATTTTACGAACGTATAAGACCCGAAAACCACGTTTTAACCGATGAGGAACACGAATATTTGAAAGCGGACTGCGAGGTAATTGCGCTTGCTTTACGCGGTCAATTAGAGAAATACGGTACAATCTACCGCACGCAAGCGAGTAAGGCGTTTACGTTCTTTAAAGAAAGTTGCACCGACCAAGTAGGAAACAACGTTTACGAGCGTAACTACGAAGGCTTAAAACAATGGATTGTGCCCAAAATTGACGGGTTAGAAGATTACGAAGGCGCGAAAATCCGCACCCTGCCCCGTGATATTAAAGACCGCATAAACGCAAAGGGCGTTAAATTAGGTAAGGACAAGGATTTTTATATACCCGACTTTCATACGTGGTTAGATATTAAACGCGCCTATACGGGCGGTATTGCCTACGTTAACCCCGTTTACGCGGAAAGGTCCATATATGAACGTATTACTGTTTTAGACGTTAACAGTATGTACTCGTATTGTTTGCGAACGTTCCCTATCCCCTACGGACGTTTTGAGAAGGTAGACGGCAAACCCGACACCAACAAATCGGGGTGTTGGATAGCGTGTGCCCGTGTATCGTTTAGAGTTAAAAACGAATATAATTTGCCGTGTATTCAAATTAAAGAAACATACGGGCGTAAATGGTTAACCGAAAGCACGGATTATATGAGGTATGGCGAAGTAGACCCGTACAACGAAGACGTGATTTTCTTCACGTCCGTTGACTACGAAACGTATTGCGAAAATTACGATTTTACCGTTCATAAATGGTTATATCACTATTGGTTTCCGAATTGGGCGTATAAAGACGGTCGCACGTTCATTGATAGATTTTACGCGGAAAAGCAAAACGCCGATAACATTATGAACGAAATCAAACGTTTAAAGCCCGAAACGTACGTGAACGACATAGACTTCCAAAGGGCAAGTTTTGACCGTCAAGAAAGTAAAATTATGATGAATAGCGCGTACGGAAAACACGGCACAAAGTATTTTTTATATGCTAAGGATAGTGTTTACCAAGGCGACGACCAACCCGTTAAATACGTCCCCGAAACGCAACTTTCACGCGACCCCGACAAAGAACCGTCGCACTATTATTGCCCGTATGCAAGTTTTGTAACGGCGTATGCACGCCGTATGCTTGTTACCACGTGGAACGCGTTCAAGGGTCGTGCGGTGTATTGCGACACTGACAGTATACATTTTATAGGTACGGTGGACGACATACCCGAAAGCGTGAACGTAGACACGGACAAAACGGGCGCATTGGGTTTATGGAAGGTTGAAAACGAATTTATAAAAGGTCGTTATCTACGTGCAAAATCATATATAGAAATAAGTGCGGACGGCGAACACAATATCGTTTGTGCGGGCGCTACACCCGAAATAAAACAACTTATGACGTGGAAAACGTTTCGCGTGGGGTTCAATGCGTGGAAGATATGCGAAGAAAAAGGGCTTGACTACCGCGAACACGCAAAACTAACGCCCAAACAATACCCCGACGGTATCGCCCTTGAATACGTAAATTTTGAAATAAAGGCACAAAAATTATGATAGTTTGTAAGGATTGTAAATTTGCCGAACACGGCACAATTATTGATATGTATGGAAAAAAGCACGACGTTACGTTTTGTATAGCGAACGCAAAAGGCAAAAATATTGGTTCACGAAAAAGTTGTAAAAAATTTAAAAAATTTTCAAAATCTTACGAAAAATAGTTGACAATATTTTTGTAATATAGTATAATAGTTTTGTAAATAAGGGTTGCGACCTACCGCAAAGTTAAGGAGTTAGAGTTATGAGAGAAGTTGTTAAAATTGTAAATGGTCACGAAATTACCAGATTAAAAGACACACACGGGTTTTATGAAGTAATTATTAAAACCTTTGTTACTGGTGGATATAAATATAAAACTTTTAGAACTATAAAAGCGGCTGTTGCTTTTTGTAAAAGTCTTTAATTGGTTTAGGTTACACGGCAATAGGGCTAATTTGTTTAGCCCTCGTAAAGATTTTATAAGAGGTAGCATTATGAAATGTGAAATTTGCGGAAAGGTAACGGAAGACTTAGAAGAATGTGAGTATTGCCCCGATTGTGGGCAAGCGTTTATGTGTGATAACTGTTTTGACGAACAAGAAACAAACGAAAATCATTATCACGGTTGTTTCTTTTAAATAACCGACCGTGGGCGGTTTTCCCACGGAAAGGAATTTTAAAATGAATATATTTAAAAAATGGAAAGCAAAAAAGCAACGCAAAAAAGAAGAATTAAACCAATTATTTTACGGTGTTAACGCACGTATAGACCAATTAGACGAAAATATAAAATGTTTAACAACTTTGTTAAACGAAGAGAAAAAACCCGTTAAAAACATTGAAGTTAAATATTTTAATGCAAGACCGATTACAGCAAAATTAAACGTGCCAGAAATAGTAGAAAAGCGAGAATTAATGACATATGAAGAAATAGAACGTGAGTTATATAATATGATGTATGAACAAATTAAAGAGAATATCAAAATACACAGGTATTTTAACCTCGAAAATTTAACAACAGAATATACGGCGCAATGTTATATAAATAATATCAACGATTAACCGCCGTAAGCGGTAATAAATATAACGGGTTAGTTTCGCCCAAAGGAGTAAATATGGAACAAAAAACTTTAAAAATCAAGGTAACTGAAAGGCAAAGCGCGGACGGTCGCAAATTCAACACGTTTAAGACGTTTTCAAAAAACGGTCGCCCCACTGAGGTAAAATTCCGCAAGGAAGTAAAGGCACCCACGAGCGATTGTTCAATCGTGGTAAACGTGGACGATATGAGCCTTAACACGTCGGGCGAATACCCCGTTTTGTGGGTTCACAACATTGTTAGCGTGGAAGAATACAACACGGTTGACGTTGAGAAAAACCGCGCTAAAATCAACGAATATTTCGGTTAAAATATACGCCCCGTTTTCGGGGCGTTTATTCTATTGTGAGGTGTAAAAATGACAACACAAAATACATCAATCTACTATGATATTGCAGGGTTATTGTCGCAACGTTGCGTGTTTAACTTTGTAATTGGTAACCGTGGCGGTGGTAAGACGTTTGGCGGTAAGAAATTGGTTATAAACCGTTTTAAGAAGACGGGCGCACAATTCGTTTGGGTTAGGCGTTATCGCACGGAAATTGACACGTTAAACGATTTTTGGGCGGATATTAAACCCCATTTCCCGAACGACGAATTGACACAAAAGGGCGATACATTATATATAAACGGCGAGCCCGCGGGGTATTTAATCGCGTTGTCAACGTCTATGCAATTAAAGTCCGTCGCGTTCCCTCTTGTTAAAACCGTGATAATGGACGAATTTATTATTGACAAGGGGCGTATCAACTATCTACGCAACGAAGTTCACGTCTTTATGGAATTATTTGAAACAATAGCCCGTATGCGTGATAACGTAACGGCAATATTTTTCGGGAACGCAATTTCAATCGTTAACCCCTATTTTGATTTTTTTAAGGTAACGCCCGACTTAGGACGACGTTACACAAAGAAGAACGGCATTTGCATTGAGTTTTACTTCAATGAGTTGTTCATAGCACAAAAACAACAAACCGCGTACGGCAAACTAATCGCGAACACGTCTTACGGCGAATATAATATGAAAAACAAATTTTTGCGTGATAGTGACAGTTTTATAGGCGGTCGCCCGAACACGGCAAACAACAAACTTTACCAATTTATTTTTGACGGGGAAAAGTTCGCGTTATGGCAAGATATGAAATACCAAACGTTTTACGTGGACCGCGCATATGAGCCGAATTTCGGGGAATTTAGAACGTACGTGTCAAACCCTATTGATATGATTGATAGTGATAAATCAATGATTATGTTCAAAAAGAACAACGCACTTGCAAAACGTCTTATTCAAATTATCGAACGTGGCGACTTATATTTTGTAGACCAAAGCGCGAAACAAAAATTTTATGAAAAGTTGTTAACAAATTATTGACATATCAACATTATTGTAGTATAATAATTATAGGGTCCTTCGTTAGTACCTTGTACGGAGCAAGGGGCAATGGACACACCCTTGAATGGGTTTTGCCCCTTGTCGAATTGGTCATTCGGTTTCGTGCGCCTACGAACACGACCCTTAAATTTGTTATCATTCATAATTCCTTTAAATTTTATTTACAAGCAAGATAAAACACCGAACAATCGTTCGGTGTTTTATCTTTTATTCAATTTTTACGAAGTATGCGATTGCTTTGTTTAACGTTTCACCCGAAGGGGTTGCGGGTATTGATGATAGAAATTCTATACCGTTCCACGTGCCGTCAATAAAAAGATTATCAACATTTAATTGAACACCGTCAACACGCACTTCAATTGTGTATGTAAACCCTTTTTCAAGTGTAACAGTTTCATTATGGTTCATCAAAAAAGCTTGTGGTAAAAAATCACCACCGATATGTTTATTAACATATAATTTTGCTTGCTCGCGATAATCAATAAAGGGGGTATCATTAAACACGTTTATTTTAACCGTAAATGTTGTCGTATTTGTAACCGAAAAAGCCTTTTCACTCGGTAAAATTAACGTACCATTTGTTGTAGTATTTAAATCCGAAAACGGGATTGTAAAACTTTCCGCGGGTAGTTCGCCACCGTCGTATACACCCGTTATAGCGTTATCGTATCGTGTCAAATTACGGCTTGTTATGGTGTTCATAATCTTTTGTACATATAATGTGTCGGTTGCGTAACCACCCGACCATATGGACGTTATACATTCTTTGGGTGTTTTCCACGTGGTTTTATCCGTTCCAAAACTTAACGCTTTTGAATAACGGGAAAGGTTGGTTATTAGGTCGAAATAGTCCGTAACGCTTTCCGCTAAACTATCATACGCACGGAAATTTGCGGTTGTGTTGTACGCGGAGCCGTCCGCGACTTCCCACGTGTCCGCACGGTACACCTTGCCCGTCCAACTACCGCCCGCCTTTATACCAAAAAACGCGTTCGCCTTTACCATAATACCCGCTGTACCCCAACCCGTTTCCAGGGCGGACTGTGCAATACATACCGACGGCAAAACAAAGCCTTTCCCGTTCGCAATACGTTTATTACATTCGGCTATCGCTAAACGCGATAACGTTTTTATAAAATTAGAAATTTCCGTTGTCGTTGCCATTTTACACCTCTTTTATCCTATTTTAGTACCAAACACCGTAAATGTGTCATTGCCCCCAATAGATGTAAATGTTGCGGGTAAACTGAATGTGCCGAGAATTTTATTCGAACCAAACGCCGTGCCCACGGTGATTGTATGATAAGACCCTACACAGCTATAAATAGAGTCAGACATTTCACCCGTTTTTAAGATAATACACTCAAATTCAAATATGTCCGCAATTTTAGTGGTACCTATTGTTACACTAAAAGGCATTGTACCCATTATTTTTATGTTATAATAGCCGTTTTCACGACCACTTAACCCCAAATCGTTTGTAGTAGTACCATTTGCGGTAAACGATAACACAAAACTACTTGAACCACCCGAACCGCCCGCGTTCTTTAGTTCTTCAATTTGTTCACGTGCGTAACTGTCTTTGAGTGGGTGTCCGTTTATATTACAAATACATTTTTCAGCTGCCATTATTCAATACCCCCAATAATTAAACTTTCGGTTGTTTCGTCATACTTGACATTGCCTTCTACGGTTAGACTGTTTACAAACTCGCAAACGTCGTTAACAACGTCTATAAGTTCGTTTGTCTTCTTTGCAACCATTCCACAAAGTTCAATTGCCGATAAGCAATGTTCATTGTGAACGCTTGAACGCAACGCGAGTGCGCGCATTCTTAAAGTTTCTAAGTTGTTCATAAAATTTTACCTTCCTTTTTAAACTATTCCCCAAATTTCACGTATGTAAATAGGGGTGTATAGGTTGAACGTGTCAACCTCTTTATGTACGTAGTGGGTGCCGTCTTCGTTAAACTTGATACGTTGACAAACGTTATGCACAATCGTAAAACTTTTTTCGTTTGCTTGTAATTCAAGTTGCATTTCGCGTACGTAAATATCCGTGTCGTTAACGTCGTTACCTATGTTGTGCTCACGTAATACGTACGTTGTGCCCGTACGTAACATTTGAATTGTTTTATAGTTCGAGCCGTAAATGAAGAATACAAGGTAACGGAACGAACCAACGTCCGTGTTGGGTAAAAGGTTCAAGGTGAATGTACCATTGCCCGCGTTACCTTCGTATAACTTAACGTGTGTACCTTCTTGACAACGGTGTATACGGTTTAACCCGCCACTTGTGTCACTTGTACGCCCCGCGGGAACGGTTTGTTTGGGGTACAAATCAAACTTGAATGTGATTATACGACCCGATTTAATATCGTCCGTGTTACGTCCTTCGTACGTTCCAATATAAAGGGTTCCGCGACTTGCAAAGTTGCCGTTTAACGTGTCACATTGAACGTGAACCCATTCTATTTCATCAACATCTAAATGTATTGATTTTATAAAATCGCCTGTCCACGTGTATACCATAATACGTGACCCGTACTCGTTACCGTCAACCGTGCCGTAACGGTTATCAAGACCGCAAAAAATGTAAAATTGATTGCACCAAATACCTTGTTTAACCATTGTCGCGTAGTTGTTTGACATTTTTATGCGGTAGATAAATTTCCAATCGTACGAATATACGCTTAAATACGTTGAACCCGTTACACCGACCACAAACACGTTATCAACGGCGTTGTAGGATATACCCCACGTGTCACCGCCGATGTCAAAACGCTCAACTTCTTCAAGGGTTTTCGGGTCCACTTTTGAACAAAGACTTGTAACGTTTGCGTGTGCAATATAAATATAGCCGTCTTTACTGCAATACGTCATATCGTTTGCGTGGGTGTAACTTGTGTTTTCCTTTTCTAAAATTAATTGCCCCGAGTACATATCTATTTTTTGTAATTTCGTGCTTGCGTTGTTGTCTTGCACTAACGCACGGTAAATATATCTACCGTCGCTACAAGCACCTTGAGGGGTAAACGCGCCCGTGATGTCGTCACGTAAAACGGTGCCGTCACTCACTTTTAATTCGTCATAACGCACCTCCCACGCTTTAGGAATGTATGCGCTCATATCTACGGGTGCTACGGGGTCCGACGGGGTCACACAACACCCGCCTAACGACCCATCGAAAGTTTCGGGTATATATGGATTTTTTATTTTTTCGATTGCCATTTTAATATACTCCTAAAAATAAATCGTTTAACTCTTTGATAACCATTTCAAACATATCAATCGTAATCTTTCGTTCTTGTTCAATCATTTGTTGCGTTGTGGTAACGCCGATATTTCCCCGACGTTCAAATTTATGTGTGCTTTCCGTTTTGTTATCGCTTTCCCCGTGGTTTGCACTCGTTAAATATTTCCCGTTTTTAAAGTCGTTTAGTTCGGACGGTGGGGTTTCGGAATACTTCGAAAGGTTTTCAACACGGTCATTCGTAACGTCAGTACCGTTTTCTTCCATTGAGTAGTTTTCAATCGGATTGTACTTGTAAACGGTGGTTAAATAGATTTTGTTTATACGGGGCATAATCTCGCGTAAGCGCACGTTAAGTTTAAATACGAACCTTCCGACCGTTTCAAAACCTATTTGACGAAAATAGTAATGCTCGATAATTTTCTTTTCAAGTTCGCCGCGTGCGTTTTCATTCCAAATAGGGAACGGGTGGCAACGGTCGAAAATGTCCGTGTCTTTCACAACGTTCCTAAGTTCGATTGTAACGTGTTCCGAATTATTCGGAACCAACTTCTTTAACATTGTTATCATTATAGGTTACCTCGTCGCGTTTGTTTCGTAGGTCAACCGACCAATTCAAACCAAACTTTTTGTTTATTTCTTCACAAGCACGTTTACGACTTTCAAGAAACATTTCCGCGCAACTGTCTATTAATTGGTTGTTCGCGTTTGCTTCGTCCGTAATCAAACGTTCGCGCTTGTCGGTATTACTGTTATTAATTCCAAAATAGGTTAACGCCTCGTTCATAACGGCGTTGTATCGGTCGGTTAATTCGGGTGTTAAGCATTTTACACCCGTTTGTATTGCCTTCACAAAATCATCGTTTAACATTAATCTATCAACGATAATTGCCCAATTGTTATTGTCTATTTCGTCAATAATTTTCTTAATAGTTAACACGTTGTCGTCGGTTGCAGTAAATAACGTTTGTAACTTTAACTGCTTAACGTTCACGTCCATTGTGCGCGTTAACTCGAACAAGCGTTCAACAAAGAACAAAACCGCCTTATGCGTTGACATTCTTAGTTTGTTGTTTTCAATCAACACACAATCGCTTGCCTTTAACGTTTTAGTGTAGTTAAAGCCCGTCGCAATATATTCCAACGGGTCGCCGTAAACGTTTTGCTTTTTGCCAAAACACGGCAAACAAAGGGGGCCTAATTCATTGTCAATAAAGAATAACGCGGAGCCGTTCTCAAATAACGTGTTTTCAATGTGACGTTCTTGTATGTTTTGATTTTCGGGACCGTTCCATTTGAATTGATTTAACATCAATAATTTGAAACGGTCGTACAAAAAACTTTCCGTAAAAAGGTTGTCTAAATCGTCCTTTTTTGCTTTTGTCGGTAATAAAATCATATCAAATTTACCTCTATATTTTCAAAACTGTAATCTAACGGTTTAAAATCAACGTTGTTGTAGTGCCAAATAGTTATACCGCGGTCAAATATTGCTTTTATCGTGTCAATATCCGTTTGTGAGAATGAACCCGTAATATTTGCGCCCGACGTTTGAATGTAATTAAAACGCGTACGTGAACGTAAATTCGGCACTTCAACGCGGTTAACCTTGTAACCCGTCATATGGAATATATCCGCGATAATTTGTTCGTTTTCACAACAAATTCCCATACGGTAGAAACAAAGTTCCGTGTTATTGTCTAACACGTTAAAACTGCTATCGTTTGACGTTATAGACGGTGGAACCGCCTTTAAATCTTGTTGTTTTGCGTTTTCACTTCTTATGTTTGTTGCAACGTTAACGACACCGCCAAACGCACCCATAAGAGCACCCCCAACACCGCCCGATGCCATACCCGACACAACGCCCATACTTGCGTTTATAATACCGTTTGCTATATTTGTTTGAATGGTGTTTTTGTTTTGGAGCATATACGAATAATACGCTTGACTAATTACGGGAAATTCAAGCCCCATTGCTTGCATAACGTTTGAATTGCGCCCTTCAACGTCGCGTTTATAATTTTTAATCCAAAACCTAAACGGGGCGTTATATGATAGAGCGAACGAAAACATAAGTTCTATTTTATCCGTCGATAAATATTCGTTTTTAATAATCGCGGGTGTAGTGCGCCAATCCGTCAATAAATTGTATTTATAGGGCGCGCATAATAACTTGCTTTCAAAACGTTTATCGCGGGGTGTTGAATACGGTTTTTGTTTAATTTCTTCCCATTCTTTTTCAGTAGGCAGTGAACTTTCAATGCCTGTGTTCCATTCAGTAACTGCAAGCGTTTGACTACCACTTAAAACCGCCCCTTCCATAACTAAAAAGGAATATTCGGTCGCGTTATCGTCTTTTAAAACGGCGCGAAAAGTATCACCAGCACCGTAAACGTGTATCACTTCACCCTCAACTTGTTCGGTTGTGCCAAACGGATTATAACTTAACATTGTTATACTTTGCACATAATCACCAAAAGCACTATTACGCATAAATTTGATAAAACCGTTATAGTCCGTAATAATCTTGCCATCACTCATTACGGTGTAGGGTAATTCAAGATTATTAAATTTTAAAACTAACGGCACTAAAAAGCAGGCAAAGGGCGACGGGGCAGGGTTAACGTTTCCACCCGTGGAAATATAGCCTTCCTCGGCAAATTTACGGTAGTCACTAACTGAAACAAGCAACCACCGTATATTATCCGATTGTCTAATTCTAAAACCGCTTTCAACCACGTATTCGTCGCCGTACGCAAGCCCCTCGTCGGTTTTACTGTAAATAGGTTTATGTTCGGCAGTCCAACGGTCAACGTGCGCATTACGAATATAACTTGCATTAAATTTGTAATCAAACATAAATGTCTGCATTACGTCAACTATAAACGATATTTCGGTAACATCTTGATTGATAAAACGTTTATTGCCCACGAACGCATAATATAAACGGTCGTCTTGCGACGAACGAAAAATCATATAGTTTATATCGTCCGCGTAAGCAATAGGCAATTCAAACGTCAAAAATTCGCGTTCTTTACGTATGTAAGTATACTTGTCGAACGTGTATTTTCTAAACCCGATAAAATAATTAAATTGTTCGTTTTTGTCCTTGAAGTCAATCGTATGTTCATACGTTGACGTTAAAGGAACGTTTTTTAATAAAAATATTTCGCCCGTTGGAATTGCCATACCTTACCACCTTTTACGCTTTCGCAATACGTATAATGTTTTTGAATTTTGAGTAACTTAAAATTTGCCAAATATGGAGCCAATACGTAGTATAAAGCCCTTCGGGATTTTCAAGTTGTGTAAACTCGTTTAACGTGTCGTAAACCTTGAACCAATCTTTATCACAAATAAGCGCGTATGTGCCCGTGTCGTCCGAACCAAAATTGTCAACTTCTACAACTGTAATAGGCATTTTTGCATATTCGGGTCCAAATATTTGTGCATAAAAATCAACGTCCATATGAACCGCTACGTCTTTATTTACAAACATAACAAGTTCATTCGGTTTTGACATTGTTTTAACGCCTGCAAGGTTAAATTCGGTAGAGGGATATTCCATATCCTTAACCGCTTTTTTCGCCGTTCTAATAAACGATTTTGCGGCGTCTACGGTACCGTCAATAGGGGGCACACCATACGTAACAAGTTCGCCGTCTTTGATTGCTTCCGCAAACAATTGTTTCATATGTACAAATTCGTCGTACTCGGCACCCGTATAAAGTGAATTGAATTGTGCGGTAATAAACGCGTCAAGGGTGCTTGCACTCTTAAAAGCACGTATAACGTCAATTTTAGACAAAGTAATTACGTACTTGTCTTGCCTATTCATACGGTGGTAATGAACTTGTACGTCTTGATAGGTACGACGTTTAAAGGGGTTAATACCGTTTGTACCCATGCCGCCCTCCTTGTCATAACTGCCTTCGGCGGTGCGGAACTGTTCAACAAATATTTCCTCAACGTCTTGTTCGGAAAGCACCGTCCCCGATTTAAACGGTTTTAACTTATTTTCAAACGATTTTGTTTGTAAAAGGGTTAAACCGATTTTGTGTATAAGTGCACTTATAAAGGTATTATATTGCACATTATACGCGCTAAACACACGACCAATTGCGGTGATATTGTCTTTAGTTGCAACGGGCACACGTGTTTGGTACTCCGTATCCGCATTATTACGAATACTGTTTAAAATTTCTACGGAAATTGCCATAATTAAAATTTACCTCCATTTATTAATTTTCTCGCGAAATCCTCGCAAGTTTCCGTTTTTGGTTCTTCTTTTACGGGCGGTGTTGTAGGGTCGTCCGTAATTTGTTGTTCAACCTTCAAAAACAACTCTTGATTGCGTTTTTGTAAGGTTTGGTTATATTCGGTTAACTCTTGATTTTTAGCCGTTAAAACCGCCTTTTCGTCGTTTAAGGCTTGTTTGTCACTTTCAAGGGTTAACGCGTAATCTTGTAATTGTTCAAGGGTCATTTCACTTATTTTCATTCGCTCACCTCTTTTTTGTCACTATAAATTACTACTTCGGCAAGTAAGATTTTTTCATCACAGTTAGGACATCTTACGAAGTATTGGTTATCCTCGCTATGTAGTACATCAACAATGTTATCTAAACGCGATTTAAGGCGTTTATTGTCTATGTATGACTTTAAATAACCCAACCCCGCAATAATAACCGCGACAACTGCACTAACGATTATGTCGAGATATTGTTCCATTGGTTAAACTCCTTTTACAAAATTTTCAATAATATTATACTACTATACCATTAATATTGTCAATTGTTTTGTTACAGTTTTATTACATTTGTTTGAAAGTTATTGACAATTGTGGGAAGGTGTGCAGGGTGGCAATGTTAAACAGTATACC
>JAZRSH010000012.1:0-28692 GCA_045651405.1 Christensenellaceae bacterium | reverse complement strand
CATCTTCATATATTATTCCTATAAAAGCATCAACTATTGGTTTGCTTAAATTATCTACATCAGGTATACAACCTTGTCTTAATTGATGAATATAAACCACATGAGTTTGTAATTCTTGGTCGGTTATAGGTAAGTTCTCATATAAATGGCTATATCTCGAATTAAAATCTTGTTGTATTGTTTGCTTATATCTATCGCTGCTGCCGCCACTATTGTGAGACTTTGGGCGAATATTTGTTACATAAAATACTTTCATATGTGTTCCTTTAAATTTTTATTATTTTTTAAATTCATCGTCATAAGGATGCCTTAAAACATATTTTCCAAATAAACTTTTTTGTTTTCTATTACAAATCTGTGCAATATTACCATGTTGCTTGTTTATATCTATGTTAAAATGATTACATAACTCTTTTGAACTTTTAAAAGTTCCATAATAAGAGAGGTCTGAAAGATTATAGACATTTATATTAAAACGATTTTCTTTACACTTTGGACAATCTTTTCTTTGACTTATTTTTGAAGTCCATTTGTGTCCACATGTTTTACAAACCCAATGTATTAATTCTCTTTGATTTTTATAATATATTTCATCAGGTTTAAATGTATTTAATTCATAATCCCATTCTTGAGCTAGTTCGGGTTTTTGTGATAGTAAATCATTATAACCTTTTAATACTTGTTTATTTATACAAACAAGGCAACTTTTACCTTTTACTCTATTGGCAATAGAAGTAGAATAGTGATGACCTTTTTCGCAAATCCAATTAATTTTTTTTGTTGAATTAAAATATATTTTATCTGGTTGCTGTTTATTGTTTTCGTAATCCCAATATTTTAATAATTCTGGATATTTTGAAGCAAAATCATTGCTGCCTTTTATGATTATTCTATTTCTATGTGCTGGACAAGAAGAACCATTAACTTTATCTTTAGGTGCACATAAATATGACTTATTGCAAATAGGACAAATCCAGAAAAATTTAAGTGAGGAACCAACTGTAACAAAATCAGGAGTCATTTTCCCATTGTTTGCAAAATCCCATTCATTAACCAAGTCAGGTCTTAATTTAGCGATGCTTTTTTCTGATTTTTGAGTTACATATTGTTCTTGTATTTTAATCATATCTTTTGCAACATTAATTTCAAAATCAACCTTGCCATAGATATCGTTAACAACTTCTGAAATTAAAGAATTTAAGTCATTAGGAGTTGTTCTTTCATGGACGTAATAATCTGCATCTATTTTTTCAACTTCTTTTTTATATTCTTTTATAACCAATAAGGATACACCAATGTTTCCAGCTTTTTCTTTTTTTTCTTTATCCTTTAGTTCTTTTCCTTTGTGTGAAAAATAACCATTATATTCTATTCCTATTTGAATTGATGGTATGTAAATATCAATTTCATATTTTTTGTCAAATATAAATCTATTAGTGGCATCAGGAAAAATTTTTTTTATATAAAAATATATTGCTTGTTCTGGGAATGAGGTTTGACTTTGTTGAGCACAAATAGGGCATCCTTGTCCTAAACTTCTTTGTTGTATAGTTGCGGGATAATCTTCGTGCCCTAAAGGACATTTCCACAATACTTTTTTCTTGGAAAATTGTAAAACAGTATCAGGACTTGTATCATTTTTTTCACTCCACTCTTTTGCCAAATCGGGATTTGTTGTGTATAAATCATTAAATCCTTTTAAAACTGCCTGTCCAGAACAATATCGACAACCTGTTCCATTTTTTGCTCTATTATAAATATAAGTGCAATATTCTCCGCCACATGTTTTACATTTCCATGTCACTTTTTTATTTGTTCCAGAAACACAATTGTAAGGAGTAATTTTAGGGTCTTCACAAGAAACCCATTCTTCAACCAAATAGGGGTGTGTTTCTGCTAAAACTTTTTTATTGCCTAAATACCTTTTTCGTCTGGGTTCAAATTCTCTTTCATTAAAACATTGTTTACAAGAAAGCTGACCCCTAATTTTATCGCGTATAACTTGAGAATATTGTATATTATGTTTTTTACACACCCAAAAAACTTTTTCATGCGAACCACATGATAATTTTTTAGGATTGAATCCTAATTCATTATTCTTTTGCCAATCCCATTCAGCCATTAAGGTAGGGTTATCTATTAAAAATTTCTTTTCTTTTTTATCAGCCATAAATTACCAACTTGTGTAAAAAATTTATAAAAATATTATATCACATTATTGCGTTAATTTCAATCCATTTAGTCAGTTATTAAAATTTACCTTTCAATAATTATCCTCGCAACGCCTTTATAACAAAAATAAAAGAGGTAACCCCAATCGAAGCAATACAAAAAAGGTAGGGGGGGATTTGCTCCGCTTATAAATAATAGATAAAATCCGCAATGCCACCAAAGGTGGTTATAATGTGAGTAAAGCGAACTATCATGCAACTTAAGTTGCTATCATGTAAACGATAGTTTATTATAATTCAAATTTGCTAATGCAAAAATGATAACTCGCTACGCTCAAATGATAGTTGCTATCCCAACATGATAATCAAATTTTTGCAAATTTGACATAAAAAAAGAAGTACGATTTCGTACTTCTTTTTTTGGCGGAGAGTGGGGGATTATGCTCTTGCATTTTGCAAAGCAATATACAAAAATCAAACTTTGTGCTTTGCAAAATACTTCGGTCAGCCGCTAAAAATATGCGGAGCAACGCATATTTTCTTAACGCTCTTGTTCAAATCCCCCTCATAATCTTTCGGAGCACGAAAAAAGAACACCAAACAGGTGTTCTTATTTCGTGGCGGAGAGTGGGGGATTTGAACCCCCGATACGCTTATGGCGTATACACGATTTCCAATCGTGCTCGTTCGACCACTCCGACAACTCTCCAAAATTTAACCACTTAATTATACAGGTTTTCATTTAAAATCGCAACTGTTTTTAAGTGGATAAAACTATATTTAATTGCTATAAAATACTTTCATGTCGTCAAGGCGTATGCAACAAAGCCTGCCTTTAAATTCGCTATCTTTTGGGTAACTGCTACCGCAGTCAATACCTATGCGGTTTTGCCCGTAAAATACTTCAAGGGGGTTACTTTCTTGATAGTATTTAGTAGGGGTGTGCCCAAAAATAACCGTGTAATCATCGTTGATTTCTAAATCGTTTTCTATTCGGGTAAATTTGATTATGCTATCGGTAATACCAAGGCTGTTTTTTATAAGGCAATGTGTAAGCCAGTAGTTTTTATCGTTAACGGTAATTTCATAGTGAAGTGGCAAGTTCTTTAAAAAAGTTACAATTTCTTCCTTTTCGGTATTAGAAAGTTTATTAAACTCATTATTAGTAGGTTCGCCATTTCTACTGTACCACGCACTTAAATTATTTTCGTCTTTTAATGCTTGTAACATTAAATATTCGTGGTTGCCAAGCGTCATTTTAAAGTTTTTATTATTGATAATTTCCTTTAAAATATCTATGCCGTTAGGGTCGATAACGTCGCCTAAAATATATAACGAATCTTGCTTGGTTAATTTAATTTTTTCTAAAATCGCATTAAAATTTTCGCGATTTCCGTGTATGTCTGAAAGAACGTAAATCATATAAAAATTATATCAAAGGTCAAATAAAATGTCAATAATACTTTATGTGGTTGCAATTAAGATTTTTATGTGCTAAAATATAATAACTATGATTACTTTTAGACATTTAGGAACTTGTTCAGGAACTGAACCTGAAAAAAATTTACACCATAACTCTTTTGTTATGCAAGTAAACGGCGTTAACTACTGGTTTGATGCGGGCGAAAACTGTGCGCATTATGCACATCTTTCGGGTATTGACGTTATGAATACCAGAGCGCTTTTTGTATCGCATACTCATATCGACCATATCGGCGGTATGGCAAATTTATTCCACACTATGTTCAAAATGATAGTGAGTTATAAAAAGAGCTTTATCGATGATAAATTAAAAGTGTTTATCCCAAGCGAAGATATTTTAGAATGCGTTAAAAAACTTGCGTTTAACAGCAGGTCTATTTGGATACCTGAGCACG
Organism: Christensenellaceae bacterium; assembly: GCA_045651405.1. Taxonomy (GTDB): domain Bacteria; phylum Bacillota; class Clostridia; order Christensenellales; family Borkfalkiaceae; genus HGM11412. The sequence goes on along the minus strand of JAZRSH010000012.1, from coordinate 24,644 downwards.
CATATAACTTTGTTGAATACAATCCTATGCAAGACGGTCTTCTTTTTGAAGATGAAAACGTTAAAATTACCATTGTTCATAACGGGCATTTGTACGAAGACGGTAGCGAAGGTTGGCACTCTTTCTCATATTTAATTGAGGCGGAAGGCAAAAAAATCGTATTTTCAGGCGACGTTAAATCTTCTAATGAGTTAGATAGTTTAATCGGCGACGGTTGTGATTTATTACTTCACGAAACTGGTCACCACAAAGTAAAAGACGTAATTGCATACGCAGTAGAAAAAAACGTTAAAAGTTTGCGCTTTGTTCATCACGGCAGGGAAATTATCGAACATACTGAAGAATGCAAAGCCTTACTTGAAGAAGCGTCTAAAAAATACGGTATTCCTATGGAAATTGCCTTTGACCTTGACGTTAGAACCTTATAAGGATTGATTTTTATGATAAAACTTACACATTTAGGAACTTGTTCTGGTACCGAGCCTTATGAAAATTTGCATCACAACTCTATAGTTTTAGAAATTAACGGTGTTAACTATTGGTTTGATGCGGGCGAAAACTGTGCGCACTACGCACATTGCACAGGCATTGACGTTATGAAAACTAAAGCCCTTTTTATATCGCACACTCATATTGACCATACGGGCGGTATGGTTATGCTTTTTAACACCATTTACAAGCTTAACGCTGCGTATAAGAAAAAGTTGATTTCTAACGACACGTTAAAAGTATTTATTCCGCGTAAAGAAATTTTTGATGCTACAATGACCCTTCTTTCAAGGGCTGATAGACCAGATATCAATATAGAATACAACCCTGTAAAAGACGGATTGCTTTATCAAGACGAAAATATTAAAGTTTCAGCATATCACAACTATCATATATCTCATAAAGGCAAGTATGAAAGTGGGGAATTTGGTTGGCACTCTTTCTCTTACTTAATAGAGGCGGAAGGTAAGCGCATAGTCTTTTCTGGCGACGTTGGTTGCCCTTACGAACTCAACCCCCTTTTAGAAAAACCTTGCGATTTACTTTTACACGAAACGGGTCACCACAAGGTAAAAGACGTTATCGATTACGCTAAATCAAAAGACGTTAAGTATTTAAGGTTTATGCATCACGGTAGGGAAATCGTAAACAATAAAGAAAAAACTATCAATTTCGTTAAAGAATATTCTGAAAAGAAGGGTATAAAAGCCGAAATTGCCTTTGACCTTTCATCTGTAGAAATTTAACGTATGCACATACGTAATAGTAAAATAATAAATGCACACTTGTGATAAGTGTGCATTTTTTGTATTTGTTGTAACAGAGCCTTTATTTCAAAAATCCATTTACTATAAGTTGTTCGGCTTCTTGTTCGGTTAAGCCAAGCGTCATAAGTTTTGTAAGTTGGTCGCCTGCAATTTTACCGATAGCCGCCTCGTGAACTAAACTTGCCTCTAAGTGGTTAGCGTTAATTCTTGGTTCGGCAGTAACTTTTGCGTTATCCATAATAATTGCATCACATTCCGTTCTACCATTACTGCGTGCGTTTCCGTCAACGGTAGAAATAAAACGTTGGAAGGAATTATCTTTTGCAACCGAACGTGATATAACGTGCGCTGAAGAATCTTCGCCCTTTAAGTTAACGGTAAAATCCGTTTCGGCAGTTTGTTTGCCGTGCGTCATAATCTTTTCTTTAACGATAAGCGTAGCGCCTTTTTCTAAAACAGCGGTAGTTTTTCTAAATGTACTGTCAACACCCTTGATTTGTGCGGTATCCATTTCAAGTTCGCCACCTTCGTCAATTTCAATAACGGTAGTAGGGTTTAAAACTCTTTCGCCCGTGCCTTCGCCGTCACCGTAGTGTTTTTCTAAATACTTAACTTTAGCATTTTTACCTATGTGGAAAGAGTGAATACCATCGTGTTCCGACTTTTCGTGGCCGGTATTACAAATACCACAGCCCGCAACGATAATAACGTCTGCATTTTCGCCAACGTAGAAATCGTTGTAAACAAGGTCGGTTAAGCCAGACTTAGTAATCAAAACGGGTAGGTCAACCCTTTCGTTTTTAGTGTTAGGCTTGATTATGATGTCAATACCAGGCTTGTCCTTTTTAGTAACGATATCAATATTAGCAGTAGTATTTCTTTCTGCTGACTCGCCGTCCGTACGGATATTGTACGCACCAATTTTAACGCTTTCAATATCGGCAATTTGTGAAAGTAAGTTTTTTTGCATGTCGTTTAACTTCATTTCTCGTCACCGTCCTTTGTAAGCGCACTACAAGTTGCTTGCGATAAAATTTCAGGTAAAATCTCATCTTTTGTGCCGTCAGACTTAATCTTGCCGTCCGCAATAATGATAATTCTATCTGCAATATTTAAAATTCTTTCTTGGTGTGAAATTATAAGTACCGTGCCTTGAGTTTTCTTAATAAGCCTTTCAAAAACCTTAATTAAGCTGTTAAAACTCCAAAGGTCAATACCTGCTTCGGGCTCGTCAAAAATAGTGAATTTAGAACCCCTTGCCATCGTTACGGCAATCTCTATACGTTTAAGTTCGCCACCTGATAAACTTGCGTTAATTTCACGGTTAACGTATTCCCTTGCGCAAAGACCTACTTCAGATAAATAACTGCAAATTTCAGTAACTTTAAGTTTTTTGCCACTTGCAATATTGATAAGGTCGGATACCGTAATTCCTTTAAATCTTACCGGTTGTTGAAAAGCAAAAGATAAACCTTTATTTGCCCTTTCGGTAATAGAAAGGTTAGTAATGTCTTCGCCGTCAAGCAAAATTTGACCTTCCGTTGGTGTAATTATACCCATAATAATCTTAGCAAGGGTAGATTTACCACCACCGTTAGGACCGGTAAAAGCAATAAACCTTTCGTCTAAAGTAAGGCTTACGTTTTTAATTATTTGTTTTTCGCCTTCTTCATTATAGGCGGTGTAACTGATATTTTTAAGTTCAAGCATAGTCTTCCTTTATAAGCGTAATTTTACGCTTTATATATTTTAACCCAATTTGATAAATATAGTCAAGTAATAGCAAGGTCAAATTTAAAATCCTATAATTTTATATTAATTATTTTGCGTGTTTTTGATTACTTTGCCTACAATGAGCAAAAATAATGTACAAATTTGCAAAATAGTGATTATTTTGGGTGATTTTGTTTATTTGTTTTGATATTTATACTAATAATAGTATAATGAAATCAACGATCACTTTATATGGGGGAGTTATGAAAAAATACGATGTTGTAGTAGTAGGTGGCGGTGTTGTTGGCGGACTTGTTCTCCGCGAACTTACCAAATACGACTTAAAAGTAGCACTCGTTGAAGCGGGTAGTGACGTTTGTATGGGTCAAACAAGGGCTAACAGCGGTATCGTTCACGCAGGTTTTGACGCAGCTATTGGTAGCAACAAGGCAAAATTCAACGTAATGGGCGCTAAGATGATGCCTGAAGTTTGTCGTGACCTTGGCGTTAAGTACAAAAACAACGGTGCGTTAGTAGTTGCTTTTGACGGCGAAGATTTAAAAATGCTTGAAGAGTTAAAAACTCGTGGTGAAACTAACGGTGTTGAACAACTTTTCATCATTGATAAAGAAGAACTTAACAAGTTAGAACCAAACATTTCGCCGGACGCAGTTGGCGCATTACACGCAAAAACAAGCGGTATCGTTTGTCCTTACGGCTTGGCTATTGCAGCAATCGGTAACGCAATGGATAACGGCGCTGATTTAATTTTAGACTTCAAGGTTGTAAAATCTGAAAAGGACGGCGAATACTTCACAGTTTACGCTGAAGACGGTCAATCAGTTCAAGCAAAAGTTGTTATCAACTCAGCAGGTTACGGTAGCCAAAAAGTTGCTGAAGCATTTGGCGATAATATCCCTAACGTTGGTTTTAGAAAGGGCGAATATATCCTTTTAGATAGAGAAAGCGGTGATTTTTGCAACAACACTTTATTCTTTACGCCAACTGCTAAAGGTAAGGGTATCTTAGTAAGCCCTACAGTAGACGGCAACATCATTTTAGGCCCTACTGCCGAAGTTATTGACGAATACTCAACAAAAACTACTGGCGAAGGTTTAAGTGACGTTATTGCTAAAGCAAACAAAATGTGCAAAAACGTACCACACTACAACACTATTACGTCTTTCTGCGGTGTAAGGGCGTTCTCAGACAAGCACGACTTTATCATTGAAGAAAGTGCTAACGTTAAAGGTTTAATCAACTTATCTGGTATTGAATCGCCAGGTTTAACTTCTTCACCAGCCATTGCAAAATACGTGGTAGAAGAAATCGTATCAAACCACTTTGCACTTAATAAAAATGCTAACTTTGACGGTACGAGAGAATCTGAATACTTCTTTAAAGATTTATCTCTTGCCGAAAAGAACGAAATCATTAAAAAAGACCCTGCATACGGTAGAATTATTTGCCGTTGCGAAACAGTAACCGAAGGTGAAATTCGCAAAGTGTTAAGGGAAAACCCTAAAGCCAACTCGGTTGACGGCGTAAAAGCAAGAACAAGGTCGGGTATGGGTAGATGTCAAGGCGGTTTCTGTCAACCAAGAATCGTTGAAATTATCGCTGAAGAATTAGGCATTGAAATCGAACAAGTTTTAAAGAAAAACAAAGGTTCTGAAATTATTGTGGGGAAAACAAAATAATGATTAATTACGATTTAGTTATAATAGGTGGCGGTCCTGCAGGTCTTGCTGCGGCAATCAAAGCATACGATGAAGGTGTTAAAAGCATCTTAATTATTGAAAGGGAAAATAGCCTTGGCGGTATTTTAAACCAATGTATCCATAACGGTTTCGGTTTAACCCGCTTTAAAGAAAGCCTTACCGGTCCTGAATATGCAGGCAGGTTCATCAAAGGCGTTAAAGAAAGAAATATCGAATACCTTTTACAAACTACTGTTGTAAACGTAACAAGCGATAAACTTATTACTGCAGTTAATACGGAAAAAGGTTATTTTGAAATCCAAGCAAAAGCAGTTATCCTTGCAATGGGTTGTAGGGAAAGAAGTAAAGGTGCTATCAACGTACCTGGTACTCGCCCTGCAGGTATTTACTCTGCTGGTACTGCACAAAAATACGTTAACATGAAAGGTTTAATGCCTGGTAAAAAAATCGTTATCTTAGGCTCAGGCGATATTGGTTTAATCATGGCAAGACGTATGACACTTGAAGGTGCTAAAGTTTTAGCAGTTTGCGAAATTATGCCGTACTCTTCAGGTCTTAAAAGAAATATCGAACAATGCTTAAACGACTTTAATATTCCACTTTATTTAAGCCATACTATCACTGATATTAGGGGTAAAGATAGGGTTGAAGGCGTTACTATTTCTGAAGTTGACGTTGCAACTAAAAAACCTATCCCTGGTACTGAAATTTCTTTCGATTGCGACACGGTATTATTCTCAGTAGGTCTTATCCCTGAAAACGAACTTACTAAAGGTGCAGGCGTTCAACTTTACCCAAGAACTAAAGGCGCTATCGTTAACGAAAGACGCGAAACTTCAGTTGACGGTATCTTTGCTTGCGGTAACGTTTTACAAGTACACGACCTTGTTGACTTCGTTTCGGAAGAAAGTGAAATCGCAGGTAAAAGTGCGGCTGACTATATCTTAAACGGCAAAAAGGACGCTACTTATATCACAGTTAAAGAAGGCGAAAACGTAGGTTACGTTCTTCCACAAAAAGTTGACCTTAATAGCCAAACTACTAAGATTTACTTCAGGGTAACAAAAACCCTTAAAAACGTAGAAGTTTCCGCAAAAATTGGCGATGAAGTTGTTGCGTTAAAGAAGAAAAAAGTAGCAGTTCCAGGCGAAATGGAAACTATGATTATTCTTCCTAACAAAATTAAAAACCAAAACGGCGAAATCGTTTTATCGGTAAAGGAGTTATAAGTATGAAAAAATTAGAAGTTACTTGTATTGAATGCCCAATGGGTTGCACAATGTGCGTTACCGAAGATAACGGCGTATTCACCGTTGAGGGTAACAACTGTCCAAGAGGTGAGGCTTACGCAAAAGCCGAAGTTACTTGCCCAAGGCGTGTTTTAACTACTACTATCAAACTTAAAAACGGTAAAATCTTAGCCGTAAAAACTGATAAGCCAATCAAAAAAGAAAATATGTTTGCGCTTATGGATAAAATCAACGCATCTCGTCTTGATGGCGAATTTTCTCAAGGCGACGTGTTGATTGCAAATATTGAAGATGATGCGAATCTCATTGCAACATCCGACATGATTTAAAAGGCTATATACGTCGAATAACTTTGTTTCTATAAAAAATAGCGGGCGCAAATGACCACAAAGGTCTATTTGCAACCGCTTTTTTTATGAGCCTCGTTCTTCTCGTATCTAGCCTTTTAAATTCGCACATTATTAAACTTTGTTAAAATACAGATAAAATCCACAGTTTACAACTTGCTTGTAACATCGTTAGCCGACAGGCTACACCGTTTTTGCAAAAGCAAAACACCGTTTGGCGTTAGCCAACATTACGAGCCTTGTCTTGCTTGTATCTATTGTCTTAAAAAATTACTTCGTTAAACTTAATAAATCAAAAATCTCGCTAATGTTTAGCGAGATTTTTGTTATTACTTGCAATCACGTTTTTATAGTGCTATAATAAAAACACTAAATCTTTTAGGGGAAGTTTTTATGAAAAAGAAACTAATAACAATTTTAACAATTTGCTGTATGCTTTTTGCGTGCTTAGGCGTAATTGGCTGTGGCGGAAGTTGTAATGGTTGTAATGCCGACACCTCACCAGAACACGTTCACGTATACTCAAATGAATATTCTTACAATAGTGAAAGCCATTGGTATGAATGTGAGTGCGGTGAAGGTAAAGACATAACGAACCACGCGTTTGTAAACGACGTATGTGTTTGCGGTTATATAAAGACACACGTTCACGCATATAACACTTTAAAATTTGATAGCAAAAGCCATTGGTATGAGTGCGATTGTGGGGAAAAGGACGGTTTAGAAAAACACAAGGGTGGAGTAGTAACCCAAAGCGAAAGAGCCATTTGTGAAGTTTGTTTACAGCCTTATGGTAACCCTTTTATAAGGGAGGGTAATTATATTTACGTTGGTAAATATCCACAAACAATTAAAGCGGATAACGTAACGGTAGGTGAAACGGCAAATGCTAACGGTTATTACGTTGGTAGTGACGGCGAAGAATATGCAAAAGTAGTAGCAAATCCATTTAAAAGTGATTATAAATTCTCTAACAATAGTGTTGTGACAAGCGGGGAAACTTATTATTTTAAAGTAGAACCAATCCGCTGGAGAATATTAGACGAAGAAAATGGTTTGATTGTATGCGATAGCATAATAGTAAACAAACGTTACGACGATAACAGTAATAACTATAAAGAAAGTGAAATCCGTGCATGGCTTAATGATGAGTTTTATAAAACGGCATTTAAAACTTTAGAACAATCGTTTATAAAAACGACACTTGTTGATAATAGCGCAGCAAGTACGGGAGAAAAATATAATTCATACGCATGTGAAAATACTTTAGATAAAGTATTTTTATTAAGTTATAAGGAAGTATCTGATAATAACTATGGTTTTAATTTAGATAGAGACCGTAAAATGCTTACAAGTGACTATAGTAGGGCAACTGGTGCTTACGTATGCACGGATAGCACTAACTATGGTTGCGATTTTTGGTTGCTTCGTTCCCCTTACGGTGGTATTAATTACGTTAGGTACGTCTATTACGATGGTGCTATTACCGATAGTTACGGTATTAATAATCCTTATACGGGCATTGTCCCTGCTATGCAAATTATATTGTAAAATAATAAAGCGTTTGGTTATTTGCCAAACGCTTTTGCAATATATTGATTTTATCCGCTCCTATTACTTCTTCACTATTACATATTACCTAAAACGGTACGTCGGGGACGCCGTACCCTACGATACTATATATAAAACAAAATCCTAAGTTCATAAACTTTGTTTATGAATATCGTGCAAGGTCTACCTTGCATATCACGCAACCAAAGGTTGCATATAACTCAACGTAGTTGAATATCGTTGTAAAACAAAAAAAACGCCGTTTGGCGTTTTTTTATTTTACTAAAATTTCTCTTGCTATGCCCTTAAATAAGCCTGCTGTTGAATAGTGTGTTTTGCCGTTAATTTCCTTTTCCATATCCCTGTGGTTATGACCGCTAAAAGTTGTGATAACAAGCGGATTATTTAAGATTAAATCTATCATTTCGTGGCTTGCTTTATAGTCTTTATCGGTAAGCCTTACGTTAGGGTGGTAAGGGGCTTTATGTTCAAGCATTCTATCCCAAATCGGGTCGTGTGAAAATAAAATTATAGGCAAGCCTTTTTCAAGTTCTTTTTTAAACATTTCAAGCGTTTTAGGGCTGTAATAGTCAAGCGAATTATCCGCGCAAACTATATTTACGCCGTTTATCACTCGGCTTGTTAAGTCAAGGTTGTGGTCTTTAAAAATTTCTTGCACTTTAGGGCGCGTTTCTTCTATATATGGGAAAGGTTCTTCCATAACCCTTACGCATTGCCATTGGTGTTCGTGACCACCTGGGGTAAACATATAATCAACGCCTTTTACAATTTTATTGTAAACTTCAACGTTGCCTTTGGTTAAAATATCATAAGCGTCACCCGTATTTACAAGCAAGCAATCGTTATCTTTTGCGTATTTGATAGCCATTTCAAAATACTCTTTGGGGTTGTGTGGAGGCTTATTACCTTCGTTATAAAAAGTTTCGTATCTAACTTTCATAAAGTCTTGGTGAAAGTTAGTATCTTGGTCGTTAGCGTACGTTAAATGAATATCCGTAACGTGAAGTATTTTAACGGGTTTTTCAAGCCCTAAATTGATAGTTGTTTTAGTTAAGTTAAGCATTTTTAAATCTCCTTCGTAAATATTTTAAGCGGGATAGTATAAAATGTCAATACTTTCTATCAAATTACTTTGTAATTTAATTGACAAGACGGCTATAAAAATGATAAAATAAAATCAAACTTAAAAATGTCCTTTGCGACTGACGGAAAAAGTGGAGTACCACGCTGGAACAATGGATATATAGCCGACCGTCTGGGCACACTTTCTTTTTTAGGGGAGTAGTGCCCTTTTATATTTTAAAAAATCAAGGAGATTGTTATGAAAAAAGTAGGAATCATAATGGGTAGTGATAGTGACTTACCTATACTTCAAAAAACTATAGATACGCTTAAAGCATTTGGCGTACCTTACGAAGTTCACGTTTACTCGGCACACCGTACGCCTATCGAGGCAGCGGACTTTTCTAAAAACGCAAGGGCAAACGGATTTGGCGTAATTATTGCCGCAGCGGGTATGGCAGCACACCTTGCAGGTGCACTTGCAGCAAACACAACCCTTCCTATAATTGGTATCCCTATCAATTCAGGCTCGCTTGGTGGTATTGATGCGGTACTTTCAACAATTCAAATGCCATCGGGTATTCCAGTTGCATCGGTTGCAATCAACGGTGGTGTAAACGCAGGTTTACTTGCTATTGAAATTTTAGCAGTTGCAGACGATAACTTAGCAAAATTACTTGATGAAAAAAGAGAAAACGATAAAAACACCGTTTTAGCAAAAAATAAAGCGGTTGAAGATAATTTTAATAATTAATTGAAAGGAGATTTAAAAATATGAAAAAATTAGTATACACAGGTAAAACAAAAGACGTATTCGCACTTGATAACGGCAACTATCTTTTAAAATTCAAAGATGACTGCACAGGTAAAGACGGTAAATTCGACCCAGGTGAAAACTCTGTAGGTTTAACAATCGAAGGTGTTGGTGACGTTAACTTAAGAATGTCTATCTACTACTTTGAAAAACTCAAAGAAGCAGGCATTAAAACTCACTACATTAGCGCAAACCTTGAAGATACTACTATGGAAGTTATCCCAGCAACTCCTTTCGGTAAAGGTTTAGAAGTTATTTGCCGTAACAAAGCCGTTGGTAGTTTCTTAAGAAGATACGGTGATTATATTGAAGAAGGCGCTGACCTTCCTTCATACGTTGAAATGACATTCAAAAACGACGCTAAGGGCGACCCACTCGTTACTAAAGACGGTTTAATCGTTTTAGGCGTTATGACTGATAAACAATATGACGATATGAAAGAACAAACTCAAAAAATCACTAAAATTATCGCTGACGACTTAGCTACTCGCGGTCTTACTTTATACGATATTAAGTTCGAATTCGGCTATGCTGGTGACGAAGTAGTTTTAATCGACGAAATCGCATCTGGTAATATGCGTGTATATAAAGGTAACGAATATATCGAGCCAATGGAATTATCTAAACTTTTCTTTAACTAAAATTAGGTGAACAATGGGTGGTTTTTTTGGTATAACAAGTAAAAAGAAAGCCGTTTTAGACGTGTTTTTCGGTGTAGACTATCACTCTCACCTTGGTAATTCAAGGGCGGGTATGGCTGCCGTTAATAAGGAGGACGGTTTTCAAAGGGAAATTCACAACGTAGAAAATTCCCCTTTTAGAACTAAATTTGATAATATCCAATCAAGGCTTAAAGGTAATGCTTGCGTAGGTTGTATTAGCGACCTTGAACCGCAACCATTACTTATGCGTTCAAAGTTTGGTACTTACGCTATAGTTATGGTTGGTTATATAGCAAATAACGAAGACCTTGTAAAAGAATACTTAAAAGGTGGATATGGTATCTTCCAAGCGGTGTCGGGTAATAGGGTAAACTCACTTGAAGTGGTTGCCGCTTTGATAGAAGAAAAAGATTCTTTCGTTGAAGGTATCAAACACGTTCAAAAGGTAATTGAAGGCTCGGCATCTTTAATGTTCCTTTTTGAAGACGAAAGGCTTGTAGTTGCAAGGGATAAACACGGCAGACTTCCTATAAGTATAGGTAAAAATAACGACGGTTATTGCGTTTCGCTTGAACCGTTTGCCTTTGAAAAATTAGGTTACGCCCCTTATAAAGAACTTAAATCGGGCGAAATCGTAGAAATAACTAACGAAAGCGTTACCGTTCTTGAAAAGGGCACGAGCGATATGAAGATATGTTCTTTCCTTTGGGCGTACTATGGTTATTCTACGGCAACTTACGAAGGTAAAAACGTAGAAATGTTCCGTATGAATAACGGTAAGGTTATGGCTCAAAACGAAAAGCAAGCGGGAACTTTACCTAAAGTTGATTACGTAAGCGGTATGCCTGACTCGGGTACACCGCACGCTATCGGATATTCTAACGAAAGTGGTATTCCGTTTGCAAGACCTTTCATTAAATACACGCCTGCGTGGGCAAGAAGTTTTACACCGTCTAATCAAGAAGAACGTAAAAAAGTTGCTAAAATGAAACAAATCCCCGTAGTTGAACTTATTAAAGACAAAGATATGCTTTTAATAGACGACAGTATCGTTAGGGGTACTCAACTTAACGAAACGGTTGATTTCTTGTTTAAAAACGGTGCAAAATCAGTACACATGCGTTCTGCGTGTCCTCCGCTTATGTATGCGTGTAAATACCTTAACTTTTCAAGAAGTAATTCGGATATGGACTTACTTGGTAGACGTATCATTATGGAACTTGAGGGTGAAGAAGGCTTTAAATATATAGAAGAATACGCTGACGGAACTACCGAAAGGGGTAAAAAATTCCGTAGCGCTATCTGTAAAAAAATGAAGTTTGACAGTTTAGAATATCAAAGTTTAGAAGGCTTTATTAAAGCGCTTGGCGTAGAACCTTGCAAACTTTGTACTTACTGTTGGACGGGTAAAGAAAAATAATCTAAGGAGTAAACTATGAAAAATTCTAGGTCAGAAAGTTACGCTAAAGCAGGCGTTGATATTACTGCAGGCTACAAAGCGGTTGAACTTATGAAAGCACATATTGCAAAAACTATGACAAGTGGCGTTTGTTCGGACGTAGGCGGTTTTGGTGGCCTTTTCGAACTTGACGTTAAGGGTATGGAAAAACCGGTACTCGTTAGCGGTACTGACGGCGTTGGTACAAAACTTAAACTTGCATTTTTACAAGACAAGCACGATACGATTGGTATCGACTGCGTTGCAATGTGCGTAAACGACGTTATTTGCTGTGGTGCAAAACCACTTTTCTTCCTTGACTATATCGCTTGCGGTAAAAACGTGCCTGAAAAAATTGCGTCAATCGTATCGGGTGTTTGTGAAGGTTGCGTACAAAGTGGCGCTGCACTTATTGGTGGCGAAACTGCAGAAATGCCAGGTTTTTATCCTATCGACGAATACGATTTAGCAGGCTTTGCAGTAGGCGTTGTAGATAAAGCAAAAATCTTAAATCCAAAATCAATGCAAGAAGGCGACGTTATTATCGCACTTCCATCAAGCGGTGTGCACTCTAACGGTTTCTCGCTTGTAAGAAAGGTTTTTGGCATTGGTACTAACGATATCTCTAAACCTATGGCGGAACTTAATGGTAAATCAGTTGGCGAAACTTTACTTACGCCTACTAAAATTTACGTTAAACCTATTCTTGCTCTTTTAGAAGAAGTTACAGTTCGCTCAATCTCACACATTACGGGCGGTGGTTTCTATGAAAATATTCCAAGAAGTTTACCTGAAGGCTTTGGCGCAGAAATTGAAAAATCAGCACTTAAAATTTTACCTATCTTTGATTTAATTCAAAAGGTTGGCGATATTCCTGAAAGGGATATGTTCAACACCTTCAATATGGGCGTTGGTATGAGCGTTGTAGTTAAGAAAGAAGATGCTGAAAAAGCAGTTGAAATCTTAAAGGCTAACGGCGAAGATGCTTATATTATGGGTAAAATCGTTAAAGGCGAAGGCGTAATTTTAAAGTGAGGAAAGTTTAGTGGTTAAAATTGCAGTTTTCGTATCGGGTGGCGGTACAAACTTACAAGCGCTTATCGATGCCGAAAAAAGCGGTGTTATTAAAAGCGGTAAAATCTCGCTTGTAATTTCAAACAAACAAGATGCATACGCACTTGAACGTGCTAAAAATAACGGAATTAAAACGGAAGTCGTTCTTAAAAAAGATTATCCTTCCGCTATGGCGTTTGAAGAAAAACTCGTTGAAATTTTAAAGCAAAACGAGATTGATATTATCGTTCTTGCAGGGTTTATGAGTATTTTAACTAAATACTTCACAGATACCTTTAAAGATAGAATTTTAAACGTACATCCATCGCTTATTCCGTCTTTTTGTGGCGAGGGCTTTTACGGTCTTAAAGTCCACGAAGCCGCACTTTCTTACGGTGTAAAGGTTACGGGCGCTACCGTGCATTTCGTTAACGAAATTCCTGACGGTGGTAAAATCATTAAACAAAAAGCCGTTTATATAAAGGACGGCGACACACCCGAAGTTTTACAAAAAAGGGTTATGCAAGAGGCTGAGTGGATTATTCTTCCCGAAGCCGTTGAAGAAGTTTCAAAAAGTTTACTTTAAGGAGAATTTATGAATATTTACGAAGTTTTACCTATCGGAGAAAGGATTAAAGGCAATCCTTACGTAGGTCGCGGTATTGTTATTGGCAAAACTGCAGACGGTACTAAATCGGCTATCGCTTACTTCATTATGGGCAGAAGCGAAAATAGTAGAAACCGTGTGTTTACTTATAAAGACGACGTTTTATACACCGAACCTTTCGATGCATCAAAAGTTGAAGACCCATCACTTATCATTTATGCAGCGGTAAGAAATCACAACAATCAAACTGTTGTAACAAACGGTGACCAAACTGATACAATTTACGAATTTATCAAAAAGGGTGACAGTTTTGAAAACGCACTTTTAACAAGAGAGTTCGAACCAGACCCACCTAACTTTACACCAAGAATTAGCGGTATCGTTACTTACAATAACGGCGATATGGCTTATAAAATGAGTATTTTAAAAAGTTTAGATGAAGTTGGTAGCGATTGCCAAAGATTTACTTACAACTATCCATCTAAAAACGGCTTAGGTCACTTTATCCATACTTATATAACTGATGGTAATCCAATTCCTACTTTCTGTGGCGAACCTGAAAGAATTGCTATCCCTAACGATATCGATGAACTTGTTAGCGATATTTGGGAAAACTTAGATGAAAACAATAAAATTTCACTTTACGTTAGATATACTGATTTAAAAACTAACGAAGTTGAAGATAGAATCATTAATAAAAACGGAGGTAACAAATAATGCGCGAATGCGAATTAAAATACGGTTGTAACCCCAACCAAAAACCTTCAAGAATTTATATGAAAAACGGGGAATTACCTATTAAAATTTTAAACGGTAAACCTGGTTACATTAACTTCTTAGATGCTTTTAATGCTTGGCAACTTGTTAAAGAATTAAAAATCGCAACTGGTCTTCCTTGTGCTACTTCTTTTAAACACGTTAGTCCAACTTCGGCTGCCGTTGGTTTAAAACTCCCTGAAAAACTTAAAAGGGCGTCTTTTGTTAACGACATCGAAGGCTTAGACGATTCTTTACTTGCTTGTGCTTACGCAAGGGCAAGGGGTACTGATAGGCAATGTTCTTTTGGCGACTTTATCGCTTTATCGGACGTTTGTGACGTAACTACTGCTAAACTTATCTCTCGTGAAGTTTCTGATGGTGTTATTGCCCCAGGTTATGAACCAGCTGCGTTAGAAATTTTAAAAGCAAAAAGAAAAGGCGGATATAACGTTATCGAAATCGATGAAAATTATATCCCTGAAGAAATTGAAAGAAAACAAGTTTTCGGCATCACTTTTGAACAAGGTAGAAATAACTTCAAAATTGATGAAGACTTGCTTAAAAATATAGTAACTGAAAATAAAGAATTACCTGAACTTGCTAAAATCGACTTAATCGTTGCTTTAATTACTTTAAAGTACACTCAATCAAACTCAGTTTGCTACGCTTACGGCGGACAAGCAATCGGTGTTGGTGCAGGTCAACAATCACGTATTCATTGTACTCGTTTAGCAGGTGGCAAGGCTGATACTTGGTTCTTACGTCAACACGATAAAGTATTAAACTTACCTTTCTTACCAACACTTGGTAGACCTGAAAGGGATAACGTTATCGATGGTTACATCAACAAAAACGAAGAAGACGTTTGCGCTGAAGGTAACTGGCAAAAATACTTTACTAAACAACCTGAACCGTTAACTACTGAAGAAATCAAGGCTTACCTTTCAACTATTAGCGGTGTAGCCCTTGGCTCTGACGCATTCTTCCCATTTGACGATAACATTGAAAGGGCGCACTTAAGCGGTGTTTCTTACGTAGCAGAACCAGGTGGTTCTATAAGGGACGACCTTGTTATTTCAACTTGTAACAAATACGGTATGGTTATGTGCTTTACGGGTATGAGACTCTTCCATCACTAATTTGACGGCAAAATACTTCAAAATACTTTGCATTTTGCTCGCTTGTGTACAGAAAGTACACGTACTCGCAAGAATGCGTGTCTTTTTCGTATTTTATCCGTTAAAGGCAAAGAGCGAAAATTAATTTGCGTTTTGCTCGCTTATGTAAAGAAAGTACACGTACTCGCAAGAACGCGTGTCCTTTTAGCCGTTTTATCCGTAAAAGGTAAACGACATTAAAACAACTTTAAAATAATTAAAATATTTAAGATAATAGGAGAAAACTAAAATGTTTTTTGATAAATTAAAACAATTTGATAGCGAAGTTTACGAATCTTGTACAAGAGAATTAAACAGACAAAAACACAATATCGAGCTTATTGCGTCTGAAAATATCGTATCGCCTGCAGTATTACTTGCAGCAGGTACTGTACTTACTAACAAATATGCAGAAGGTTACCCAGGAAAGAGATACTACGGCGGTTGCGTTTACGTAGACGAAGTAGAAGAAATCGCAAGGGAACGTGCTAAAAAATTATTCGGCGCAGAACATGCTAACGTTCAACCACACAGCGGTGCTAACGCTAACCTTGCCGTATTCTTTGCTCTTTTAAATACTGGAGATACAGTACTTTCTTTAAGTTTAGCACACGGTGGTCACTTATCACATGGTTCACCAGTTAACATTTCTGGTAAATACTTCAATATCGTTCCTTACGAAGTAAGTGGCGAAACTCAAACAATCGACTATGACGTTGTTAGAAAGTTAGCACTTGAAAACAAGCCAAAACTTATCTTAGCGGGCGCATCTGCTTATGCAAGAGCAATCGACTTTAAAAAGTTTAGAGAAATTGCCGATGAAGTTGGCGCTTACTTTATGGTAGATATGGCACACATTGCAGGCTTAGTTGCTGCAGGTATGCACGAAAACCCAGTTCCTTATGCAGACGTTGTTACAACTACTACTCACAAGACTTTAAGAGGTCCTCGTGGCGGTTTAATTCTCTGCAAAGAACAATATGCTAAACAAATTGATAAAGCGGTATTCCCAGGCACTCAAGGTGGCCCTTTAATGCACATTATTGCTGCAAAAGCAGTTGCTTTCGGCGAAGCATTAACTGATGAATTCAAGGCTTATCAAAGAAATATCGTTGAAAATGCTAAAGTTTTAGCAGACGAACTTATGAAAAACGGCGTTAAACTCGTTTCAGGCGGTACTGATAACCACCTTATGCTTTTAGATTTAAGAGATACAGGCGTTACTGGTAAAGAACTTGAAGCAAGACTTGACGAAGTTCACATTACTGCAAACAAAAATACTATTCCTAACGAACCATTATCTCCATTTGTTACAAGCGGTTTAAGGGTTGGTACACCTGCCGTAACTTCAAGGGGCTTTGGTAAAGAAGAAATGATTAAGATTGCAGGCTATATTAAAGACGTTATCTTTGACTTTGAAAACAGTAAAGAAAGAATTACTAAAGAAGTAATTGAACTTTGTGAAAAATTCCCTATCTATAACGAGGAAGTATAAATAATGAAAATTTTAGTAGTAGGTGGCGGTGGTAGAGAACACGCTATCATTAAAAAATTAAAAGAGAATAAAAAAGTAGAAGAAATCTTTGCTCTTCCAGGTAACGGCGGTATTGCAAGCGACGCTACTTGTGTAGACATCGGCGCTAAAGACATTGATAAAATCGTTGAATTTGCCGTAAACAATAAAATTGATTATGCCGTTGTTGCACCTGACGACCCACTCGTTTTAGGTGCAGTAGACGCGCTAAATGAAAAGGGTATACCTTGTTTTGGGCCTAAGGCAAACGCAGCCATCATTGAAGGTAGTAAAGTTTTCTCTAAAAACTTAATGAAAAAATACGGTATTCCTACGGCTACTTACGAAGTGTTTGGCGATGCTAAATTGGCGCTTAGTTACGTTGAAACATGTAAAGTTCCTACCGTTGTTAAAGCGGACGGGCTTGCGCTTGGTAAAGGGGTTATCATTTGCGAAACAAGAGAGCAAGCAAAAGATGCCGTATTATCAATAATGGAAGATAAAATTTTTGGTAAAAGCGGTAATAATATCGTTATTGAAGAGTTCTTAGAAGGTCCTGAAGTTTCAGTTTTAGCCTTTACTGACGGCGAAACGGTTATCCCTATGGTTTCTTCAATGGACCACAAGCGTTCTGGCGATAACGATACCGGTTTAAATACTGGCGGTATGGGTACTATCGCACCTAACCCTTTCTATACGGAAGACGTTGCTAAAGTTTGTATGAAGGAAATTTTCCTTCCAACAATCAACGCAATGAATGCTGAAAATAGAACTTTCAAGGGTTGCTTATACTTTGGTTTAATGCTTACTAAAAACGGACCTAAAGTTATTGAATACAACTGCCGTTTCGGTGACCCTGAAACACAAGTTGTCCTTCCACTTTTAAAATCTGACCTTTTAGAAGTTATGATGGCTACAACAAATGGCAAACTTAAAGATACTAAAGTAGAATTTTCAAGCGGTAGTGCTTGTTGCGTTATATTAGCGTCTGACGGTTATCCACAAAACTACGAAAAAGGTTATGAAATTAAACTTCCTAATAACCCTATCGGTGAAATTTACGTTGCAGGTGCAAAACTTGACGGGGGAGTTTTAAAAACTTCCGGCGGTAGAGTTATCGGTGCAACTTGCACGGGTGACACTTTAAAACAAGCAATAGAAAATGCTTATGAACTTACTAAAACTATTCATTTCGACAATAAGTATATGAGAAATGACATTGGTTTAAAGGCACTTAAAATCAAAGGAGAATAAACTATGGTTTATCGCTTATACGTAGAGAAAAAACAAGGTTTTTTACACGAGGCAAACTCACTTTTAAACGATATTAAAGTTTTTTTAGGTATTAATAAATTAGAAAATCTTCGCGTTATTAATAGATACGACGTTGAAAATATCGACGAAGAACTTTTCAATTACGCTAAAAAAACGGTATTTTCAGAACCACAAGTAGATAACTGCTATGATGCTATTAATCTCGACCTTAAAAGTGGTGTTGTTTTTGCCGTTGAGTTTTTACCAGGCCAATTTGACCAACGTGCAGATTCTTGTTCGCAATGCTTACAAATCATCTCACAAAAAGAACGCCCAATAGTAAAAACTGCTAAGGTTTACATTTTATACGGCGATTTAACAAAAACTGAAATTAACGAAATTAAAAAATACGTAATCAACCCTGTAGAATCAAGGGAAGCATCGCTTGAAGAATACAAAACTTTAAAGGTTGAATACGATTTACCATCTACCGTTGCCGTTCTTAACGGGTTTAACGAATTAGACGAAAAAGGTCTTCAAGAATTTATTAAGTCTTACGGCCTCGCTATGGATTTAGACGATATTAAATTCTGTCAAAGTTATTTTAAAGGGGAAAATAAAAACCCTACCATTACTGAAATTAAAATGATAGATACCTACTGGTCTGACCATTGTAGGCACACTACCTTCTTAACTACTATTGATAGTGTTAAATTTGAAGATGAAGTTTTACAAAAAACTTATGAAGACTATTTAAAAACAAGGGAATTTTTATCACGCACAAAACCTATCAACCTTATGGATATAGGTACTTTAGCTGGTAAATTCTTAAAGAAGACGGGCAAACTTGAAAAACTTGATGAATCTGAAGAAATCAATGCTTGTACCGTTAAAATTGAAGTAGAAGTAAACGGTGTAAAAGAGCCTTGGCTTTTACTTTTCAAAAACGAAACGCATAACCACCCAACTGAAATTGAACCTTTTGGTGGTGCGGCTACTTGTATCGGTGGTGCTATAAGAGACCCGTTATCTGGCCGTTCATACGTTTACGCAGCAATGCGTGTTACTGGTGCGGGTAATCCGCTTAAATCCCTTAGCGAAACGTTAAAGGGTAAACTTCCACAAAGAAAAATCGTTACTACTGCGGCTGCAGGTTATTCTTCATATGGTAACCAAATTGGCTTAGCAACAGGTATGGTAGATGAAATCTATCACGACGGTTACGAAGCAAAACGTATGGAAATCGGTGCGGTTATTGCGGCTGCGCCTGAAAAGAACGTTCGCCGTGAAAGACCTATTCCTGGCGATATCGTTATCCTTTTAGGTGGTAGAACTGGTAGAGACGGTTGTGGTGGTGCAACAGGTTCATCTAAATCACACACTTTAGAATCACTTGAGAGTTGCGGTGCGGAAGTTCAAAAGGGTAATGCCCCTGAAGAAAGAAAACTTCAAAGACTTTTTAGAAACGAAACTGCAAGCCGTATGATTAAAAGATGTAACGACTTTGGTGCGGGCGGTGTATCAGTAGCAATCGGCGAACTTGCTGACGGCTTACTTATCGACCTTGATAAAGTTCCTAAAAAATACGAAGGTTTAGACGGTACTGAACTCGCTATAAGCGAATCTCAAGAAAGAATGGCGGTTGTTGTTGATAAAAACGACGTAGACGCATTTATTGAACTTGCAGGTAGCGAAAACTTAGAAGCAACCGTTGTTGCTACAGTTACTGAAAGCCCACGTCTTGTTATGAATTGGAAGGGTAATACAATCGTTGATATTTCACGTGAATTCTTAAATTCTAACGGTGCGGAAAAACACATTGACGTAATTGCATCTAAACCACAAGACTATTCTAAGAAAATTAGCGGTGATTTCATTTCTAACTACAAAAAATTAGCTCAAGATTTAAACGTTTGCTCTAAACGTGGATTATCTGAAAGATTTGACTCTACAATCGGTGCCGGTACCGTACTTATGCCGTTTGGTGGTAAACGTCAACTTACACCTATTCAAGCAATGGTACATAAAATCTCACTTGAAAAGGGTGCAACGGACGATTGTTCATTAATGTCTTGGGGTTATAACCCGTTTATTACTGAAAAATCTCCATACCACGGTGCATACCTTGCCGTTATTGAATCGGTAAGTAAACTTGTTGCAACAGGTGCTAAGTTTGAAGACGTATATCTTACTTTCCAAGAATATTTTGAACGTCCTTCAAAAGACGCTAAGCGTTGGGGCAAGCCTTTATCTGCATTACTCGGTGCGTTTAAAGCGCAAAAAGATTTACAAATAGCGGCTATCGGCGGGAAAGACTCTATGAGTGGTTCGTTTGAAAAATTAGACGTTCCACCAACACTCGTTTCTTTTGCCGTTACTACTGATAAGGTTAAAAATATCATTTCACCTGAGTTTAAAAAGTCTTGTAGCAAAGTTGTATTTATAAAAACTGAATACGATGAAAACGGCTTACCAATGACTGAAAGTTTACTTAAAAACTTTGAAATTATCAATAAGCTTAACAAAGACGGTAAGGTTTTATCGTGCTATACGCCGACTTATGGTGGTATTGCCGAAGGTGTTTTCAAAATGGCTATCGGTAACGGCTTAGGCTTTGAATACTCTAAAAACCTTTCTACTGACGAGTTGTTTGCGTATAACTACGGTTCGTTTATCGTAGAACTTAGTGAAGATATTGCCATTGGCGAAACGTTAGGTTACACAACAAGCGAACAAGCAATCGTTTATAAAGACGCTAAAATTTTACTTTCTGACCTTGAAGGTGCTTACGAAGATAAACTTGAAAGCGTATATCCTATGAACGCTAAAACTGACAAGTCAGTTATCGAAACTTACGAATACACTAAACCTAACGTTTACGTACCTAACGTAAAAGTTGCAACGCCTAAAATTCTTATCCCAGTATTCCCAGGTACTAACTGTGAATTCGATACTGCTAAAGCATTTGAAAGCGTAGGCGGTAAGGCTGATATCTTCGTTATCAACAACTTAACGGCTGAAGGTGTATCTCGTAGTGTTGAACAATTCGCTAAAAAGATTGAAAAGTCACAAATTATCTTTATCCCTGGTGGATTCTCAGGCGGTGACGAACCTGATGGTTCTGGTAAATTTATTACTGCTTTCTTTAGAAACAATGCTATCAAAGAAAAAGTTACCGAACTTTTAGATAATCGTGACGGTTTAATCGGTGGTATTTGTAACGGTTTCCAAGCCCTTGTGAAACTTGGCTTAGTACCTTATGGTAAAATTATCGACACCGATGAAAATTCGCCTACACTTACGTTTAACAGCATTGGTAGACACCAATCTAAAATTGTACAAACTAAGGTTGTTTCTACAAATTCGCCTTGGCTTAAAGGTGTTAAGGTTGGGGATATTATCAACGTTCCAATCTCTCACGGTGAAGGTAGATTCGTTGCAAATGACGACGTATTAAATACTTTAAAAGCAAACGGACAAATCGTTACTCAATACGTTGACGATTTAGGTGTGGCTACAAGCAATATCCAATTCAACCCTAACAATTCTACAATGGCTATTGAAGGTATTGTATCTCCAGACGGTAGGGTTATTGGTAAAATGGGTCACTCTGAAAGATATAACAACGGTTTATACAAAAACGTTTACGGTAAATACGATATTAAGATGTTTGATTCTGCTGTTAAATACTTTAAATAATTGGAGGGTTATATTATGGCAATATTAACTGATATAGAAATTGCACAAAGCATAACGATGCAAAAAATAGAAAAAATTGCCGACCTTGCTGGTATTGACGATAAATACATAGAGCCTTATGGTAAGTATAAAGCAAAAATCGATTTAGACTTTTTAAATGAAGATAAAAAGGAAGGAAAACTTATACTTGTTACGGCTATTACTCCTACCCCTGCGGGTGAAGGAAAAACTACCACTACTATCGGTCTTGCCGACGGTATGAAAAGAATTGGTAAAAAGGTAGCCGTAGCATTAAGGGAACCTTCTTTAGGCCCAGTTTTCGGTATAAAAGGCGGTGCTGCAGGTGGCGGTTACGCACAAGTAGTTCCTATGGAAGATATCAACCTTCACTTTACTGGTGATTTCCATGCTATAGGTGCGGCAAATAACCTTTTATGTGCTATGATTGATAACCATATCCACCAAGGTAACGCACTTGGAATTGATAATAGAAAAATCACTTTTAAAAGATGCGTTGATATGAACGATAGGCAACTTAGAAATATCGTTAACGGTTTAGGTGGTAAGGTTAACGGTGTTCCGCGTGAGGACGGTTACGATATTACTGTTGCAAGTGAAATTATGGCTATAATGTGTCTTTCTACATCTATTAGCGATTTAAAAGAAAGGCTTTCAAATATCATTATCGGCTATAACTACAAAGATGAACCCGTTACTTGTGGTGACTTAAAAGCGCAAGGTGCAATGACTGCACTTTTAAAAGATGCGTTAAAGCCAAACCTTGTTCAAACCTTAGAAGGCACACCTGCATTTGTTCATTGCGGACCATTTGCTAACATTGCGCACGGTTGCAACTCTTACTTAGCAACAAAAATGGCGTTAAAGGTTGGTGACTATGCTATTACCGAGGCGGGTTTTGGCGGTGACTTAGGTGCTGAAAAATTCCTTGATATCAAGTGTAGAACAACGGGTATTAGACCTTCAGCAGTTGTAGTAGTTGCTACGATTAGGGCTCTTAAAATGCATGGTGGTCTTTTAAAAACGGAACTTGCAAGCGAAAATTTAATTGCGCTTGAAAAGGGTATACCTAACCTTTTAAAACACGTTGAAAACATGCAAAAGGTTTACAGTATGCCTGTAGTGGTTGCTGTAAATAAATTCCCAACTGATACGCAAAAAGAAGTTGATTTTATTATTAGCGAGTGTAAAAAACTTGGCGTAAATACCGTTCTTTCTAACGTATGGGCAGAAGGCGGTAAGGGTGGCGAAGAACTTGCTAAAGAAGTTGTTAAACTTTGCGAAACACCTTCAAACCTTACTTTTGCTTACGATGATAGTGATAGTATTGAAGAAAAAATCAATAAACTTGTTAAAAAGGTTTACGGCGGAAAGGGTGCAATTATAACCACTAACGCTAAAAAACAAATAGAAAAACTTAACGAACTTGGTTTTTCTAACCTTCCTATTTGCGTTGCAAAAACACAATATAGTTTTTCTGACGATCCTACAAAACTTGGCGCGCCAACTAACTTTGAAATTACCGTTAAAAACGTAAAAGTTTCTGCAGGTGCAAAGTTTATCGTAGTTTTAACGGGCGATATTATGACGATGCCGGGGCTCCCTAAAGTTCCCGCAGCGGAAAAAATCGACGTTGACGCTAACGGCGTTATTTCAGGATTATTCTAAAATACAAAAAAGGGCAAAAATTTGCCCTTTTTTTATGCCAAAAACGTTTGTAAATATTATATAATAGTAGTATAATAGTTAAGGTTTAAAACACTATTACTAATGAAGAAAGAAAGTATAAAGCATTTCTTTGGTATTTCTTCGGCAAAGGATTTTTATGAGTTCTACAGTTATAGTTTTATTATCGTTATCGGCAGCCTTGCTTGTAGGTTTAATTCTTACAAGGTTTGCTAAACTTATAGGTTTACCTGCAGTTACCGCGTACTTAGTTACGGGTATTATTTTTGGACCTTTCGTTTTGGGAAGGTTAGGTATTTCAGGTTTAGGCTTTAATAGTTTAGCGCAAGTTAAAAGTTATTCGATTTTATGTGATTTAGCGCTTGGCTTTATCGCTTTCTCTATCGGTAACGAATTTAGGCTTTCTCAACTTAAAAAAATAGGAAAACAAGCAACCGTTATCGGTATATTCCAAGCCGTGTTTTCTACCGTGCTTGTAGATATTGCACTTATTGCCTTTTCTTTTTGGAAACCACACGTTTTACCAATCGAAGGTGCAATCATCTTAGGTGCTATCGCATCTGCAACGGCACCTGCGGCTACTTTAATGGTCATTAAGCAATACAAGGCAAAAGGTGAAGTTTCTGACGTATTACTTCCCGTTGTAGCCCTTGACGACGCAGTAGGTCTTGTTTTATTTGCAATTTCCTTCGGTGTTGCCAAAACTATCAGCGTTGGCGATATAAATTTAATTTCGGTTATAGTAGAACCAATCTTAGAAGTAGTTTTATCACTTGCACTTGGCGCTATAATGGGTTTCTTATTTAACTTCTTCGAAAGGTTTTTCCACTCTCGTTCAAAGAGAATGGCGGTTTCAGTTGGCTTTGTAATGTTAACTGTTGCTATATCTAATATTTCCTTTACTTTAGGTGGTATTCACTTTGCCTTTTCTTCACTTTTATCATGCATGATGCTCGGTACGATATTCTGCAACATTTGTGATTTCTCTGAAGAACTTATGGATAGGGTTAAGTCGGATCGTAGCCATGTCGTTCTGTGAGCCAAGGAGTTGAATCTATCAATT
>JAZRSH010000011.1:0-49098 GCA_045651405.1 Christensenellaceae bacterium | reverse complement strand
AAGCAGTTATATAACCATTGCGGTGACGATAGCGTCGAGGATCCACCTGTTCCCATTCCGAACACAGAAGTTAAGCTCGATTGCGCTAAAAGTACTTGGCTGGACACGGCCCGGGAGGATAGGGAGTTGCCGCATTTCATTATTCCTCTATAGCTCAGCGGTAGAGCAACCGGCTGTTAACCGGTAGGTCGTAGGTTCAAATCCTACTGGGGGAGCCAAAAAAAGCAAGACACTATTTGTGCCTTGCTTTTTTTGTTTATCCTAGTACGGTGAAGAACCTATTTTAATTGTCTTCAGCAATTAAAATTAAGGTTCAAATCCATGAGCCGAGCAAACTTGTTTGCGAACGCCTTGGTGGTTTACCACCAAACGGGGGAGCCAAAAAAAGACTTGTGAAAACAAGTCTTTTTTTATGTCAAATTCGCAAGAATTTGATTATAATTCGAGCCATTAGGCGAGTTATCATGTTGCGATAGCAACTATCATTTTCGCTTTAGCGAATTTGAATTATAACTCACTAACGTTCGCATGATAGTTCACTTTGCTCACATTATAGCAACTGCGTTGCATTATTTTTTTTATTTTGTGTACGTAAAAACATTAAAAAGCAAGTCGTGATGCCTTGCTTTTTTTGTTTGTTAAAGCGTGCATTGACAATGTAATGCTACTGTGCTACAATAATGTAAAAAAAGGATGTTGCATTATGAAATTTTTAGTTGTTGTGGATATGCAAGTTGATTTTATTTCGGGCAGTCTTGGAAGTAATTTTGCCAAAGGTATAGTGCTAAACGTGGTAGAAAAAGTTAAAAACTACGACGGCACGGTTATTTTTACAAGAGACACTCATAAAGAAGACTATTTAAAAACCCAAGAAGGTAATAAACTTCCCGTAGAGCATTGCATAAAAGGTACGCAAGGCTGGGAAATTTGCGATGAACTAATGCCGTTTGTTAGCAACGTTGTTGATAAAATAACGTTTGGTAGTGTTGACCTTCCTAACGTTATCAAATCGTATGGCGAGGAAATTGAAGAGATAGAACTTTGTGGTCTTTGCACGGATATTTGCGTTATTTCTAACGCAATGATTTTAAAAGCAACCTTCCCTGAAGTTAAAATAACGGTAGATAGTAGTTGTTGTGCTGGTGTTACGGTAGAAAGTCACATCAATGCTTTAAATGCAATGAAAGCCGTTCAAATTGAAGTGAAATAACTTTATTTTTAAAAACAAGGTAACACTATGAGATACAAAATAGACCACGATTTACATATTCATACCCAGTTATCGGCGTGCTCAGGGCACCCAGAACAAACGCCTAAGCAAATTTTAAAGTATGCTAAGGAAAACAATTTATCAACAATTTGCGTGACTGACCATTACTGGGATAGCGCCGTTTTAGGTGCATCGCCTTGGTATGCGCCACAAAATTTTGAGCATATTAGCAAGTCTAAACCATTACCGCAAGACGAAAATATTAAATTTTTATTTGGTGCGGAAACGGAATTAAAGCGCGACTTAACGCTTGGTATTCCCCTTAGCAGATTTAACGATTTTGATTTTGTAATAATACCTACCACTCATTTTCACATGAACGGCTTTACCGTAAACGAAGATGAGTATAGAAACAACGAAAAATTAGCAAAATTGTGGATAAAACGGTTAGATTATTTGCTTGATTTACCATTGCCGTTTGAAAAAATAGGTATAGCGCACTTAGCGTGCGGTTTAATAAACAATAACAGCAGAGAAGATTATTTAAACGCATTATCATTGCTTTCAGATAGCGAAATGGAAAGGGTGTTTTCAAGGCTCGCTAAAGCAGGTTGTGGCATTGAACTTAATAAATCGGATATGTCTTTTTCGGATAGCGAAGCGGATATCGTTTTACGTCCGTTTAGAATTGCTAAAAATTGCGGTTGTAAATTTTATTTAGGTAGCGATGCGCATAGACCGTCGGGTTTTGATAATTTCGTAGACGTTTTTGAGCGCGCAGTTACCCTCCTTGATTTAAAAGAAACGGATAAATTTCATATAAAATAAAATACCACGGTATACAACCGTGGTATTTATTTTTAATAAGTACAATAGCGGATACCGCTTATTGTTTATAACTATAATAGATAGCGATTATTTTACAAGTACGAGTTTTGTTCCGTCTACTTCAAGAATTAATTTATCGCCGTCGATTTTAACTTCTACAGTCTCGCCGTCAGCTGTTAATTTAATAATGTCGCCATCTTTTTCCCAAGTCATTTCAGTTGATTCACCTTGGGAAGTAAATATACCCGTTCCGTCTTTTTTAAGTTCTAAAACAGCAAAATCTTCTGTAACGGTTACGCCTAAATATTCTTGACCTGCTTTAATGGATATTTCAAGACCGCCAACAGAATACGACATACTTTCAAACTTATATGTTCCTGCAGGAGAACAGCCAACCATAAACAAACAGCAAATGGTAAGCATGGATACAACTAATGATGCTAATACTTTTTTCATAAAATTTCCTTTGTTATAATAAATTATTAGAACGCCTTGCTTATAACGAACAAGTTAAACGCAGTTCTATTTATAATTATAATCCCCCTGCGTGTTGTTGTCAATCCCCCTTTTAAATTTTTTTAATATATTCAAAGTGTTGAAAATATCAAAAGCCTTACTTAAAGCAGGGCTTTTTATTTTTAAATATCTATTGCAAAAGGATAAAAGTTGTGGTATATATATACCACGATATAGTAGGGGGAAGGGGTATGCTATTTACTAGTTATTATGATTTTTTTGATTACGTTGATAAACTAAAACCGCTAACGGCGGAAGAAAAAAACGAGTGCGTTACTCTTATGAATAAAGGTGATGAAATCGCGCGCAGTAAACTTATAGATAACTACTTGCCTTTTGTTGCTGTAATAATTAAAAAATATACTAGTAGTAAACCTTCGCTTGAGTTAATTTACCGTTCAATTACTACTTTAAACAAGTTAATAGATAACTATGATTTATTAGACGATAATTCCTTTACTCGTGCGTTATCTTTCAAGTTACGCCAAGTATTAACTAATTTTATTGCTGATAGTTAATAAACTTTAAAGACCGATTTTATATCGGTCTTTTTATATGCTTTGCACTCTATAAAAAACCACTTCTAACAGTTGACATATAAACAAAATAATGTTAAAATACGGTTGTTGTAATTACAACAACTAACGGAGAGATTATGCAAGAAAGGTTTAAAACGTTTACGGTGCTAGTTGCTAATATAAACAGATGTATTCACAAAATTAAAATGGAAGAAATGTCTGGCTTTAATTTAAAAAGTTCACATGTTTCTTGCCTTTATTATATCTATAAAGAAAATTCGCTTACGGCTAAAGAATTATGTGATTTGTGTTGCGAAGATAAAGCAAATATTTCGCGTGCGATAAAATTTTTGGAAAGCAACGAATATTTAGTTTGCAATTCAAAATCGAAAAAGAGATACCAAACCCCGTTTACGCTTACAAGAAAGGGGCAAGAAGTAGGCGAGTTTATAACAGGCAAAATTGATAACGTTTTAAACAATGCAAGTGCGGGGTTAAGTGAAGAATACCGAAATATTATGTATTACGGTTTAAACTTGGTTAATAACAACTTAAACGAATTGTGTAAAGCATACGAAACGGATAAAAAGGGGGATAAAAATGATTAAAATTATGATTGATTCTGCTGCGGATATCGGCAGTAAAGAGGCTAACGATTTAGGTATTATAATGGTGCCTATGTGTATTACTTTTGGCGAAGAAGAATATTTAGACGGTATAAACTTAACGCCAAACGAGTTTTACGAAAAATTGATAGAATCTTCAGTTTTGCCTAAAACAAGCCTTATAAACACTTATAGGTGGGAAGAAGAGTTTGAAAAAAATCTTCAAGGCGATGACGAATTAATAGTAATAACTATTTCTTCTAAACTTTCGGGAACGTATAAAAGCGCGGTAGAAGCGTCTAAAAAATTCAACGGCAAAGTTCACGTTATTGATAGTTTAAGTGCGGCAATAGGAGAACGCTTATTATGTTTATTCGTGCTTGGATTAATAAAAAAGGGTGAAAGCGCTAAAGAAATAGTAGATTTACTTGAAGAAAAGAAAAGCAAACTTAAAATTATTGCTATGGTTGGAACTTTAGAGTATCTTAAAAAAGGCGGTAGAATATCAAGCACCGTAGCGTTTGCTGGTGAATTATTTTCTATAAAGCCCGTTATTGGCATTGTTGACGGTGAAGTTAAAATGCTAGGCAAAGCAATGGGTTCAAAAAAGGCAAACAATTTATTAAATAAACTCGTTCAAGAATCTACGGGTATAGATTTTACGTTACCGCTTGGCGTTTTATGGTCGGGTATGGGCACGGAAATTTTAGATAAATATATTATTGATAGCGCTTCGCTTTGGGAAGGGCACGTTGAAAACATACCTAAATATCAATTAGGTGCAACTATTGGCACGCACGTTGGCCCCGGCGCTATAGGTTTTGCTTTTTTTGAAAAATAATGGCTAAATTATAATAACAATCAAAATAAAAACAACCACAAAAGATAACTTTCTTTTGTGGTTGTTTAATTTAGGCTCAACCTTATACACCTATTTTTAAAAATCTATTGAAAATAGCCGTTTATAATGATATAATTTTAGTGATAAAAAAGGTAATTATTATGGATAAAACTTATAAATTAGGGCTTTGTTCCGTTTCATTTAGAAACCTTAGTTCGCTTGAAATTATAGATATTTGTAAAAGTGCTAACCTTAACTTTATTGAGTGGGGTAGCGACGTTCACGCGCCTTATAACGATATGGAAAAACTTGAAAATATTGCGCGCTTACAAAAGGAAAATTCTATTACTTGCTCGTCTTACGGCACGTATTTTCGCTTAGGGGTTACGCCCCTTGATGAACTTGAAAAATATATTATAGCATCGAAGATTTTAGGCACGAATATCTTAAGAATTTGGTGTTATGATAAATGCGGTAACGATATGACGGATAAAGAAAAGCAAGACCTTTTATGCGTTAGTATTAAAGCAAGTGAGATAGCAAAACAAAAGGGCGTTATCCTTTGTTTAGAGTGCCATAAAAACTCCTTTACCGAAAATTTAAACGATGCGCTTTGGCTTATAAAATCGGTAAATAGCCATAACTTTAAAAGTTACTTTCAACCTTTTCAATGGAAAACTATTGAAGACAATTTAAACTACGCCAAAGCCATTTCGCCATACGTTGAAAATATCCACGTTTTTAACTGGAAACAAACGGATACTTTTAATAAGTATTCCCTTTCGCTTGCTGTAGGCGAGTGGGCACGTTATCTTAAAAACTTTACCCCGCCTAAAACCTTACTTCTTGAATTTATGCCAAACGATAAAATTGAAGATTTGATAGTTGAAACAAATGCTTTAAAACAAATAGTGGAGAGCTTATGAGAGGGATATTTTTAACGGAATTTTTAGATTATATACCAAAAGTTTACGATAAACAAAGTATCGAAAAACTTAAAAATTTAATAGATATAGATAATGCCGTTTACACTAAAGAAGATATTTTAACGGGTAAATTTATCGATACTGAAATTATTTTTTCTACTTGGGGAATGCCCGCTTTTAGCGAAGAGGAAATTAAAAAATATCTTCCTAACCTTAAATGCGTGTTTTACGGTGCAGGTACGGTACAAAAGTTTGCTAAACCATTTTTAAACTGTAACGTAAAAGTCTTTTCGGCTTGGGCAAGTAACGCTATACCCGTTGCGGAATTTACGGTAGCGCAAATTATACTTTCTAACAAAGGCTATTTTATTTCTAATAGGCTTTATAAATCGGGGAATATTAGCGGTGCTAAATCGGCTATTTCTATATGTAACGGCAACTACGGTGAAACGGTAGGTATTATAGGTGCTGGTATGATAGGCAAGTTGGTAATTAAAATGCTTAAAAACTACAACCTTAACGTTATTGTTTACGACCCCTTTTTAAGTGATGAAACGGCAAGTAGTTTAGGTGTTACTAAATGCAGTTTAGAAGAACTTTTTAAAAAGTCTTTTGTTATATCTAACCACTTAGCAAACAACGAACAAACTAAAAATTTACTTAACTATAAGTTATTTTCAACAATGCGCGAAAACGCGGTGTTTATAAATACCGGTCGCGGAGCGCAAGTAAACGAAGAAGACCTTGTAAAAATTTTAACAAACCGCCCTGATATTACCGCGTTACTTGACGTAACCGTCACCGAACCGCTTGAAAAATCTCACCCGTTTTACACTCTTCAAAACTGTATAATTACCCCGCACATTGCTGGCAGTTTAGGCAATGAAGTTGCGCATATGGGCGAATATATGGTTAGCGAATTACAACTTTACCTTAACGGCAAACCTAATTTATACGAAGTTACTTTAAAAATGCTTGAAACTATGGCGTAGGAGTAGTAATGAAAGAAAAATACCTTTTGCTAATGGAAAAAGCGTTATCCGCTTATTCAAACGAGCAAATTTTAAATTATTTTAATACCGTTAAAGAAAGGGGACTAACCGAGCACGGATTTCCGCGATTAACTTCAACGATAGGCATTTTAATCGCGCACGGCAAACGGCAGGATTTAATTCCGCTTTTTACTAAAATGATGGATTTTTGCTGTGAAAATATCCCAAAAGTTAAAGCGGCAAACGATTTCTCGGTACGCGAAATAGTAAACAGCATAGAAGTGGCGGAAAAGGCGGGATTTGACGCCACTACTTGGAAAGAACAAATATCAAGCATTTCCCCTTACGAGTGCTATAACGTAATAGCGAAAAAACCTGACGAAAGGCTTTTTAACTGGGCGCTTTTTACCGCCGTAAGCGAATACCGCAGATTAAAAGCGGGGCTTGGCGGTAGTTTAGAAACTATCGAAATTCAACTTGCAACACAAGTTAAACATTTAGATAAAAACGGTATGTACCGCGACAATTACGAATACCCGCCAATGACTTACGATTTAGTTTCAAGGGTATTGTTTTCAACCCTTTTAAGGCTTGGTTATCGCGGTAAATATTACAAAATAATTGATAAAGCGCTTAAAAAAGCAGGGCTTTTAACACTTAAAATGCAGTCCGCTGTTGGTGAAATTCCGTTTGGCGGAAGAAGTAATCAGTTTTTATTTAATTCGGCTCTTTTATCGGCTGTTTGCGAATACGAGGCAACAAGATACTATTTAAAAGATAAAGTTTTAGCAAGTAAGTTTAAACTTGCAAGCCTAAACGCCCTTAACGATATAGAATCTTGGCTACAAAACACCCCTATATCGCATATAAAAAATAGGTTTTCAACTGATAGCAAATACGGCTGTGAAACTTACGCCTACTTTGATAAATATATGATAACCTTAGCGTCATTTTTATACGAAGGTTATCTTAACTGTGACGAAACTATTAAACCCGCAGTAGAAAATACTACACCCGTTGCCGTTAAAACTTCAAAGCACTTTCACGCTATATTTTTAAGCGCGGGTGGATATTCTTTGCAGTTTGATATAAATAGCAGTCCGCACTACGACAGTAATGGTCTTGGCAGGGTTCATAAGAAGGGCGCACCTTCAACTATTTGTTTATCCGTGCCTTGCCCGATATCGCCTACTTATAAAATTGATGGTGATAAAAACGCTCCGCTTTCGCTTGCGGTGGGTGTTAAAGTAGATAAAGAATTTATCTTTGCAACGGGCTTACAAGCAAAATATAAAATAAACAAGTTAAAATCTTTTAGCGATAGCGCAAGCGCTACATTAACTTGCTCTTTTAAAAAGGGCAAAAAGGTAAAAACCGTTTATAATCTTTCAAGTAGTGGGGTGGAAATTACTAATACCGCTAAAGGCGAGATAGCCTATCTTTTACCCGCATTTGACTACGACGGCGAAACTATCGCTCAAATAAAAGCATCAAAAAACACCCTTGAAATTTTCCATAAAGGGTTTGTTTGTAGGTACACAACAAGCGGAGAAATAGTTGATATTAACAAAACTTCTAAAAACAGAAACGGATATTATAAAACTTTTATGGCTAAAGGGGAAAATACTTTAAAAATAAATATAGAAATTATAAAATCTATTGAAAATAGCCATTTGTAATGCTATAATTTTTATAATGATAAAAAGGACTTAAAATTATGCAAAAATTAAGAGATAAAGTTTGGATTTGGGGACACCCTGCCCACTCACTTGTAAAGGAATTTGATTTAGACGGAAACGTAAATCCCGCTGACGGTATGGAATACTTTGGCGCAAAAAACGTGTTTTACGTGCCTATGCACAATGAGGTTGACCGCGATGCGTGTTCAGTTGAGTGCAAAAACTGTTTAAACCTTGGCTGGAGTATTGAAAATGCTGACCAAGTAGACGGTGTTTTAGACCTCGCTAACAAGTACGACAATATAACAGTTGGTGTGTTTGACGACTTTTTTAACGAAGGTACAAAAGGTAGTTACGAGCATTACACGGTAGAAAAATTAAATTCGTTAAAACAAAAAATGCACGATAATAAAAAACCGCTTGATATGTGGCTTGTTTACTACACAATGAACACTAACGAAGTTGTTTTAAAAGACTTTTTACCTATTTTTGACGGTGTAATTTTATGGTTCTGGCACGAAACGGACAATGCTAACTTTGAAGTTAAACTTCAAGAGTTTTTACAAAGGCACAAAAACCAAAAGCGTATGGTAGGTTGTTATTTATACGATTTTGGCAATAAAAAACAGTCTAACCCTGAAACAGTTTTATATCAATTAAACCGCGCAAAAGACCTTTTAACGTCAGGTCAAGTAGACGGTTTAGTTTTACATACCAACGGCGTTGTAGGTATGGGCTTTGAAGCGGTTGAACTCGCTAAAGATTGGATGAAAGAAAATGGCGATATCGCTATCCCTAACTAATTTTTAACGGCAAAAATACTGTGCAATACTTCGTTAAACCCCTTGAAAAGATGTATACTCTTATCTTCGGGGTTTGCCTTGTCTTGCGTGTATTTACGGATAAACCTTTGCGCGTTAAAACGCAAGGCTAATTAATTATTGACAGGCTCTATCGCCTACGGCGATTTATTAGTCCCTTAAAGGAAGTTATGAGAGAACAAGTTATACAAGCAATTGAAAAAGAAAAACTTATAGTTATAGTGCGCGGTGTATCAAGCGAAGATATTATCCCACTTGCAAACGCTTTATATGACGGCGGTGTAAGGCTAATGGAAATAACTTTTGATGCAACGGGCGTTGTTTCTGATATAGAAACAGCAAAAACTTTAAAAAAATTAAAAGACCACGTAGGCGATAAAATGTTTATCGGTGCGGGTACTGTTTTAACAGAAAGACAAGTCGAACTCACAAAACAAGCAGGTGGCGAGTTTATAATTTCGCCAGACGCTTATAGTGAAGTTATTAAAAAAACGCGTGAACTTGACATGGTTTCTATCCCTGGGGCTATCACTCCTACTGAAATTCAATCGGCTTATCGTAGCGGTGCGGACTACGTTAAGTTATTCCCTATAACCAATTTGGGCATTGATTACTTTAAAAATATTAAAGCCCCACTCTCGCACGTTAAATATTTAGCCGTTGGCGGTATTACCGAAAGCAATATTGCCGATTATTTAAAAGTGGGTATTTCTGGTTTTGGAATCGGCGGAAATATTGTTAGAAACGACCTTATCAAAAGCGGTGATTTTATCAAAATTACTGAAATTGCAAAAAGGTATTGTTATTTAATCAAAGGTTAAAACGGATAAAAATAGAGTGGTATTGTGTTATGAAAATAATGTCTTTTAATACTCAACATTGTTTAAACTATATTAAGCAAGAGATAGATTTTGATATTATGGCTAAAGCCATACTTGAAACGGGTGCCGATATAGTTGGGCTACAAGAAATGCGCGATAAGGGCGAAACCCCCGAATATCAAAAGCAAGTAGAAATTTTATCGAGTCTTACGGGTATGAAGTATTATTATTTCGACCCCGCTATTTACTTTACAAACTTAGGGCCTTACGGAAATGGGTTTTTATCTAAAATTCCTATCGTAAAAGCGGAAAATGTATTTATTCCAGACCCTTCGCCAAGAAAGTACAACGGCTACTACGAAACGCGTAGTGTGCTTAAAATTTTACTTGAAAACGGCGTTACCGTTTTAGTTACTCACTTTGGCTTGAATTTAGATGAGCAAGAAAACGCTGTTTCAACAATTTTACAAAATATAACTGATAAAAAATGCGTTTTAATGGGTGATTTTAACCTTCCGCCTGAAGCGGAAGTTTTAAAGCCTATTTATAAAAAATTAAAAGACACGGCAAGTGTGTTTAATGAAGAAAAACTTAGTTATCCATCGGATAAACCAAGGATAAAAATTGATTATATCTTCGTATCTAACGATATAGAAATTATCGATGCGGATATTCCAAATATTGTTGCCTCTGACCATAGACCACACACGGCTACGATAAGGATAAAATAATTATGGAAAATTTAGGTTTAAGTGTAATAATTGGTATTGTTTTTATCGTTATTACTATTTTAAACATGCTGGGTAACGTAAACTTACTTCACTCTTACCATAGAGATAGGATTAAAGAAGACAAAAAATAAAGGAGATTTAAAATGAGTAACAAAACTATCGTTTACGAAAAAAAATTACAAGTTAAAAAGGAATACGACGTTATCGTTTGCGGTGGCGGTGTTGCAGGTGTTGCGGCAGCCGTTACTTCGGCAAAAAACGGACTTTCAACTTTATTACTTGAAAAAAGTAATATGCTTGGCGGTCTTGGTACGCTTGGGCTTATCAATCTTTTCGTGCCAATGTGTAACGGAAGGGGCAAACAAATTATTTTTGGTTTGGCGGAAAAATGGCTTAGAATGAGCGTGGAACTCGGCATTGATTTTATCCCAAGTGACTGGAAAAACGGCGAGCCAAAACACTATACCGAACAACGCTATATTCAACGTTATTCCCCACAAATTTTCGCTTATCAATTAACTAAAGAAGTAGTAAAAAGCGGTGTTGATTTACTTTTTGACTGTATTGCTTGCGACCCTATTATGAACGGTAACGTTGTTGAAGGTGTTATCACCGAAAGCAAGGGCGGCATGGAATTTTACGCGTGTAAACAACTTATCGACACTACTGGCGATGCCGACGTATTAAGGCGCGCGGGCGTTCCTTACGATAAGGGTGAAAACTACTTTACCTATATGGCAAAAATGGTAACGCTTGATACTTGCAAACGCGCGGTAGAAAAACAAGATATTAAGTTTATCTACGATAATATCTCGGGTGGCGGTATCAACCTTTGGGGTGATAATCAACCAAGCGATATTCCGCGTTGGTCGGGGCTTTCAACCGAAGAAGTTAGCGATTATTTAATAAGAAACCAACTTTTAGTGCTTGAAAGATTAAAAAAATCTGCCCCTAACACTCGTGAAGTGGTAACAGCACCTGGTATGCCACAGTTTAGAACTACCGCTAAAATTAAAGGGGATTATTCCTTAAAAGTCCACGACGTATACAAGCATTTTGACGATTCAATTTGCGCTATCAACGACTTTGAACACCGTGATTATCTTTTTGAAGTGCCACTTCGCACAATCACAAGAAGTGATTATCCAAATATTATAACGGCTGGTAGAAGTGCCGACGGTACGGGTTACGGCTGGGATTTATTAAGGGTTATTCCGCCTGCAATCTTAACAGGTCAAGCAGCGGGCGAAGTTGCAACTTTAGCAATCAAGGATAAAACGGCGGTTTCCCGCGTGGATATTAAAAAATTACAAGCAAAACTTGAAAAAGAAAACGTTATGATACACTTCCCTGATTCCTACGTGCCCGAAGATAAAACGCTTATTCTTCACGGCAAAAACGCCAGCGAAATCGACGGCGGACATTTTTAAAATCAAACTAAAAGAACCACTTTAAAGTGGTTCTTTTTTGTGAGAAATTTTTTAATTTGCATGCGCGCTAATTTTTATCACGCGTTTTTGTCGCCTTACTCTATTGATATGCCTTTCAAAGTCGCCGTTTGCAATTAGTTCTGCTACAAGGTATTGAATATACGTTGGAACGGTACAAGATTGAAACCCAAGTTTTTCTTGGAAGACGGGAACAAGTTGTGTTGGTAAAACCATATACCCTACACGCAAAGAAGACGATATCGTTTTAGAGAAGGTGTTAAGATAAATAACGTTATTTTCCCTTGTTGTGGAAAAGAGTGTTTCTTCTGGTTTTTTAGAGATAGAAAACTCTGATTCAAAATCATCTTCAATGATATAAGCATTGTTTTTGCTTGCCCAAGAAAGATATTCGTGTTTTTTAGAAGCAGAAGCCGAAACGCCACTTGGGAAACTACGATATGGCGAAACGTGAAGAATATTTGCATTACAATTCCATAAGTCAGAGCTTGTAATACCGTCGTTAGCAAGTTTTAGCTTTTCATAGTTGATGCTCAAACTTTCGTACGTTTGTTCAATTTGTTTATATGAAGGACTTTCTATTGCAATCTTTTGATTGCGACCTAAAAGAGAAGTGATTTGTCCATATAAATATTCCGAACCTGCGCCGATAACAATTTGTGCGGGCGAAACGTGAATACCACGACTACGAGCAAGATATAAACTTATGTTGTTGCGAAGTTCAAAACAACCTGTATTATAAGAACGCTCTAAAATATCTTCTTCTAAATTGGTTAATACCTTTCTCATAGCCTTCGAAATTGTAGAAAATGGGAAAGACAATTCGCTATTTTGGTTTTTTCCATCTGCATAATTTTTATGCAAGTGTTCGGTAGAAGAGTAGGAAGCAAACCCCGTATTTGGCTTAAAGATAACGTAATATCCACTACGCTCTTTTGATTCTACGTATCCTTCTTGTATAAGCAAGCCGTAAGAATGTTCTACCGTTATAAGGCTTAAATTGGTTTCTAAACAAGTAATTCTTTTAGGGGGTAATTTGCTTTTATAAGGATAAACGCCTTTAACTATATCATCTCTAAAATACTGATAAAGTTGTATGTATGCAGGGATATTGCTGTTCGTATCTATTTTATAGTTCATTTTGGTCTTATAAAATTCTCCTAATTTGACTATTTTCATATAACCAAAATGATTGTATAATACTTTCAAAGAAAAGTCAAGGAGAAATTTATTATGCAAAAAGATATAAAGAAAAGTACGGTATATTTATGTGTAACGGCAATGTTAATGGGATTGAATATTGTTATGAGTTCATTTGGTATTCCCGTTCCGGGCGGTCACCTTTATATGAATGACGTAATTATTTGTCTTGCGGCAATAATGCTTAATCCGTTTGCTGCGTTTTTAGTTGGTGGTGTTGGTGCATTT
This sequence comes from Christensenellaceae bacterium, assembly GCA_045651405.1. Lineage (GTDB taxonomy): Bacteria > Bacillota > Clostridia > Christensenellales > Borkfalkiaceae > HGM11412. The sequence goes on along the minus strand of JAZRSH010000011.1, from coordinate 35,734 downwards.
CTCGGGGATTTAATCTTCTATCCTACACCGATGTTTGTTTCTCTTGTAACACACGGAATACAAGCTGTTGTAATATCGATTTTTTCTCACTACGTAATGAAAAAACACCCTGTTATTTCTTCGGGTATCGGCGTAGCAATCGGTGCAATCATAATGATTGTTGGTTATTCGTTGGGTAGAGCGTTTATATATAGCACACCAGAATATGCAATTTTGAAATTGCCTTATCAAATATTGCAAGCAGTAGTTGGCGCTATAATGGGTATGGTTCTTTGTTGGAAATGTGGAATTTACAAGGTCTTTAGAAAAACTGTTGGGTTACCTGAAATAAAAAAACCATAACTTTTAACAAATACTAAAAAACTTTTAAAAAAAGGCAGGTGTACAAAAGCGTGTACACCTGCCTATTAATTTTTATGCCAATCCATCTTTCTATTACGTTAAAATCTCAGTCCTGCTAAACGTTTGTACGATTAAAATTCTATCCTTATTGACTTTTATTCTACTCTATGCTATCATAGTATCATAATATTATGATATCATAATATAATTGTTGTTAATAAACAGAAAAGAAATAAAAAAGGGGAAGTATGATTATGAATAAAACTAAAACTCCAACTGTTGATAAAAAGACTTTTTTGTTAAGGTTATCGCCTGAACTTCATAAAAAAATTAGATATATCGTGCAAAAAGAAAAAGACAAAGGCAATTACAAATGCAGCATTAATGAACTTTTAACCGATATCATTGAAAAGGGTATTAAAAATTTATAAGGGGTTAAAGTATGGACAAACAAAACGCAAAAATATCCCTTAAAACTTGTTCGGGTCTAAAAAGAATTTTTACCGAAGAAGATGCTCTTTTAATAGATAGCGCTATTTGTTTATCTAACGAAAGTTTTGCCTTTCAAATAATAGTAAAATCAACAAAAAACATCACTTTACCTATAAGGGTTGACAGTCCGTTTCAAGCGAAAACCTATCTTGTAAAAAAGCACGTGGGTGGCGGTCCTGAAAGGTTTAAGCAAGACGATTACTACGTTAACGCCCCCGATAATTTATATCCCGAAATTTTAGAAGAAGTAAGAGAAATTTCGCTTATAGAAAATCAAATTTCAACCCTATTTATTGAAATTCCTGCAAGCGAAAAGCCATTTGGCGAACATAAAATTACAGTAATTATCGGCGAAGAAAAGTGCGAGTTTATCTTGACTGTTAAGGCGGAAAAACTTGTAAAATCCGACCTTATTTTAACTAACTGGTTTCATTGTGACGGTATTTGCAATTACTTTAAAGTAGAGCCTTTTACCAAAGAATTTTACAGGTATTTTAAGTACTTCGTAGATGCTTACGTTAAGATGGGGAATAACACGATTTTACTTCCTATTTTTACGCCTCCGCTTGATACGGCGGTTGGAAACGAGCGATTAACAACGCAATTAGTTGGCGTTAAAAAGCAAGGGTTTAAATACATTTTTGACTTTACAAAAGTTAAAGAATTTATTGATATTTGTAAAAATTCCGGCGTTGAAAAATTTGAAATCTCGCACCTTTTTACCCAATGGGGTGGAAAGGCTTGCCCTAAAATTATCGTAGAGAAAAACGGCGAATTTATCAAGGATTTTGGGTGGAAAGTTAAATCACCTTCGTTAAAATACAAGCGTTTTTTAAAGGCATTTTTAAAGGAATTTATCGTCTTTTTAAAACGAGAAAATATCTTTGATAAATCGTATATGCACTTAACTGATGAACCAACAAAGCCACACATTAAAAGGTACGTAAAACTTTCTAAGTTCGTTAAAAAACACAACGGCGGTATTCCAACGATAGACGCCCTTTCGCATTACGAATTTTTCAAGAAAAAAGGTGTTGATATCCCTGCTGTTGCTATCGATGCTGTTGACTTAAAACTCTTTGATAGCGTTAAATTCAAAATGCTTTACTACTGTGTGGGCATGGGCAATAACTACTTAACAAACCGTTACTTCACAATGCCACTTGGGCGCACGGCTATACTTGGTATGCAACTTTACGAAAGGGGCGTTCAAGGTTTTTTGCATTGGGGATTTAACTTTTATAACACCCAATATTCCCTTAAATCAATCAATCCGTATGAAGAAACTTCGGCAGGCGGACAGTTTTTAGCGGGGGATAGTTTTGTTGTTTATCCTAAAGAAAACGGCGTTAACTATTCAATAAGATATTTTGCTTTAATGCGCGGTTTTGAAGATTATAGGCTTTTAAAAACGGTAGAGCAAAAATACACGCGCGAAAGAGTTTTAGAAGTATTACACAGCCACGGTCTTCACGGCTTAAACGAATATCCGCGTAGCGTTGAAAAATACGAAGAATTAAGAAAAGAACTATATAGTTTACTTTAATAAAAAGTCCGCTATCAAGCGGACTTTATTTTTCATCCATAAAAATTTAAAAACACTTGAAAATACTATATTTTTATAGTAAAATGAATTTACTATAACTAATTAAAAGGGAATTTTATGAAAGCATACATTATTCAACCAAGATACTCTTTTAACCCAGAAGATTTAGAGAAACACATAACTGAAGAACTTGCATTTTTAGACGCGTGCGATGAAAACGCAGATATTATAGTTTTGCCAGAGTATTGCGAAGTTTTAACTTCCTTCCCTTCGACTAAAGAATTTAATGAGGCGCTTTTAAAATACAATCCAATCATTGAAAAAAAGGTAAAGGAAACTGCTATTCGTTGCAAGGCGACCGTGTTTGCTAACTACGGCTACAAAACGGATAAAGGCTACCGCAACACAACACACGTTATCGACAAAAACGGCAATGAAGTGGGCAGGTATTTTAAACAACACCCTGCGCCAAGCGAGATTAGAAATTCTATGATAGATACCGACTATTCGCTTGTTAAAAACCCAGTTTACTCTGTCACGGTTGACGGTATTCGCTACGGGTTTAGAACGTGTTATGACTTTTATTTTTACGAAGACGCCGTTGAAATGGCAAGAGAAAAATTGGATATTATTATAGGGTGCTCTTATCAACGCACCGATACCCACCAAGCCCTTGAAATTATGTGCCAAGCCTTAGCGTACAACACAAACGCATGGCTTGTAAGGGCATCGATTTCACTTGGCGAAGATAGTAAAGTTTGCGGTTCGAGTATGGTTGTTTCGCCAGACGGCACAATAATTGCCAATATGAAAAACGACGTAGGTATTAAAGTGGTTGAATTTGACCCAAGTAAAAAATACTTAAAAGCATCGGGCTTTAACGGTGGTTTGCGCCCACACTACGAATACGTAGATGAAGGAAGGAGATAATAAAATGAAAATAAAAAAACTTATATGTTTTGACTTAGACGGAACTTTAACGCAACACAGAAGTCCGCTTGAAAAAGCAAGTAAGGATTTACTTGACGCACTTATGAAAAAATACAAAGTAATAATGGTGGGTGCAGGCGGTTGCGAAAGAATTTACAAGCAAATGGGTGAATACCCTATCGATATTATTGGTAACTACGGTATGCAAGAAAGTAAGATGATTGACGGTAAGTTTACAATCGTTAAGCAAATTACCACTACCCCCGATAAAGAATACTTTTTAAAACAAGCGGAATATATCCGCAAAAAATACGGCTATACTGAATACAAAGGCGAAACTATCGAGTTTCACTCAACGGGTATGGTAACTTTTCCGTTTTTAGGCACTAAAGCGGATATCAACGATAAGGTTGCTTTCGACCCAGACCGCGCTAAACGTAAAGTAGTTTATCCTGAAGTTTTAGAACTTTTCCCTGATTACACCGTATTTATCGGCGGTTCTTCTTCCTTTGACTTTACTGCTAAACAATACAATAAATACGATGCAATTATGGCTTACGCAAAAGAAAACGGCTACGAAAAGGAGGAAATTTTATACGTAGGCGACGACTTTGGCGACGGCGGTGGCGATAGCCACGTAAGGCTTGGCGGTATGGACTACGTAGAAATTTTAGACTACAAAACGGTATCAGATAAATTAAAGTATTTATTATAGGTTCTGTCACAACAAACGGTTGATAAAGCACTAATGAAATACTGCGTAATACTTCGTTAAACCCACTTGAAAAGATGTATACTCTTATCTTCGGGGTTTGCCTAGTCTTACTTGTATTTGATTAGTCCTTTTAAAATCAACCTAATATTGTGCCAGCACCTTGTTTTAAAAGGATAGTTGATGAAAAAATTCGTATTGATACCCGATTCGTTTAAGGGTACTTTATCTTCGCTTAAAATTTGCGAAATAATGTCAAATTCAATTAAAAAGTTTTTCCCCGATGCAAAAATAGTGCAAATCCCCGTAGCCGATGGTGGCGAAGGTAGTGTGGACTGTTTTTTATCTGCACTTGGCGGAGAAAAGGTTTACGCCACCGTTTCAAACCCGTATATGCAAAAAATAAACGCGTATTACGGCATACTTCCCGATAAAAAAACCGCCGTTATAGAAATGGCTTCTTGCGCGGGGTTACCACTTGTTGAAAATAACAAAAATCCCCTTAAAACCACAACTTTTGGCGTTGGCGAATTGGTTTTAGATGCTCTTGACAAAAAGGTAAACAAAATTATTTTAGGGCTTGGCGGTTCTTCAACTAACGATTTTGGCTGTGGTATGGCTTATGCCTTAGGCGCTAAGTTTTACGATGAAAAAGGCATATCTTTTATGCCTGTTGGCGAAAGTTTAGATAAAGTTAAAAAAATAGATATATCAAAATTAGACGATAGGTTAAAATCCGTTGAAATAGTAACGATGTGCGATATCGATAACCCACCTTACGGTGAAAGTGGCGCTTCTTACGTGTTTGCACCGCAAAAGGGCGCTACCGAAAGTGATATAGAATTACTTGATAGCGGTGTAAAAAATATCTGCGACGTTTACCTTAAAGATTACGGCGAAGATTTATCAAACCTTAAAGGCGGTGGTGCGGCAGGCGCTATGGGTGCAGGTATGGTAGCCTTTTTTAAAAGTAAACTTCAAATGGGTATTAATGCCGTGCTTGATGCCGTTGATTTCAAAACCAAAATCCAAGGTGCTAACTGTATCTTTACTGGCGAAGGCAAAATTGACGGGCAAAGTTTACGCGGTAAAGTGGTAATAGGTGTTTCGCGCGTTGCTAAAGAGTACGGCGTGCCTGTAATTGCCGTAGTCGGCGGTGCGGAAGGCGACCTTAGTGGTGCGTATAACGAAGGTGTTTCAAGTATATTTACCATAAACAAACTTCCTAAAGATTTTTCACTTTCAAGGTACGATAGCGAAGAAAACTTAGCCTTTACTATGGATAACATTTTAAGAACTTTTAAAGTTCTTAATTAAAGGAGAAATATGTATCAAGTTTTTATAAGTTACAGGCGTGACGGTGGCTACGAAACCGCAAGGCTTGTTTACGAACATTTAAAACAATACGGAATCAATCCGTTTTTTGACTTAGAAGAATTGCGTTCTGGTCAGTTTAACGTAAGGCTTTATAAAACCATTGAAGAAAGCGAAAACTTTGTGTTAATTTTACCGCCAAACTGCTTGGATAGGTGCAAAGATGAAGGGGACTGGTTAAGGCTTGAAATCGAACACGCAATACTTCACGATAAAAATATTATTCCGTTTATGATGCCAGGTTTTAGTTGGCCAACAGACCTACCTAAAAGTATGGCAAAACTTCCACTTTACAACGGGCTTCAGTTAAGTAGGGAATATTTTGAAGCGTCAATAACTAAACTTTTAACAATGCTTAAAGGTGTTGGCGGGGTAAACCCTTTAAATCAAGCCGTTAAGACGGAAGACCGCACCGAAAACACCTACTTTACCTATGATGACGTAAAGGAAATCAAGCGCCTTAAAATTCAACAAGAACTTATGCGCAAGTTTGACGGCGAAGAATACGAAAAACTTGTAAAGGATAAAGAAAGCGTTAGCGTTTTAGACCTTGGTAGTAATAACGGCGACTATGTTTTTGATAGGATAGTTTCTAAAGCAAAACACTGTAAACTTATCGGTTTAGAGTATGACGGAAAAACCGTTGCCGTTGCTAACGAAAAGTATAAAAAGCCAAACGAAATCGAGTTTTTTGAAGTTAATGTGGAAACGGAAGAAGTTGTTGACGTATTAGAATCCGCAATGCAAAAACTTAACGTTGACGGGTTTGATATTATAAATGTAAGTATGTTAATACTTCACCTTAAAAGCCCTTACCGTTTACTTAAAATTGTTCGCAAATACTTAAATAAAGACGGCGTTATTATCATTAAAGATATCGATGACGGGTTTAATATTGCATACCCCGACGACAATGATAATTTCAAACGTATAATTGATATTTGTTACGGCAACGAAACTTCAGGTTTCCGCCATAGCGGTAGGCAAATTTTTACCTTGCTTAAGCGCTTAGGGTATAAAGACATTAAACTTGTTAAAAACGGGCTTTCAACTGCTGGCATGGATATCGATGAAAAAGAAGCGTTCTTTGACGTATACTTCTCCTTTATTTTAGAAGACCTTAAAATAATGCGCCAAAAATACCCTAACGATAAGCGCATTGAAGCAGATTACTGTTGGTATAAAGACAACTATGAAGTGTTTGAAGAAAAATTCCACGAAGACGGTTTCTTTTTCAATCTTGGCTTTATGTTATTTACAGCAAAAAAATAATGAATACCGGCGTAGTGACCTTTTGTCGCTACGCCATTTATTTTACTTTGCTTTAGGTAAACAGTTGACATTTAAAAAAAATAAGTTCATTATTTATAAGTGGTTGGTTCTATCACAACAGCGGTTGATAAAGTGCAAATGAAATACGGCGTAATACGTTGTTAACCCCCTTGAAAAGATGTATACTCTTATCGTCGGGGGTTGCCTAGTCTTACTTGCATTTGATTTGCACTTTAAAAATCAACCTAACGTTGCGATATCACCAAAAAACGAAAAAAATCAAGGAGAAAGTATGGTAAAATCTCATAACGTTGATATGATAAACGGCCCGATAGTAAAAAACCTATTATCGTTTGCTTTGCCGGTAACATTATTTTACGTGCTAAAAACGGTTTTTCACGCAACGGATATAGCGATTTTAGGTATTTTTTCCGACGACTATTCTGTTGGTGCGGTTGGTGCAACTACTGCACTTGTAAATCTGTTTGCTAACTTTTTTACGGGTATTTCAGTCGGCGCTAACATCTTAATAGCAAGGGCAGTTGGCGAACGTGACACGGATAGGGCAAGTAAGTACGTGGGAACTTCATTTTTTTGCAGTATTTTTGCAGGTGTGTTTTTAAGTGTAATAATGCTTATTGGCGGAAGGACTTTTTTAACTTGGATGAACTGCCCAGACAATCTTTTAAGCAAGGCAACAACCTACGTTAAAGTTTATTTTTTAGGTATGCCACTTATATTGCTGTACACTTTTAGCGCTGCGGTTATGCGTGCCAAAGGTGAAACAGTGCGTCCCCTTTTATATTTAATCATTGGCGGTTTAATAAACGTAATTTTAAATATTTTCTTTATCGTTGTATTAAATATGGACGTATCGGGCGTTGCCATAGCAACTATTGTGGCTAATGGTATTACTGCTATTTTGTCAATAAAAGCCATTACGGGTACTGACGATATAATACGATTTGAAATGAAACACTTCCGCTTTTACGGGCAAGAAGTTAAAGAAATTATTTATTTAGGGTTGCCTGCCGCCGTGCAAACAAGCCTATTTTCTATCTCAAACGTGTTGTTTTCATCAACCTTTAATAAGTTTGGCGATATTGCAGTTTCGGGTAATACGGTTGCTCATCAGTACGATGATATATTGGCAAACACGTTATCGGGTTTCAATGCGGGTGTACTTACTTTTATCAGTCAAAATCTCGGCGCAAAAAAATACAAGCGCGTATGGAAAACCTTGTGGGTTGGTTTATTATTTATAATCACTTTCGGTTTTATATTAGGTGCGCTTTTTTACGCATTTAGTCCAATACTTTGCGGACTTATGAGTGATTCAAACGAAGTTATTGCCTGCGCTATAAGGCGTATGCGAATAATGTCAACCACGCAGTTCATCGGTGGTGCAATGACACTTTTCTCTAACTTATTAAAAGCGATAAAGAAACCAATACTGTCTATGATAGGAAGTATATTCTTTACCCTTATTTTAAGACTTATCTGGCTTTATACAATATTCCCACTAAAGCCAACGTTAGAAACGTATTATATCGTTTATCCTATAACTTGGCTTATCTGCGCGGTTGTTTTTGCCGTCGTTGGTATTATAATGCTTAGAAAAATTCAGTTAAAGGATGAGAAAAAAATACAATTTTATACTGAAAGTGAAATTCATTAAGAAAATTGCGTAAAACGTACCCCTTGGCACGTGCCAAGGGGTAATGTTTATTCTTCAAAGTAGTTAGATAAATCTTTATCGCAAATAACGCCCGTTAACTCATTTTTGTTGCAAAGGGTATTAAACAAGGTTTTACCTACCTTGCTACTATCTATAAGTAAATAACTTTCGTTAGAGTTTTTAATCATAACTTTTTTTATCGCGTTGCCTTCGATAGAGTTGTCGGTAATAATTCCTTTTTCATTGATACCGCGTGCGGAGAAAAAGCAAATATCCGCGTTATATCTATTTAATTCCTTTTCTGCGTCAACGCTTAAACACGAATAAGACTTTGGCGTAACCATACCTCCAATAACGATAGTTTTTACGTTCATACTAAGTAGCGTGTAAGCCGTTTTTATACCGTTGGTTATTACTAAAATATCCTTGAACGGTAAAAGGTATGGCGCGATTGCAAGCGCGGTTGTAGATGAGTCAAGTATTATCGTTTGACCGTCTTTTATATGCGATGCGGCAATTTTGGCAATGGCGTCCTTTTCGGTAACTCGTTCAACGTCCCTTACGCTAACGGGTATGCGCGAATCGGGGGAGTTGATTTTTAAACTTATAACTCCACGCTTTGATTCAATAAGCCCCTTTTGTTTCATAGCGTTTATATCACGCCTAACGGTGGGTTCGCTGATGAATAACTTTTTAGATAGGTTTTTTACCGTGCAATTTGATACCGATAAAAGTTTAATATACTCTTCTTCTCTTTCATATATAGGCATAATTTTCAATCCTTAAATAATCATTATTATCACTATAATAATCAAAAATTGATTATTTTGTCAAGTGTATAATTAAACTATGATTATTCTTTACAAAATTTTTTTAAAATTCTATACTTTATTTTAAGGTAGGTAAATTATGCAAAAATCAATAAAAATTCCTTTAATTACTATTGAAACGGACGTTTGCGTTATCGGTGGCGGGCTTTCGGGAACTTTCGCTGCGATATCGGCTGCAAGGCACGGCGCTAAGGTCGTGCTTGTTCAAGACAGACCTATGCTTGGCGGTAACGCGTCAAGCGAAGTTCGTATGTGGGTGCGTGGCGCGAAGGGTACTTTTGATAGAGAAACGGGACTTATCTCGGAATTTGAAGAAAAAAATATCCATTACAACCCTAACTTAACTTCAACGGTAAACGATGCTACTCTTTACGGTATGGTAAAAGAAAACGAAAACATAACCCTTTTACTCAACACTTCTTGCTACGATGCCAAAACTGACTGCGACAAGGTAACTGAAATTACTTGTTGGAATACTTTTTCTTACACGAAATATATAATCAAGGCAAAATATTTTTGCGATAGTTCGGGCGATAGCATACTTGCACCGTTAACGGGCGCAAACCACCGTAAAGGTAGGGAAAGCGTTAACGAATTTAACGAAACTTTAGCAAGGGAAAAAGAAGACGGCTACGGCATGGGTATGTCTATTATTCTTGCCGCAAGGGAAACGGATAAAAAGGTGGAATTTGTTGCTCCGTCCTTTGCAAATAAATATACAAGCGACGAAGATTTTGATATTTCTTTAAACACCGATAAGTTTATGCTTAAAAGGAACCATATCCCGTCAACAAGCGGGGATAACTTGTGGTGGGTAGAACTTGGCGGTAGGGCTAAGGATATGAGTGAGTTAAGCGCCGTTCGCGATGAACTTTTAAAGGCAATCTACGGTGTGTGGGACCACGTTAAAAACCACGGCGACCACGGTATGGACAACTGGGATTTAGAGTGGGTTGGCTTTTTACCTGGCAAGCGCGAAAGTATTCGCTACGAAGGGGAATATATGATGACGGAAAGTGATATTTTATCGGGTGGTCATTTTGACGACCAAATCGCTTTTGGCGGGTGGCCACTTGACGACCACGGTTCGTTCGGGCTTGAAAGGAATAGCGAAGAAGGCAACGTTGCCTCAAGATTTATCCCCGTAAACGAAGTTTATGGTATTCCGTATAGAATTTTGTATTCAAACAATATAGAAAATTTATTTTTTGCAGGAAGAAACGTTTCCGTTTCGCACGTTGCGTTATCTTCTACAAGGGTAATGGGTACCTGCGCTCTTTTAGGTCAAGCCACGGGTACGGCCATTGCCATTGCAAACAAGTATAATTGTACGCCTAACGAAGTGGGTAAAAAGCATATCAAACTTTTACAAAAAACCTTGCTTAACGACGGTATGTTTTTACCGCATATTAAACGCGAAGTTAGTGGTCTTACAAAACGCGCAAAAATCAATTTAACGGATAGTGAAATTGCTATTTTACAAAACGGTATCGAACGACCAAGGAAGGTTGCTGGCGAAAACGCAATAAAACTTCCGCTTGATAAAGAGTTAACTTTCACTTTTGATAAAGAAGAATTTATACCAACTTTAAGGCTCCGCTTTGACCCTGACTACGAAAGATTTTCAATCTCAAACAACCGCAAAATGCGCGTGTTTGCAATGAAATTACACACGGGTTTAGACTTTGAGCCTGTTAAAACGGCAAAAACTATAGTTAAAAGTTTTTCAGTTTACGCTGACGGCAAATTAGTTTATGAAACGGATAACAACTTTGTATCACTCGTTAAAATTCCGCTTAATTTATTTGCAAAGCAAATAACTATTAAGTTTAACGAAACTTACGGCGAAGAATCGGCAAATTTATTTAGTGCCGACTTTATAGGAGAAGATTTATGAAAATAGCAATTATAGGCTCAGGAATGATGGGTTCGGCACTTGCCTTCCCAGCGATTTATAATAGTCATCAAGTAGCGCTTATCGGTACGGTACTCGACGACGATATTATTACCGAGTGCAAAAAAACTGGCAAGCACCCAAAATTTGAAAAAGCCTTTCCTACAACGGGTATTTCTTACCACTACTTTAGCGAGTGGAAAAGAGCTATCGAGGGCGCAAGTTTTATAATTTGCGGTGTTTCTTCATTTGGGGTTGATTGGTTTTTAGAAAACGTTTTAAGCGATACCGCTGTTAACGTGCCAATTCTTTCGGTAACAAAAGGTTTAATTTGCCTTGACGATGGCAAGCTTATCTCTTACCCTGATTACTGGAATATGGAACTTGCAAAAAAAGGCATCAAAAAAGAAATTTGTGCTATTGGTGGCCCTTGCACTTCTTATGAACTCGTTTATGGCGATAAAACTGAAGTTGCTTTTTGCGGTGAGAAGGAAAGCACTTTAAAAATGATGAAAAACGCATTACAAACGCCTATTTACAACGTTTCGCTCACTAAAGATATAATCGGTTTAGAAAGCGCAGTAGCATTAAAAAACGGCTACGCTCTTGGCGTTTCTTTAACGATAGGTTTAGTAGAAAAAGAATTTGGTGAAAAAGCAGGTCTTCACTACAATTCGCAAGCGGGCGTATTCTATCAAGCAGCTAAAGAAATGAAAAAACTTATGGCTGTGCAAAAGGGTAGTGACAACGCCTATTTTATAGGCGTGGGCGATTTATACGTTACGGTATACGGTGGTAGAACAAGGCTTGTTGGTATACTTTTAGGTAAAGGCTTAACTATTACCGAGGCGCTTGATAAACTTAAAGGGGTAACTTTAGAATCTTTGGTGGTTGCAAAGCGCGTTGCAAAAGCAATTAAAATCAAAGCCGAAAAAGGCGAAATCGATATAAACGACTTCCCACTTTTAATGCACGTAGATAATATCGTATCAAACGGCGCAAACGCAGAAATCCCTTGGGATAAATTTACGTTTGAAGAATTATAAACCTTAAGCCCGAAACATAATTCGGGCTTTAATTTTGCAAAAAATCAAAAAAGTCCAATAAGTTGACAATATTTACTATTGCTAAAATTACTTTGATTTGATATAATCAAATCGAACTATGCGCTAAATGCGTAAAAACAAAGATAAAAATCCAAAATTAAGGAGATTATTTATGGAAAAATTAGCACTTTTAGGCGGTACACCCGTTGTAACAGAAAAAGCACCAGAAGAACTTTTTAAATGGCCTATTATTACAGCGGAAGACGTTGCAAACGTTGTAGACGTTGTTATCAATAACAAATTCTCTTACGAAGATATCACACACAAATTCGAAGATGAATTCGCTGAATGGCTTGGCAGAAAATATGCTTGTGCATACACTAACGGTACAATGTCAATTACTGCTGCAATGTTCGCAATCGGTTTAGGTATCGGCGATGAAATCATTTGTCCTACAAAAACTTACTGGGGTAGCGTTTCACAAGCCGCTAACTTTGGTGCATCTGCAGTATTCTGTAACATTAACGATATGCTTTCTATGGACCCTGACGATTTAGAAAGATGTATCACACCAAGAACTAAAGCAATCGTAGTAGTACACTACCTTGGTTACCCTTGCGATATGGATAGAATTATGGAAATCGCAAACAAACACAACCTTTACGTTATTGAAGACTGTTCACACTCTCACGGCTCTTTATACAAAGGCAAAAAAGTTGGAACATTTGGCCACATTGCCGCTATGAGTATGATGAGTATGAAGGTTTTCGCAGCGGGCGAACTTGGTATGGTATGTACTGATGATAGAAGACTTTACGAACGTGCTTTAGCATTTGGTCACTACGGTAGCAACAATCCTGATAACATTATCGAAGCGGAAGAAATCAAAGGTTTCTACCACGTAGGTTTAGGTGGTGTTAAAGGTAGGGCTAACCAAGTTTCTACAACACTTGCTCGTGGTCAACTTAAATACTTTGACGAAAGATGCGCTGAAATTAGAAAAGCAATGGATTACTTCTATGATTCACTTGCAGATATCGAAGGTTTAAAACCACTTCGTCCTAACCGTGAAGAAGGTTCACACATGGGTGGTTATTATCTTCCACACTTTGCTTACTATCCTGAAAAATTCGGCGGTTTATCAGCAAAACGTTTCTGCGAAGCATTAACTGCAGAATTTAGTGGCACTTTCGGTGCTTGGGAAGGCGCAAACTTCTGTTTACACAACCACAAATTCTTCAAGGAATTCGACTTATTCAACAGCGGTAAACCAACGCGTATTGCATTTAACGACCGTGACGTAAGAAAGGATGACGATGCAGTTAATCCATCAGAAAAGAAATACTGCGTATCTGCACCTTGGTTCAAAAAATTCAACAAAGAAATCATTGATGCTTATTCAAAAGCATTTAGAAAAGTTGCTGAAAACTACGAACAACTTTTAGAAGGCGATACCGATAAATCTCAAGGCGGTAGATGGCACGGTACAGAAAACGCTAAAAACCAACAAAAGTAATTAAGACTGTTTCATTTCATCTAATTGATTTTTAACGGCAAAATACTTTAAAAAACAAGGGGTTGCGGAAACGCAACCCCTAACGTTTTGTTCCGTTTCGTACTTTACAAGTACGCGCCTACACAAGAACGTTAGTTTTTTCTTGTATTTTATCCGTTAAATCGTGTAAACACTAATCAATTATTCTCAATTCAACAGTCTAAGGCTCTTAACGGGGGTTTGCCTAGCCTTACTTGTATTTGATTTATCCTTTTGCATCAACCTTATGTCGTTTCATCACCTAGTCGGGTTTAAAAAACATTTTAAAAAACAAGGGGTTGCGGAAACGCAACCCTTTACTATTTGACACAGTTCGTTTAATATTATATAATTATGTTATGCCAAATATTTTAATAATTACCGATTTAGAAGGTTTAACGGGGGTTACCCAAAAAGAACCTGTAAAAAATGAAAACTCAACACAGTACAAAACTGCTTGCAAATGCTTAATGCACGAAACGAACCTTGCCGTATCCGCTTTAATTGATGCGGGGGCGTCGCTCGTTTACGTGTTTGACGGGCATGCGTCGGGCAAAAACTTTATTCCTAACACTTTAGATGGACGTGCCGTTCAAGTTTGGGGCAATGATTTACCGTGGGTAATGGAAGAAGTTGAAGGTATCGTAATGTTAGGCGCACACGCAAAAGTCGGCTCAAACGGATTTTTCTCTCATACTTTAATGTGGGAAGAGTTTAAAGACTACCGCCATAACGGTATAACGGTTAGCGAAACGGATATCGAGTCAACGTATGCTGGGTTATTCGACGTACCTTGTATCGCTATTAGCGGTGACGATTACACTTGCCGTGAAGCCGAAAGTAAATATCAAGGCATAAAAACAGCCGTTGTAAAAACTGCAATTAGCCGTGATAAAGCCGAGCCTTTACCACAAGAAGAAGCCGATAAACTTATATATTCCGCTCTTGTTAACGGCTTTGAAAATAGGGAAAACGTAAAACCTTTAAAAGAAAAATTTCCGCTTACTATTGAAGTCGATTTTGCTACCAAACAAGACCTTGAAAAATGGTGCAAAAATCGTACCGATATTATCGTAAACGGTCTTACCGCTAAAACAGTAAAGCAAAAAGAAGATATTAAAAATTATTACGACATTCTTTTATAATTTAAAAGCGTATAAACTGCGTTATGCGTCGTTTCTGTGTAGTCCGCCAGACTTCGATGACCAAAAAGGTCTATCTCAGCCTGTCGTCTACACGAGCCTAGCCTAACTTGTTTCTACACTTTTAAAAAAGCACTTTATTAAACTAACAAAAAACAATTGACTAAAAATTTTTCTATTATATAAAAATAAAATCCGCAACTCGCAAATGCAATTTGCGAATATAACTGCTAACGCAGTTGGCGTTCGCTACGCTCGGCTACGTGCAACGCTAGTTGCATATCACTCTTCGCATAGCGAAGAATATCACTCATTGCAACGCAATGAATATCGTTAAAAAAGGCTTTGCCGTTATCGGCAAAGCCTTAAATTTTTATAATGCTTTTAATATAGCATCAAGCAAGTCGTTATAGTCGGTAAAGTGTTGAAGGTCGGGGTTGTCTAAAATAATCTTTTCAGGGCTACGGAATAAAAATCCCGCTTTACTTGCTTTAATCATACCAAGGTCGTTGTAACTATCGCCGGCGCAAATTGTTTCAAAGCCTACCGATTGAAGTGCTTTTACCGTTGTGTATTTAGAGTTTTCGCATCTCATTTTATATCCAACAATTTCGCCGTTTTCAGCAACTTCCAACTTATTGCAAACAAGGGTAGGATTGCCAAGTTTTTTCATAAGTGGCATACCAAATTCGTAGAAAGTATCGCTTAAAATAATAACTTGCGTTTTATCGCGAAGTTTATCTAAAAACTCTTTAGCGCCGTCAAGCGGATTGATTTTTGCAATAGTTTCTTGAATTTCTTTAAGGCCAAGACCGTGTTCTTTTAAAATGCCGATGCGGTATTTCATAAGTTTGTCGTAATCGGGTTCTTCACGCGTAGTAATTCTAAGTTCTGGGATATTAGTAGCTTCGCTAAACGCAATCCAAATTTCAGGAACTAAAACGCCTTCTAAATCTAAACAAACCATATTGATATCTTTCATAAGTCAATCTCCTTAACGTTTAAAGTATACCTAAAAGTTCACACTTTTGTCAATAGATTTTGCCTAATTGCCTATTGACTTTGTTGCTTAATTTATGTATAATTATACACGGACGAAAAAGGAGTTATTTTTATGGGACAATATATAGAAAAATCAAAAGAATTATTTCTTCAAGGCTATAACTGTGCGCAAGCGATAGCAGGTGGCTTTAGCGAAGCTGTTGGTTTAGATTTTGAAACTGCAATTAAACTTTCGTCATCATTTGGCGGTGGTATGGGTGGCATGCGTGAAGTTTGCGGTGCGCTTTCTGGTGCGTTTGTAATTTTAGGTGCAAAGTACGGTTACGTTTCTCCAACCGATGGACAAGCAAAAACAAACCACTACAAACTTATAAGCGAAACGGCAAACAAGTTTAAAGAAAAATGGGGCACTATTTTATGCCGTGATTTAATGAAAAAATTAGCCGAAGAAAAACAAGCCATTTTAGGCGATAAACCTGAAGAATACAAATCTCGCCCTTGTCTTGTAATAGTTGAAGACGTTGCTAAAATTTTAGAAGAAACTTTAGGTGAATAGTATGACTGTTAACGAACTTTTAAACGACTTAAAATCAAGTGCGTTAAGTTTAATGGAGCCCACCTGCGATAAAGTTCTTGTTGGCGATGGCAACAAGCAAGTAGGCAAGGTTGCGGTTTGCTTTAATTTATCGGCAAAAATGCTTGATGAAATTGTTGAGTGGGGTGCCGATACCATCATTTCACACGAAGGTGTGTTTGGTTCGATTGACCGCCCAACGGGTATTATTAGAGAGTACGATTTAAAAAAGAAAGAAATTCTTGAAAAAAACGGCATCACTTTATTTAGATTTCACGACCACGCACACAATAGGGAGAAAGATTATATCCACGCAGGCTTTATAAAAACGCTTGGGCTTGAACTTGAAATGGAAACGCCAAGAACAAAGTTTGCCCGTGCGGTGTATAAACTTAAAACGCCTATGACGGTTGAAGAAATTGCAAAACTTGCACTTAAAAACATCAATTTAAAACTCGGCAGGGTAGTTGGCGATAAAAACACCGTAGTAAACAAGGTGTGCTTAGCACTTGGTTGGGTTGATTTATTTAGTGGTACCGATATGCACAGGCCTGACTGTGAACTTATTATTTCAGGCGAAGTAGGTAGCGAACTTTACTGTCAGTACTATATGCGTGATGCAAACTATTACGGCAACAAGCAATGCTTATTACTTCTTGGTCATATCGGTGGCGAAATTTCCGGTATGAAATACTTTGCAGAAGAACTTAAAGAAAGGGGTTTTGATGCAAAATATTTTGAAGAAGATGAACTTTACGATAATATTTTTAACGAAGATATAAAATAAAAAGATTTAAGGGTGACACAATGATGAAAAAACTATTAACTATGTTACTTTGCTTGGTGCTTTGTTTTAGCGCGGTAGCCTGTGGCGAAGAAACGGGCGGAGACGAACCAAGTACAAACCAAGTTGTGCTTGAGTTTGTTATTGACGACGCGGGTATAGGTACGCAATGGCTTGAAAAGGCAAACTTAAGGTTTATGAAACAATACGAAAACACTACCTACGGAGATAAAAAGGGTGTTTATTGTAGAATAAACAAACAAATGCCAAGGCTTGCAAATATGTCAACCGATGGCTATCACGTTTACTTTATGGAATGGGTAGAGCCTGTAAGCGGTATGGTAAAAACGGGTAATTTATTAAATATTACCGACGTTGTTACTGAAAAGTACGATACGAGGGACGGCGAACTCGTGTCTATTGAAGACAAAATGTTCGAAGAATATAAAAAATTCCCACAAGCGGATAACGGCGATTACTACGCACTTCCTTACATTGAAGTTTACGGTGGTTTAACCTACGATAGAAGGTTATTCAACGAATACGGTTTATACTTTGCCCAAGCAGGCAAAGGTACTAAATATGCTTGTAAGAGATTTGGCACTCAATACGAATTCATCAAAAAGGGTGACGATGCAAGCAAAACTTGTGGTCCTGACGGTGAGTACGGCACGGTAGACGACGGTTTACCTTCTTGTACCCTTGAACTTGTAACTTTATGGTACAGAATGAACCAAATGGGTATCTTCCCTGTACAATTATCTGGTAAATATCTCAACTATGCAACCTTCTTCCTTAACGGTATAACAACTTCACTTCAAGGCGAGCAAGAGGCGTACGCAACTTACGGTCTTGAAGGGGAAATGGACGTAGTAGTTGGCTATACTGATGAAAACCTTTTCGGCGAAATAGATTACGTTAAAAAACCTATCGTTAAGAGAGTTAAAATTACTGAAGAACAAGGTTACTATACAACTTGGTCGGTAGCAAAATATTACGCTTTAGCATTACTTGAAATCATTGAAAAAGAAGGTTACTTCACAAAAGGTAACGCACTTTCAACTTATTCACATATCGACTGTCAATTAGACTTCATTTACTCTGGTTACGGTCAAAACGATAAGATTGGTATGCTTGTCGAGGCGTCTTATTGGTACAACGAATCAACTATCAGAAACAACTTCAACTACTTTAATACTTTATATCCTGAGGCAGGTGGCGATAGGGATATTCAATGGATGTCCCTTCCAGTAAACCTTGAAAACGTTGTAACTGGCGATAACGTTAATAAAGATACCACCGTAGGTGTTCAAGAATCGGTAAAAGGCGAAAGACCTACACTTATCGATACTTCTCGTGGTGCGGTAGTATTCAACTCAAGGGTGGCAAAACAACCTGAAGTATATCAAGCCCTTAAAGATTGGATTAGATTCTTCCACACCGATGACGAACTTTCAAGATTTACTGTAGAATCTAACTTAGCAAGACCGCTTAACTACCAAGTTAAAGATGAGCATAAAACGGGTTGGAATGCGTTTGGTAATTCCCTTTGGGAATTAAGAAAAGACAGTTTCGTTTTAAGATTTGAAGGCAACAACGAAACTTTTTATAGCAATACTTCCTTCTTTGCAAGGGGATTCCAAGACGGTGCTTTCCATTGTCACTCGGCATTGTCTCCTATGGAAGAATTTAGGGCGAAAAAGCACGGAACTAAAGAGGCTTTTGAGTATGGTATGAGAGATAAAAACGGTTGGGCAGCAATGTACTCTGGTAGCAAAACTATCACAGAAGACCCTAACGTTAAATACGTAAGTTAACAAAACTAAAACAACTTAAATCCGCCTTGACCGATTCGGCCAACGCGGTTATTTATTTAGTTATATCTTGGCTACGCCAAGACGATATTCTTTGCTAAAGCAAAGAGTGATATGCAAAACAAGTTTTGCACGTAGCCGAGCGTAGCGAACGCCAATCTCGATAGAGATTATATCATTTTGCTATTGCAAAATGGTTTTGGATGTTTTCTATCATATAATAAATAAAATCCACAACCAACAAACTTGTTTTGTTGATATAATGCAAGATTTATCTTGCCTATCGTGCGCGTTAGCGCATATCGACTAATGCAGAGCATTAGATATCGTTCTAAGAAATTTATTTCTTAATAAAGAATGGTGTAGAAAGACAAACGTGGTTTTCGTTTCTGCCTTCAACTTCAACGCGGACAAACTTGTCAAGTTCAAAATCTTTAAGTGAAACTTTAATGTCAATTTCAGTTTGGTTAACGTCGTTTTGTTCCCAAATTATTTTATCTGCAGAGTAAACTCTTACCATTTTAACCATATCGTCTGGGTGGTCGTTGTAAACTTTAGCTTTGATTGATAAAACGTTGTTCTTTAAGTCGTCTACCGAAACGAAATCGCCAGGTAAAATATTGCCAAGTTTAATATCGCAATCGTCAAAACCGCTACAAGCAATAGTGTTTCTATTTCTAATTGCTTCGCAAACTGTATCGCGGTTAGGTGTTTTACCTTTAAGGTAAATAATGTTAGAAGTAGGGTTGTCTAAAATTCTTCTAAAGCCGAATAAGTCAACCGATACCATTACAGGGTAAGTTCTACCTAAAAGCCAATGTCTTTCAAGGTGGTGACCTTTTAACGGTCTTAACGGTTCTAAGTCAACGCCGTCAAAGTCGTGGTATGCCCAATGGTCTGATGGTGCGTGGGTAGCCGTAGCAACACCGCCACTTGCGTGGATATAATCAAGCGCTCTTTTTGTTTCTGCGTAAACTTCTTCATCGCCGAATAAACTCTTAGTAAATTGAGTTGTGTAATCTTCGCCGTTCATACCAATAGCTAAAATGTGGTAGCCGTTGTGAGATAAGTGTTCGTATTTGTCGCCCCAGTTAAATGGGTGGTATTCTTGACCGTGAAGTAATAACGCTCTGCCGTCGCTATATTTATCTACGTCCAAATGACCTTTAAACGCAGCGTTGTCTTTAACCGCTATTGACGCAATATCGATATTGCGGTATTTCATCATTGCGTTGATAGTACCAGGTTGGCTGTCGCAACCGTACCAGTCAAGCGAGTGCATGTGCGTGCAAAGTTTGTAGTGGTCTTTAATAGGTAAAGATTTCTTTTCTTCTACAAATTCTTCGCTTTCACCGTTTTTCATTCTTGCAAAGTAAGCCCATAAGTTCTTCATGTACTTCTTCCAGAATGCCATACATCTATCGTTTTCGTCTTCAGGCTTGTAGTCAGGGAATAAAATTTGGTTAACCATAACGTAGCCTTTGCCAAACTTAACCCTTGCAATAAGCGCACCGTCTCTAACGGCAGGGTCGGCATAAGAACCTAAGATTTCCCAGTTGTCAGGAAGAAGGAAACATGATTCTGCCGAACTTCTAATAGTGTCGATTTCTTTCTTTTTAGCTCTTACTTGGTCATAAGTAGGTATCGTGCGTACGCGCCAGTCAATCATTTCTTCAATAGAAATAACTTCAGGCACGTTAAATAATTTTTTACCTGCGTCTTCAATCCAAGGCATTAAATAGTTTTTGTAAGGCGATGGGTCTGCGGTAAAGCTTGCTTGTGGTGCGCAACCGCCTATTGTATGTACGTGGCGGTAGATGAGTTGGGTGTAACCGGTTTCAGCAGGTAAGAAGTAAGGTGCCCAACGTTCAAAGCTTTGGTGGAAGAAACATAAAATACCACCTTTACCTATCCATTCCCTAATATAGTCTTCATCATTTTCGATAAAGTCGTTAAAACCGTTTTGTTCAATTAAAACAACGTCGTAACTATCAAGATAGAACTTTTTAGAATGGTCTATTTTAGTAAGTTCGTATCCTTGTTCAACAATGAAGTCCGAAATATTATATTCCGGCCTAATCCAGTGTGCCAAATAGCCAACCTTGATAGGTTTTTTTGTGCTTTCCATTATAAAATTCTCCTTAAAAATAGTGCAGTAGCACCTTTTGTAAAAATTTTACACCACTAAATAGTCAAAGTCAATACTTTTTAGTAAAAAAACAGTGGTAAAAATTGCGATAAAACAACAAGATATTGTAGTGTTTGCCTGAGCCAAATCAATATATTGAATATTTGTATCTTTTAAACAAAAAAGTCTAAAAAACTTGTGGGAAAATGATACAAAATAATTGACACTTTTTGTGCAGTATGGTAAAATATGATTACCAAAATTAATGAGAATTACGCAATTTTTTTGATTGATTGTAAATCTCGCAATACCTTAGGGCTTATTTTGCTTTGTAAAAAGGGGGCAAAATAGGTCGTTTATTGCATCTTTAGGCTATAACTAATACTTTGTATTAGAGCAATAATTTCAAAAAACAAAAAATAAAATCAATAGTTAAATGGAGGATAAAAAACTATGATGAAGAAGTTTATGACTATGTTGTTATGCTTAGTGCTTTGCTTCAGCGCAGTAGCATGTGGTGATAACAGCGGCGACGAAGGTCCAGGCGAAAACCAAGTAGTAATCGAATTTTTCATTACTGACGGTGGTGTAGGTTCTGAATGGTTAAGATTAGCTAACGAAAGATTCATGAAAGCTAATGAAAGCACTCAATACGGCGAAAAGACTGGTGTTTACTGTCGTATCAACAAAGGTCAACCATCAATTGCAGCAATGTCAACAGACGGTTATCACGTTTACTTTATGGACAGAACTCAACCTGTAGCTGGTATGATGAAAACTGGTAACTTGTTAAACATCAACGACTGGGTGACTGAAAAGTACGACGATAGAGATGGTACTTTAATGTCAATCGAAGATAAATTCTATCCTGAATATGCTAACTTCACAAAAGCAGATGACGGTGAGTACTACGGTATTCCATACATGGAAGTATACGGCGGTTTAACTTACGATAGAAAATTATTCAACGATTACGGTTTATACTTTGCTCAAGCAGGTAAAGGTACTAAATACGCTTGTAAGAGATTTGGTACTCAATACGAATTCATCAAAAAAGGTGACAACGCAAGCAAAACTTGTGGTCCAGACGGTGAATACGGCACAGAAGACGACGGTTTACCTTCTTGTACACTTGAACTTGTAACTTTATGGTACAGAATGAACCAAATGGGTATCTTCCCAGTTCAATTATCTGGTAAATACCTTAACTACGCTGCATTCTTCCTTGATGGTATGATGACTTCACTTCAAGGCGAACAAGAAGCTTATGCTATGTACGGTCTTGAAGGCGAAATGGACGTAGTTGTTGGTTTTACTGATGAAAACCTTTTCGGTGAAATTAACTACATCAAAAAACCTATCGTTAAGAGAGTTAAAATTACTGAAGAACAAGGTTATTATACTTCTTGGTCAGTAGCTAAATACTATGCAATCGCATTACTTGAAATCATTGAAAAAGAAGGTTACTTCACAAAAGGTAACGCACTTTCAACTTATTCACATATCGACTGTCAATTAGACTTCATTTACTCTGGTTACGGTCAAAACGATAAGATTGGTATGTTAATCGAAGCATCTTACTGGTACAACGAATCAACTATCAGAAACAACTTCAACTACTTCAATACTTTATATCCTGAAGCTGGTGGCGATAGAGATATCAGATGGATGTCACTTCCTGTAAACCTTGAAAACCAAGTAACTGGTGAAGATGCAACTGCAACTTCAAAAGGTGGCATTACTGAAAGCATTAAAGGTGAAAGACCTACACTTATCGATACTTCACGTTCTGCAATCGTATTCAACTCAAGAGCTGCTAAAGACCCTGCAGTTATGCAAGCGCTTGAAGATTGGGTTAAATTCTTCCACACTGATGACGAACTTTCTCGTTTCACAGTTGAATCTAACTTAGCAAGACCAATGAACTACCAAGTTAAAGCTGAACACACTACTGGCTGGAACTCATTCGGTAGCTCACTTTGGGAATCAAGAAAGAACTGTTACGTATTAAGATTCGAAGGTAACAACGAAACGTTCTACAGTAACACTACATTCTTCGCGAGAGGTTTCCAAGACGGTGCGTTCGCTTGTCACTCACAATTAACATGTATGGAAGAATTTAGAGCTGGTAGACACGGCACTAAAGAAGCTTTCGAATATGGTATGAGAGATAAGTCTTCATGGGCAGCAATGTACAGCGGTGGCCCTGCTTCAAATATCACAGAAGACCCTAACGTTAAATACGTTAAATAAAATAAAAACATGCAATTGCTTTTAGTCCGTTTGGGCTAAAAGCAAATTGCGTCTTTAGAAATAGACGGTAATTAAGCAATAATAGTTGATAAAGTCCTAATAAAACATTGTGTAATACTTTGTTAAAACGGCTTAAAAGGAACTTTTATTTGTGTGTTTTGCAAATCTCATTACTTATGTTGATTAGTTCTTTAAAATCAAACTTATATTGCAAGCTATTTTTAGTATATTTTTTAAAGTTAGAAAACAACAGTTTTATAAACTGTATGATAAAGGGTTGAAACACCCAAAAGAAGACTTGACTAAAGTAAAGGCCGTAATTTTACGGCGTAATGTAAACTAAAATTTAAAGGTAGAAGACTTATGGAAAATGAAATGACGGTTAACGAAGTAAATCCTAACGGATTTAATGAAGTTAATAATGAAGAAAAAGTAAAACTTCCTTTGAGTAGGGAAAAGAAAAGACTTATTTTCTATACCTTACTCATGATTTACCCTGTAATACACTTATCTATATTCTATGTATATGCGAACTTTAGTGCTCTTGCAATGGCCTTCCAAAAATATTCAGAAGGTACTTCAACGCAATATCAAATCGACTTCGTATTCCTTGATAACTTCAAAAGAATAATTGACTTGTATAGTTATGCAAAATATTCGGATATGATTTGGAACTCGCTTTTATTATACGTACTTAGACTTGGTGTAGGTATGACGCTTGCGTTAGTGTTCTCTTATTACATCTACAAAAAGTTCATGTTGTCTGAACTTTTCAGGGTAATGTTATTCATGCCAACAATTATTTCAGCCGTAGTATTAACACTTTTATACGAATATATCGTAGAAGACGTTTACGTCGCGGTAATGAACTCGTTTGGAAGAACGGACATTCAAAGTGGTTTAATGACGACCAACAAGATGGGCGTCGTAGTATTCTACAACCTGTGGACGGGCTTTGGTATGAACATCCTTATGTATTCTGGTGCGATGAGTGGTATCAACGAATCAATCTCAGAATCGGCTCAATTAGACGGTGTAAACGTAGTATCTGAATTTTTCTACATAACTTTACCGATGATATTCCCAACGGTTATCACATTCTTAGTAATGGGTATTTCTGGTATCTTTACTGACCAAATGGGCTTATATACATTCTTTAAAGACACGGCAGAATTCCAAACTGTAGGTTACTTCATCTACGTACAATCATTAAGGTCTGACCTTATAGCACCAAAAGGTGACCCTTCAAAAGACCAATTATTCTTAAGCTACTCTGAAATTTCAGCGTTAGGCTTAATGATTACGGCACTTATCTTACCTATCACTTTAACGGTAAGACACTTACTTGAAAAATACGGTCCAAGTGACCATTAATAGGAGGTAATTATGAAAGAGAAAGTTTTTAAATCAAGAAACAAGAACTTGAACGTGTTCGTAATAACCTTCATGATATTGTTACTTGTATATTCAATAAGTTTATTCGTTCCACTTATTTGGGGTTTCTACACTTCATTTAAGCACTTTGAAGATTTTAGAACAAACAAAGTAGGTTTACCACGTTTTGACTACTGGTCAAAATTTGCAGGTCTCGAAGAAGGTTACGACCATATCTTTGCTAACTACTGGATTCTTATCAAGAACTTCAATCTTCACTTAACAAAAAGCTACTATACGCTTTTCAACCCAAATGAACCTGTATTCCACGAAGTTAACGCATCTATTTTTGACTGTTTAGTAAATACTGTATTCTACTGTGCAGGTTGCTGTTTACTTCCTACGTTCATGTCATTAATATATGGATATTTATGTGCTAAATATAAATATAAATTCAGTACATTCTTCTATATGTTTGAAATCTTTACGATGGTAATGCCTATCGTAGGTACAATGCCAGCGATGATTACGCTTACTCGTCAAATAGGTTTCTACGACCAGTTCTACGGACACTGGATAAGACAATGTATAGTAAACGGTACCTACTTCTTAATTTTCTACGCCTTCTATTCAGGCTTATCTGATACTTACATAGAAGCTGCGGAAATTGACGGTGCGTCACAATTCAGGGTAATTGTATCCATTATTGTTCCACTTGCAAAAACAACACTTTCTACCGTAATGGTATTAATGTTCGTTTCTGCTTGGAACGACTGGAACACACCACTTATCTACTTACCTACAAAACCTACTATCGCATACGGTATCTTCTACATGACTACAGGTGCTATGACAAGATACGACAGGGTTCCAATCAGGGTAGCATCACTCATGGTACTTTGTATCCCACTTCTCGTTCTTTTCGTACTCTTAAAAGACAAACTTATGGGTAACGTATCAATGGGTGGTATTAAAGAATAAAACGGCGTTTCAGTAATAACGGTCGCTAAAGTCCTAATGAAACACTTCGTAATACTGCGTTAAACCCCTTGAAAAGATGTATACTCTTATCTGCGGGATTTGCCTTGTCTTACTTGCGTTTGATTAGTCCTTTTGTAGCAACCTTATATCACTTCAACACCGTAAAAGAAAATAACAATCAAGTATACAATTTGATGTTATAATTCAATTATTCTATCTCGTGTAAACGGGTAGGGGTAATGCGATATACACTTTAAAGTAATAAGGGGTGTAATTCCTTTGGCACCCCTTAATAAAAACAAATTTATTGCTTATATTATATATAGATATACGGCATAAAAATAAATTAAGGAGAAAATATGAAAAACAGCGTAAAAAAACTTATTGTTTCATTAATGGCAATAGCAATGTTCGTATACGTTGGCGCATCTATTTACAAAAATCAAGCGCCCGTAAATGCTGTAACGGTTGATATTACCGCTACTGACGTTAGCGACAATTACGACATTAATGAAAAAGTTGCTTTTCCTCTCACTATAGACGTTGATTACAACGGTTCTACTAAAACTGCAAGTGATGGTATTTTAGTTTTTCCAAGTGGCAAAATTGTTAAAATCACAGAAAGCGCTATTGCTTTCTCTGAACTTGGTGAATACAAACTTAGATACTTCTTCAAAGATGGCGTAGTAAACGTAACTGCTGAAAAAACTTTCAAAGTTAGTAGCGAACTCTACTATCTCACTTCTACAGGTGGTTCAATTACTCCTGTAACTGCAGAAATGAATGCAGCAAGTGATTTTGATTCTTTAGATGATAATACTATGAACACAGAAAAAGAAGGTATTATCTTAAGACTTGCTGAAGGTTGTGCATTTAAGTACAACAAACCTATCAACCTTAAAGATGCTGATGCTAACGGTTTAGCAAGCATTATTTCGCTTGATACCAGACTTTACGACATTACAGGTCTCAACAATACTGTATTTGTATATGATAAGCAAGCGATTGCATCTTACGTAAAAATTAAACTTACTGACTGTTACGAACCAGGCACGTTTGCAGAAATTCTTCTTCAAATGAGCGGTGGTACAGTTTATACAAGGGTAGGTACTAACCACCAAACTGACGGTGGCTTAAAATATCCTGATAGCAGTAACGTAAATAATACTGTTAAAGAATATTACGTTGGCTCAATCCGTGGTGTTTGCCGTTTAGGTAACTACGGTCAATGGCAACACGGTTACGGTTCTACTACTATTGGTAAAAACTCAAACGGTGGTGCTGGTGCTCTTAACTTCTACTACGATTACGAAAATCAAAGACTTTATGCTAATAACAGCAAAAAACCTGTAGAAGAAGCTGTTATGGTAAACGACTTAAGGTCTACAAGCATTTATGGTACTAACTTATTCGACGGTTTCACTACTGGCGAAGTTTTCGTATCTGTTGAATGTGCTACTTACAACCTTTCTAAAGAAGGAAGGGTTGATATCCTTTCTATCGGTAATGACCAAGGTGATTATTTAGTTGAATCATACTATGATGCAAACAACCCAACTGATTACCTTGTTTATGAAGATAAAGTTGCACCTGCAATCAAATTCCCTGCTACTGACTTAACTAAAGTATACTGTGAAAAGGGTGACTCTTTCATTCTTCCTGAAGCAGTTGCATACGACGTTAACTTAGTTGGCGGTGTTGAAACAAGGGTATATCGTAACTACAACAGCGCAAATAAAGCAAGCGTTAACATTGTTAACGGTGCTATCAAAATTGATGCTGTAGATACTTACTATATCGAATACAGCGCAGTTGATAAATACGGCAACAGAGGTGTTGAAGTATTTAGAGTTTACGGTGTAGATACTGGTACTGGTAAGAGTTTATCTGTTGATACTGAGCCTTTAACCTCTCTTAAGGCAGGCGAAAACACAGCTTTACCTGCGTTTACGGTTGCAACTGTAAACGACCCAAGTAAAGTTTCTTTAGATATCGTTGCTAAATGTGCAAAAGAAACTATCAATATCGGTTCTTACACAGGTTTAGACGTTATCAACGAAGTTGGCGCAAGCGGTCTTAGTTTTATACCTAAGTATGCTGGCGAATACACTATTTCGTTTATCCTTAAAGATGATATTTACGATCGTTCTGACGATCCGTTTGAATACAAAGTAAACTGTGTTGCATCAGATGCTGTTGCTTTCTTAGATACTCCTTTCCTTGAAAGATATTTAATTAAAAATGCAACTTACGGTCTTAGAGAATTCAATGCTTACGAATTTACAAAAGGCGAACCTAACGCTAAGAAGGTAACCGCTTACATTTCGTTTGATGGTGGCGAATTCACAGAGATTGCTGACGTAAACAAAATCTTAATTACTGGTGAAAAGACTGCTCAAGTTAAATACGCAGTAAACGACGAAAACTATATCCTTAGTGACGTTGTAAGCATTGTTGACGTTCAATACGGCATGGATTATACTATCAAGATGAAAGACTACTTCCAATACGAAGATGGTGCTTTCACCGTTGAAGAATTCGACGACGAAGGTTGGGAACTTACAGACATTATCTATAGGTCTACTAAAACAACTGGTTCTAACAAACTTTCGTTTGTTAACTCACTTTTCTATGACAAATTAAACGTTGAATACAAAGTTGATAAATCATACGGTAACTTTGAAAGAGTTAACATTATTTTAACTGACGTTAAAGACCCTTCTTACAAAACTAAGATTACTGTTGGTAGAAACATGCTTACAAGCTACATTTCTATTAACGACGGTTTAAAATATGCTTATGATAGAGCATTCGCTATGGATTCTTTCGTAACTGTTGCGTACGATAAATCTGTAAGAAAATTAGTTGTTGGTAAAACTGTTATCGACTATGATATCTCTTTACCTTCTGGCAGAGCTTATTTAGATATCGAACTTGACGGTATTTATGGTGAATCAGGTATTCACATTAGAACTATTAACAACCAAAAATTATTAGGTGAATCACACGACGATACTAACGTTCCTGAAATTAGCGTTAAGAGAACTACTGGTAACTTCAACGTAGGCGAAGTTGTAACAATTTACGCTCCTGACTATGCTGATATCCTTTCTCCTATCGATTTAACTACAATGACTTACTCAGTTAAATTTGGCGATACTTTCATGAGAAGTGTTGACGGTGTTTTACTTGATGGTTCTAACAGCGCGTTTAAAGACGTTCAAATTAAACTTGATAATTTAGGTGAATACTCAGTTATTTACTCTGCTAAAGATATTTACGGTAACTACGTATCAGCAAGATACTACTTATCTGCTACTGATAGAGTTGCGCCTGTAATTACTGTTGATGATTATCAAGAAGGCTATATTTACAACGTTAAATTAGGTCAAAAGATTACTATTTCTTACCAAGTAAGCGATAACGTTACACCTGATGAAGAGTGTCACGTTGCAGTAATGGTAACTAATATGACATCTTACTCTAACACTTACTGGAACAGAAGTGACCAAGAAGAAGGTTTCGTACTTGGCGAATGTTCATTCTTCATCATTGAAGAAGGCTTACACCGTGTAGACCTTATTTGTAGGGACAAGGCTGGTAACTATGTATACAAAACTTATAACTTTATGGTAAAGGCTTAAAAGGAGGGAATTAATATATGTTAAAGAAAATTTCAAGAACACTTATAACTATTATTTTAATGTTAACCCTTTCAGTTACAGCTTTTGCTTGTACTGAAGAAAGTGGCGTAGTTGAAGAAACTATGGAGCCTATCGAAAAAATTAAATACACCGAAGGTGTACACGATTTTACTGCTCCTGATATTGAAGGTGAATGGCTTGTTAAAGACGGCGTTACCGACTACGCTATCGTATTACCTGCAACTTTAGATAAAATCTTATCTAAATCATACGAAGAATTTAAACTTCTTTTTGCAAGGGCTACTGGCATTACGTCTATGAAAGTAGTAAGGGATACTGAAGTAACTTGGTCTCCTGACGTAAAATACATTTCTATTGGTAATAACGCTTTCCTTGAAACTGCAAGAGATGCTCTTGCTGAAGCAAACCTTGAATTCGATGCTCCATCACTCAAAAACGATGGTACAAGAATTATTACTTTAGGTAAAACAATCTTCCTTTTAGGTGGTCCTGGTGCGGGCGTAGTTTACTCAGTATATGACTTTATGGACATTTACTTTAACTACGAATTCTACTACAGAAACTGCTTAGAAATCGATACTGGCGTTAAAAACGTTCCACTTAAAGCATTTAACGTAACTAATATCCCTGATATCGGTTACAGAACAGTTTCTACTGGTTGGGGTACTGTAAGCGGTGGTGCAAGTGCTATTGATAACATGGCTCTTGGTGAAACTGCTATTCAAGATGTCGAAAATAGAAACTACCGTATGAGAAGACCTGATAACGGTAACGACTATCTTCTCCCTATCTACCAAGATTTCTACGAAAACTATTCTGAAGCATCTACAAGTGGTAAACCAAGTGCCAGAATTCACAACGTATTAGAATTCTGCCCACCTGATCACCCTGACTGTGAACCTGAATGGTTCTCAGACGGTGGTAACCAACTTTGCTATACTGCAAGGGGTAACGAAGCATCTCGTGACAGAATGGTAAATTACTGTGCAAGAAAGATTCAAAACTCACTTGAAATCTTCCCAAGGGCAACTTCACCTTTCATGAACAAAGTTACAATCACAATCGAAGACTTCACTTCTCACTGTAACTGTACTACTTGTGCACAACAAATGGTAGCAGACGACAACTCAAGATGTGGTGCAATCATTAGATTCTGTAACGAAGTAAGAGCGCTTGTT
This sequence comes from Christensenellaceae bacterium, assembly GCA_045651405.1. Taxonomy (GTDB): domain Bacteria; phylum Bacillota; class Clostridia; order Christensenellales; family Borkfalkiaceae; genus HGM11412. The sequence goes on along the minus strand of JAZRSH010000011.1, from coordinate 5,189 downwards.
GACGAATGGATGGCTCAACCTGAAAATGAACCATACAGAAGAGATACACTTGAACTTGTATTCTTCGCATACTCAGCAATTCCTAACCCTCCTGCACACTTTGATGAAGAAACAGGCGAATGGGTTTGCGCACCAAACTGCGAAATGGCAGACGGCGTAGGTGTTTACCTTGCTGCATCTGGTTCTACTACTGACAGTATGTACCACGAAAGCAACATTGGTTATAGAAACCACTTAGATGGTTGGGCATCACTTACTGATATCTTATGGGTTTGGCAATATGCTGGTTGGCAATCTAACTGTACTTATTTCCAAGATAACTTATCATTCATGAACAGTGATACTTTCCAATACTATGCTGCTGTTGGTACTGAATACTTCTTCGACGAAAAAGTAGATACAGGTAATAACAACACTTGTTTCAAAAAACTTGAAGAATACGTTGAAATGGAACTTTGTTGGGATTCAACTCTTGACACTAACACTCTTGTAGAAAACTTCTTTGACGCAATGTTTAAAGATGCAGCAGATACAATGCTTAACCTTTACATGGACTACAAGATGTATCACCAATCTATTACAGACTGGAAACAAAAGAACAACATATTTACTGTTGAGCAATATCCATATCCAGTACTTGTAAGATGGATTAACCAACTTGACAAAGCACTTGAAGATATTGAACACTATAAAGTTTCTGACCCTAACTTATACTACACAATTAAAGATAGAATTGACTGTGAATCTGTATTCCCATTATATGCAATATTCGAAATTCACGCAGGTCTTCTTGTTAGACCTTTCAGCGATGAAGAATTATTCATGTGGAAAGCAAGACTTCAACCTATTGCTGAAACATACAGCTTCTCAACTGTAACTGAAGGTCAACCTATCAACTCTATCTTAGAACAATATTAATATAAAGGATGAATATTATGAAAAAATTAACAAAAAAACTTTTGTTAGCAGTATTATCAACCTTTATGTTATTCGGTTTAACGATGGGTATAGGTTGTGATTGTGGTGATTCTGGCTCACAAGGCGGTGGTGTGGATTTTCCATCCACCCCTGTAGTTGCAGAAGTTTCACTTAGTACTACTAGCGTAAAAATGATAGTTGGTGACTATTTTACAGTTACCGCTTACACAAACAAAGCGCCAGGTTTAAGCGTAGAGTTTTCTTCTGAAGACGAAAGCATTGCAACTATTGACAAATTCGGTTTAATAGAAGCAGTAAACAAAGGTACAACTAATATCGTTGCAAAATACGGTGACGTTACTAAAAAATGTGCTGTAACCGTTGATTTTGACGAATCAGTACCTGAAATTATCGACCTTGCGGCGTTTAACAAAGAATACGTTTTATATAAAGGCGATTCTTTAACTTTCCAACCTGCTATTAAATACAGGGGTAGAATTTATACTGACGGTCAATTTAATTTTGTGTCTACTGATGACAGCATCGTTGCTTTTGACGGTTATACTTTAACTGCTCAAGACAAAGTTAACGTTGCAAACTGCTACATTGAAGGTTCTTGGAGAGGTTTTGATGCATCTAATGCACAAACTCTTCGTAAAGACTTCTCTGTAAAAGTTATGACTGAAGCGTATATTTCTTTACAAGGTACGTCTGAAGACTTCATCGAACTTTACACTCATGCAAGTTTTGACGGCGTAAATTATAAAAACACTAACACATTCGTACCTGAATTCTATGCAGAAGGCAATAAGATTGAAAACGTTGAATTCAATTATGAATTAAGCGATGATAGCATTATTGACTTTACTGGCGATTCAGTTTCTGCTAAGTTTTATGGTGAAGTAGAAATCAACGTTTCTTGCGAATACGAAGGCATTGAATATGTTAAGACTTTTAGCATTAACGTTCTTCGTCCTGTAGCAGATTACCAAGCTAAGTTAATAAACTTCTCAACTGGTTTAGGTACTTTCAAAGATGCACAAGATAACTACAAAGAAAAAACTATCGCAAACAAAATTTACGGTACAGATGACGTTGTTATTATCGAAGCATCTCAAGACGGTAAACCACTTATCGTTCAAGACAATAAAGTTTTAGGCATTAAAGGTTTAAAAGACGATGCACTTAATACTGTTGTAACTATCGGTACTTCTACTGAAATTTACAACGTTGAACTTCTTGTTTACGGTTTATATATTAAGACTGCTGAAGACTTAGCATACTTCTCGTTATATCCTGAGTACGTAGATTACTACTATTTAGCTAACGATATTGATGCATCTAACTTCTCTATGCCTCAATATGGTACAGGCCCTTACGGTTCTGAACGTAAAAACGGTTTAATGGGTGTGTTTGAAGGTAACGGCCACGTTATTAAAAACTTTACCGCTAACACAAGGGGTATTTTCGGTTCACTTAACGGTGGTACTATCCAAAACGTAGCCTTTGTTAACACAAAACTTTCAGGTTACTACCCATGCTTAATCGCTCACTGGGAAGAAGGTACGTCTACTATTAAAAATATGTACGTTCATTTTGACGACATTCCAAAGAAAGGTGGCGGTTTATTCCAACAAAAATTCTCACTTAACAGTGTACACGAAAACGTAGTTGTAGAATATGCAATCGCTCCTGAAGACGTATTAAATAGGGTTACTACTTATAACGATAACTCTGCAAACATCTCTACGTTTGCTCCACAACGTGCTCAAACTTGGAGCAAGAACGAAATGTTCAAAAACTGTTTCTCAATTTCTTATGCTCCTATCGGTTTATCACAACCACGTAGCACAGACTATTCTTGGGCATCATACATCGTTGCTGAAAACCAAGTAGTTCAAACAGAAAATGCAGAAACTGGTAAGATAGACCTTACTTTCATCGATGATTTCGAAAAAGAACTTGCACCTCACACAGGCTTTAGTCCTATCAAGAAAACTCAAAGCCAAGAAGATGCTATCGAAGTAGTTAAGGGTATCAAAGCATACCACACTATCGCTGATATGCAAGCAGATGCAACAAACAATGCTAAAATCTTACAAACTTTCGACCCTACTTACTGGGTAGTTGAAAACGGCGTACCTTACTGGAAAGGCGTTTACGTTAGTACGTTTGACGTATCTGTTATGAACGGTGAAAACCCTGTTGAAGGTAAAATCGTATTATCTAACAATACTACTGAATTAACAATTTCTATCGTTGACGGTAACGGCAACCCTGTAGAAACTACAATTACTGGTGTTGAAGGTATCGTTGTTAACGGTAACAAGGTAAGACTTGCAGAAGTTCCAACAAGCAAAGGCACTTACGAAATCGTTGCATCTGCAATCGTAAAAGGCGTTGTTATTGAAAAGGTTATCACTATCGGTTACTCTAACGAAATCGAAGTAGGTGCGAAAGTATTATATTCTGCTGATGATAAATCATTAGACCTTGTATCACTTAACAAAGCACTTGCTGGTGTAGACTTTAATGAAATTACCTTTGCTGATATTGACACTTACAAAGTAAACGGCGAAGAAGTTGACGTATTAGACCTTGAAGTTATTATCTCTAATAACTCAAAAGTTAACCAAGGTAGAAATAGGTCAGTTGACGTTGCGCAAGAAGTTACGTTAATCATAAAAGGCAAAACTGTTATTTTAAATAACGTACTTGCTTACACTAAGATTATCGACGAAGCTGAAGACCTTAAATACTTCACAATGAAATACCAAAACGTATACAACGAAGTTGACGGTTACTTTGTATTAAGTAAAAACATCGATGCAAGCGCATTAGAACTTGATGAACATCAATTCGAATCAAACAAAGACGGCGGAAAAATTGTTTACCCAGGTAACGGTGTATCTGTAGACGTAGGCTTTAGAGGCGTACTTGACGGTCAAGGCTACACTATCGACGGTTTAACTGTTAAATCTTGTGGTTTATTTGCAAATATGAACGCGCCTGTTATTAAAAACATTGCGTTTACAAACGTTAACCTTGGTGGTTATTATTCAACTTTATTTGCTAAAAACTTTAACAGGGGTAAATCTTACGCAAACGAGTTCAACGGTTACGAAGGTATGTTCCAAAACGTTTATATTTCTATAAATTCTATAACTTATGGTGCTGATAAAAACGTAGGTATATTAACACAAGGTACTTTACCTGGTACAGTCCTTATTGAAAACGTAATTATAGATTATTTAAATGTATCTCAAGAAGTTCAAGCTCAAGTTGAAGCAGGTAAGAATTTCTATATGTTTGGTTCAAGTGGCTTAACAATGTCAGCTGTTATGAGATTTAGAAACTGTTACTCAATCTCATCTGCACCTGTATTATACAGAACAACAATGCCTGGTTTTGCTGAAAACCAAGTAGAGTTCACACTCAGCGGAGACGGTAAAAAGGTAGCGTCTGTAGGTAAAGTTCTTGATGAACAAGTTAACGAATTATTAGCAATAGCAGGTAAAACTTTAACTGTTGACCACGTACTTGTTGGTGTTAAAGCGTACGACGATTACGCTGCAATGAAAGCTGCTAACAACGATTACACATCGTTCAGCGCTGATTACTGGACTATCGTTGACGGTGTTCCTACTTGGAAAAATTAAAAGTTTATAACCGTCTGGGTACTGCGTTTCTGCTTTAAAGTTTGATTTCGATGACCAAAAAGGTCTATCTCACCCAAACTTTATCGCGAGCCTTGTCTTGCTTGGTTCTAACCTTTTAATAAAAACTTAAAATAAAAAGAAGAATTGCGATTAATTTCGCAATTCTTTTTTTATACCCCAAAAGCAATACAAGTAATTTCTATTTGGTGTATTTACAGCCCAAATTTATCCATTTTTACAAAAAAAATACCTCAATTAAAAATTATTTAATAAAAAAATGATTTTTTTTCGTTAAAGTGTTTACAACTTGAAAAATATATGATAAAATTATATAACCAGTATAGTATATTACTATGCGGTAGTGTTTATTTTTCTATATTTTTATAAAATAAAATAATAAAATTTTTCACTAATTCATATTCTTACTAATCTCTTTACTATATTATATTATGGATTAAAGGAGGTAAATTTTTATGAAAAAATATTTAACCCCATCAATTGAGTTAATTACTTTTAGCCCAGTTGATATATTAACAGCTTCTGAAAGCGTTGACTTCAAAACTCAATGGCTTGAAAGCTTAGGGTTATAAGGAGGGCTATTATGAGAAAATT